>NZ_JBITCS010000010.1:64752-234477 GCF_044453445.1 Streptomyces sp. NPDC051684 | reverse complement strand
CGGACCAGCTCCGCCATCGCATGCGCCGGGGCAGCGACGGCGGCAGGCCACCCACGTTCGACCGCGAGGCGTACAAGCAACGCAACACCGTCGAGTGGTGCATCAACCGTCTCAAGCAGTGGCGAGGAATCGCGACCCGTTACGAGAAGACAGCGACCATCTACCTGGCCGGACTCCACATCGCAGGCATCTCCCTGTGGTCCGCACGGTGATCCAAACGAGAGCCCCTAGGCGCTGAGCTGTGTCCGAAGCCGGTCCAGCACCCGGGTGAGGCGGCGGGAGACCTGCATCTGCGAGATGCCCAGAACGTCTCCGATCTCGGCCTGCGTCAGCTCGTCGACGAATCGCAGCGCGAGGAGCTTGCGGTCCCGGGGTGCGAGGGCGGTGATCAGCGGCTTGAGGGCCTGCAGGTTCTCCGCCTTGGTCAACTCGGGGTCGTGGCAGCCGATATGGGCGGCCAAGGTGTCATCGGGCTCGTCCATGGCGGCCGACCTGTCGAGCGAGGACGCGGTGCAGCCGTTGGTCGCCTTCAGGCCTTCGGCGACCTCGTCCTCGTCAAGGCCGAGATGGGCGGCGAGTTCGGCGACGGTGGGCGCGTGACCGTTCGCCTGCTCCAGGCGGGTGCTCGCCCGGTCGAGGTGCAGGCTGAGCTCCTTCAGGCGCCGAGGGACATGGACGGCCCACGTCGTGTCACGGAAGAAGCGCTTGATCTCACCCATGACGGTGGGCAGGGCGAAGCTCGTGAACTCCGCTCCCCGGTGCAGATCGAAGCGGTCGATGGCCTTGATCAGACCGATGGTGCCGACCTGCACGACGTCTTCGTACGATTCGCCGTGAGCACGCAGGCGCCGTGCGGCGTAGTGCACGAGGTTGAGGTTGAGCTCGACGAGGGTGTTGCGCAGGTAGGCGTACTCATGGGTGCCCTCCTCGAACTCGTCGAGCCGGGCGAACAGCGACTTGGACAGGTCACGGATGTCCGCAGGCGCGAGCGCGTCGGTGGCGGAGAGTGACGGAAGGCCCGGGACACCGACCGCGGGAGCGGCGCTGCCAGGGCCGGTCGTATGTCGCTCAGGCGTATCGGACCGAGGTGCCGGATGGCTCATGGCCTGGGGCGTCATCGTCGCTCCTCACTCCGGAGGCACTCCCCGGACGGGAGCGCGGCGTGCCCGGCTCATACCCGCGACCTGCCCCTGCACACCTGGAATTTGACGCTCCGTAACATGTGCGAAGTTCCCCGACCCGGCCTCGACGTCCCTCACCAGGCCCAACCGTTTACGTGGAGTGGGAGCCCGGCTGGGCGACCGGTTGGGGCAGTTCGACCAGTGCCGCCGTCACACACTCCAACTTCCGTTCCCGGAGAGCCCAGCGCCCCGATCGCGATGACAGCAGCCTGTGCTGGTGCCGGGCTGTACCCCGCGGAACATCACGAACGTGTGCGGTAGTACGAGGCCGATGCGGTGTTGAGGACGACGGCCCCGGTGAACCAGAGGAAGGACAACCGGTGTCCGAGTACAAGGAGAGCCAACGCGGCGGCACCGAACACCACCGCCTTCACCCCGAGTTGGGCGGCATGCGGAATCCGGAACCGTGCCTTCGGTGCCGCGAACATCCCCCACAGCACGGCAGCACCGAGCGGTGCGGCTACGGCAAGGGCGAGGGACCCCGCCCACCCGATGTCACGGGTCATGCCCCACCAAGCCAACAGCCCGAGCGCCAACAGCTCCAGCAGAAACGCCAAGCCCTCATTGACCAGAAAGAAGGCACGGGCGGCAGGTGGCGTCGGATTAGTCATGGAGCCACCTTGTCTGCGCCCACGCGGAGGGGTCCACTCCGATCCGCGTGTACCGGCCGCCCGCTCCACCGGCATGACGGCGATCCGCCCCTCCGTCACCCCGGTCCGTAATACAGCCCCAGAAACTCCTCCAGCGCCGCGTCGACGCCTTCGCGGTCATCGGTCGCCAGGAGGTCGAGCAGCAAGCCGCGGACCATGGCGAGGCCCATTCGGGCGCGGTTGCGGGCGACCAAGGGGTCCGCGCCCGCACTGACCTCGGCGGCCACGAGGGGCTCCAGCCAGTCCGTCACGAGCCCTTCGAGGAACGGGGCCGCTTCGGGGCGGCCCCGCAACGCGTGCCCGCAGATCTCGAAGAAGAGCCGCTCCTGACCGGCCAGTCGAGGGTCCGCCAGCTGTCGCCACAGTCGGCGCGCGGCGTCGGCGGGCGGGAGTCCGGGATCCAGACGGAGCCGGGACAGGAGGTCACGCTGACGTCGCTCCGACTCCCGGACGATCTCGACGAAGAGCTGCTCCTTGGAGCCGAAGTAGTGGATGAGCATGCGATGGCTGACGCCGATCGCCGCGCCCAGGCCGCGCAGACTCAGGTCCCCGATGCCGTGCGCCGCGACGTGGTCGACGGCCGCGACCACCAGGTTCGCGCGCCGCTCCTGCCCACGCGTGTCCTGATGGGCCTTGCCGTCGAAATGCCCGTCGCCCGTTTTCACCACGCCGCGAGTGTACCAATCGGTACACCCGAGATGTACCGTGTGGTACATGAAGTCTGTCATCGTGTCGATCGACGTACCGCAGACGACAGGGGAGGTCTACGACTTCCTCGATGTCATGGCTCACCACGAGCGGTTCACCGACCACTACCTGACCGACTGGCGCTACAGCGGCCCCGCCCGCGGCATCGGGTCGCGCGCGACGGTCACCGCCGCGCTGGGCGGCACCAAGGCCGACGTCGCCATCGAGGTCGTCGAGGCCGAAGCACCGAGGCTCATCGTGGAACGCAACGTCAGTGCGTCCGGCAGGCGCCTGGCCCAGGGCACCTACGCCCTGGAACCCCGGCAGGCCGGCGGGACCCGCATCGCGTTCACCTACAAGTGGCTGCGGGCCCCGCTCGCCGACCGGCTGCTGGCCCCCGCCGTTCGCGCCATGATGCGCCACGCCAACCGCACGGCCATGCGCCGCCTGGCCACCGAACTGGCCCACCACGCGCCCGCGACCGGGTCGTGATGCGTTGCGGCGCTGCTGCACGAACTACATGGGCATGGACCGGCGCGTACGGCGACGGCGACGAGCGGCCCGCTCCCCCGCGGCCTTCGCCTCCTGCTCCGTGGCGCCTCGCGCGCGGCTCTTCTCGTAGGCCTTCGTGCGTGACTCGTCCATCTTCCGGGCGGTCCGCTCACGCATGCGGGAAATGAGTCCCATGGTGTCTCCCTGAGGGGGCTATGCGGGCGAGGGGGTGTCGTACATCCATCATCGGCGGCCCACCCGACGCCCCGCATCAACCGATCGGCTGCGATGCCCCTCCCATCGATGGATGCACCACGGCCGCTCAGCCGTCCGACCGCCGGGTCCATGCCTGCGGCACGGCCTGTCCGACACACAAGGTCCCGTCCACGGGGACGTACCGCAGCAGGCCGAGATCGACCAGAGCCCTCAGGTGTCCCAGATGCTCTTCGTCACTCCAGCTCAAGGCATCTCGCAGCTGATGAGCGGTGGGGCTCCCGCCCACACGCCGTTCGTACGAGGCGACCCAGGAAACAGCATCGTGTTGTTCCCGCGCGGACAGACCGGTCGGCGTGGGCGGCAGGTCCCGCGGCGGCGTGGGGCCGAGCGCGAGGCTGTGTGCGGCATCGGTGTAGGTGACCACTCCGCGCTCGGCGAGGTACTCGAGCACGCCGGCGAGCTCCGGCACCGTCCAGTCGAAGCGCTCACGCAGGTAGCCCCAGGACGGGCCTCTTCCGTGCTGCTCCCTGAACTCCGCGATGTGCGCCGCCACGAGCGCCTCCCGACCGCGCAGCAAGGCACGAGCGCGGTGCTTGCGGTACGAGGCCGACGACGGAAGCGACTGCTCGACCGCCGGCTTCTTCGGCGGCTTCGCCTTCCACTCCGCGCGCGAGGAGAGATGCCAGCGGCCGCACTGCGGGCATTCGTACACCCGCCGCGGAACTCCGCCGGTGCGCCTCGGCCGCTCACGGATCTCCTTCAACCGCTGCTCGGCACTCTCACGATCAAGGAACTCGGTCTTGCCCTGACAGGCGCGCACGCGCGTTCTGCGCGTACGTTCCTCAGCCAGCGCCTGCTCGGCAACGATCGGGCCGTCGGCATCGACGCCGGTCAGCCCCACGATGTCGTTGATACGAGCTTCGAGTTCCCTGTCCATGCGTCCGTTGTACGCCACGCCACTGACAATCCGACCTGACCAGCGCGCGCGGGCCCGCTCTCCCGGGCAGCCGGCCCAGCCGCTCGCGGGCCCGGGCGAGGGTCATGGCCACCGCGACCATCCGTGCCTGGGCGCCGTCGTGCAGGTCGCGCTCGATGCGGCGCAGGGGCGCGGCGGAGTCCTGCACGGCGCGCGCACGGGTCTCTTCGAGGACGTGCACGCGGTCGTCGAGACGGCCGGGTCCGAGCAGGGCGCGGGCCATCGGCCGGACGACGAGCTTGAGCAGGCCCCGGGTGCACCAGGCGGAGAGCACCAGCGGCAGGATCCCGGCCAGGCAGGTCAGCATCGCCGTCACAAGGCGTCTCGTCGCCAGGGGGAGACATGTTGGCCAGCAGACGTCGGGGCGTGGCCGCCGCTCTCGCCCTGAGTTGCGTCGTCGCCGCGGCGGGGTGCGTCAAGAACACCGAGCACACCGGCAGCCCGGCCGGGCCGAAGGTGAAGGTAGCCGCGGACGCAGAGGTGGCCGACCTGGTGCCCAAGTCGGTCGCGGACAAGGGGTACTTGAAGATCGGCATCGGCCCCAACTACTTCCCGAACGAGTACCGCGACGCACACCACGAGATTGTCGGCTGGGACGTCGAGATCGGCGACGCGACGGCCGCCAAGCTGGGCCTGAAGGCGAAGTACGTCGAGTCGAACTTCCCGCGGATCCTGTCGGGTCTCGGCATCGGCGACTACGACATCGGCATCTCTTCCTTCAACGACACCGCCGAGCGCCGGGAGAAGGTCGACTTCGTCGACTACTACAAGGCCGGCACCCAGCGGGCGAGCGGCACCAGGACCGAGAAGGTCGGCCCGGACAACGCGTGCGGCAAGACGGTCGGCGCGCAGAACAACACGTACCAGCTGCTCGACTACCTGCCGACGCTCAGCAAGAAGTGTGTCAGGGCCGGGCAGCCCGCGATCAAGATCGACTCGTACGACGACCAGACGCAGTCCACGACCGCCGTGGCGGCGGGCGCGGCGGGCCGCAACGGCGGCATCCTGTCCTGCGGCGGCGCCCTGCCCCTCGCCTCCGAGGCGAGCGGTGTCCCCCGCGCCGACCGGATCGCGCTCCACCACGACAGCGACACCGAGTTGCGGCGCCTGGAGGAGCTGCTCGGTCCCGCGGTCGTCGAGCGCGCCCCGCTCTACCGGATCGCCGGTTTCGTGCGCGGCCCGCGTGACGACGCCGAGCGGGCTCTTGAGGCCGGGCACCTCGCCGCCATGCGCGCGGACGCAGCCGTGATGCGCGAGGTCGGCATCCCGGTCGAGGAGTACGACGGCGACATGGGCCGCGGCCTGGTGCTGCCGAACCGCGCCCGCATCAACCCCACGGTGCGCGCCCTGGAACTGGCGGCCCACTGCCTCAAGCGCGGCGCGGTGCTGCACGAGAACAGCCACGTCACGGGCGTCGAGTCGGGCGCGGTGCACACCGGGCGGGGCACGGTGCGGGCACGAGTGGTGCTGGTCGCGGTCGACGGCAAACTGGACGCGATCCTCCCCCAACTCTCGGACGCGGTGCACTCGGTACGCCTCCAAATGCTCGCCACCGAGCCCCTCTCACGCCGCATCCTGGACGGCCCGCTGGGCTGTCGCGACGGCTTCGAGTGGATGCAGCAGGACGCCGAGGGACGCCTCCTCATCGGGGGCGGCCGCGACCAGTTCGAGTCCGCCGAGAACACCCTCGACGACCACCCCACGGCCCCGGTCCAGCGCTGGATCGACGCTCAGGCCGAACGCGCCGCGGGCGAACCGGTGCGGGTCACGCACCGCTGGGCCGCGTCGGTCGGCTGCACCCGCGACCGGCGCGCCCTGTGCGTACCGGTGCACGACGGTGTCATGGCGGTGGGCGGCTACTCGGGCTCGGGCAACCTGGTGGGTCCACTGGCCGCGCGGACGGCGGTGGGGCGGCTGCTGGACGGTGCGGAGGTGCCCGGGTACTTCCGGGCGCGGGTGTGACCGCGAGCGTCCGAACCACCTTCCCCGTACGCGACGTTCAATACGGCAGCCCCTCCGACGCCGCCCGCAGTGCCGCGTCGAGGCACGTCGCGATCTCGCCGGACGAGGCCTCGGGCCGGTCAGCGTAGCGTCGCGCGAAGTCCTCCGCGGCCGCGCGCAGGGCGCCGTTGAGGGTGGCCGCGTGCACGGCCAGGCGCAGGTCGTCGGGGTCGCCGCCGGAGCGTTCGGCGAGCAGGCGGCCGAGGACGGGGAGCGCGTCGTCGTGGGCCTGGAGCCAGACGGCACGCAGCGCCGGTTGTGTGGAGGTCATACGGATCAGGGCCAGGATGGTGGGGGTGCCCGGCGGCAGGTCGCCCGTCCTGCACGTCTCGCTGAAGAAGTCCCGCAGGCTCATCTGCCGCGGCCAGCGGCGCAGTTGGGTCACGGCGAAGTCGAGGCCCGCCGCGAGCAGCGGCAGTACGCAGCCCTCCTTCGTCGGGAAGTGCCGCCACAGCGTGCGCGTGGAGACCCCGACGGCCTGCGCGATCTGCTCCCCGGTCGTGGCGGTGACGCCCTGGGAGGTGAACAGACGCACCGCCTCGCAGGCGATCTCGAACCGGAGATCGGCCCTGCGACGCTCGGTGAGCGACGGCCGCTCGTCCGTCGGCACCTCCTGCCGCCACGCCTCCCATGGCATCTGACGCCCCCTTGCCCTACTGGCCGTTCGACTGTTCGTCCGAAGTCAGCGCAGCATAGCGAGGCCGTTTCCCGGCGGACCGCCGGCCGGACACCATCTGACGCATGCAGCCTTCTTGTCACTGAGTGACACGCGACTCTACTCTGCGGTAGCTGACCGGCGAGTAACTACCGTGCTCTCGACCGGTGTTGGCACGCGTGTGCCCGATTTCCCCTCTCCCCCCACCGTTCGGCACAGCCCTCCCCCACTTGGTCAAGGAGATGCTCATGCCCTCCCCCAGCAGGCGTGCCCTGCTCACCGGCGCCGCCGCCCTCACCGCCGCGAGCGCCCTCTCCGCCCCGGCCGCCTCGGCCGCGCCCGCCCGCGTGAACCTGACCCGCGAGGAGCATCGGGTCGTCGTCATCGGATCCGGATTCGGCGGCGGCGTCGCGGCGTTGCGGCTCGCACAGGCCGGCGTGCCGGTGACCGTGCTCGAACGCGGCCGGCGCTGGCCGACCGGCCCGAACGCGGAGACCTTCCCGCGGGTGTCGGGCCTGGACAAGCGCATGCTCTGGTACGGCACCCGGCCCGAGGCCGTCAGGCCGCTCGCCCGGCTCCTCGGCACCCCCCTCGGCTTCGCGCCCTACGCCGGGCTCCTCGAACCGGTGCTGGGGGAGAACATCCTGAGCGTGTGCGCGGCCGGGGTCGGCGGCGGATCGCTCGTCTACCAGGGCATGACATTGCAGCCCTCGGAGGCCGTCTTCAACACCTGGTTTCCCGACGCCCTCGACTACCGGCGCATGGACCGCGTCCACTACCCGCGCGTCGCCCGCATGCTCCAGGCCGACACCGCACCCGACCAGCTCATCGACTCCCCCAACTACTACGCGGCACGGGTCTTCGCCGAACGGACCCGCAAGGCCGGATACGGCCTGGAGAAGATTCCGATGCCGATCGACTGGGACTACGCCCTGGCCGAACTGCGCGGCGAGATGAAGCCCTCGTACACGAACGGCGACTGCGCGCTCGGCGTCAACAACGGCGGCAAGCACTCCGTGGACGTGACGTATCTGAAGCGGGCCGAGGCGACCGGCAAGGTCACCGTCGCCACCCACCACAACGTCACCTCCGTGGCCCGCGCCGCCGACGGCCGCTGGGAGGTACGCGTCGACCGCACCGACGACTCCGGCGTCGTACAGGATCACAAGGTGCTCACCACGCGCTCCCTGATCATGGCGGCCGGGAGCGTCAACACCAGCAAGCTCCTGGTCCGGGCCGGTGCGACCGGTGCCATCCCCGACCTGCCCGACGGCGTCGGCGAGGGCTGGGGCACCAACGGCGACCGCATCTACGCCTGGACCGACCTCCAGGAGGACTTCGGCGCCGAGCAGGGCGGCCCCGTCGTCTACGGCAGCAAGGCGTGGGCGGACCCGGCCACCGCGAACACCGTCATCCAGGCGTCGCTGCCGCCGCTGGGCCTCGACACCCGTACGACCATGCTGGTCGGCTTCGGTGTCAGCCCCGACCGCGGCCGCCTGCGCTACGACTCCGCCACCGACTCCGTGTCCCTGCACTGGCCGTCGGGCGGCGACTCGGGGAGCTACCGCGCCATCCACGAGCGGGTGACGCGGCTGTCCCGGGGCGTCGGCACGCTCATCGACACCAACTCCCTGGTGAACAGCACCTGGCACCCGCTCGGCGGCGCACCGATGGGCACGGTGTGCGACCTGGAGGGACGTGTCCATGGCCAGCGCGGCCTCTACGTACTGGACGGCGCCCTCATCCCCGGCACCACCGGCGCGTGCAACCCCTCGATGACCATCGCCGCCGTCGCCGAACGCGCGATGGACATCATCACCGCCAAGGACGTGGGCACGGTCGTCTGACCCGGGCCACCGCCCGCTACGCCCGGATCCGCCCCTTGCTCACCATCGCATCGCGCACCCGCTGCTCGGCCAGCCCCCGGCCGGCGGCGTGGGGCGTGACGGACTGGCGGGCGGCCTCGTCCAGGACCGTCACCGCGTTGGCCCGCAGGCGCTTGCTGATCGTGTCGAAGATGGTGGGTGTCTCGGGGCGGAAGCCGGAGTAGCGGGCGTCCATGGCGAAGGCCGCCGCCACGACACCGCCCGCGTTGGCCACGAAGTCGGGCAGCACATGGACGCCCCGCTCCTCCAGGACCGTCTGGGCCTCGGGGGTGGTCGGCAGGTTGGCGCCCTCCACCACGAGTTTCGCCTTGACCTGGTGGGCGGTCGGGGCGTCGATGACATCCTGCAGGGCGGCGGGGACGAGGATGTCGCAGTCGACGGTGAGTTCCTGGCCCGGTGCGATCACGGTTCCCGCGGGGTGGCGGGTCACGAAGGCGTCGCCGAATTCCTCGCGGGCGGTCTCCAGGGCGCGGACGTCGAGCCCGGCCGGGTCGTGCAGGGCGCCCTGCACGGTGGACACGGCCACGATCGTGGCGCCGAGCTGCGCGAACCGCCGGGCCGCCGCGTGGCCCACGGCCCCGTACCCCTGGATGGCGACCCGGGCGCCGGACAGCGGCAGTTGGAGGTGGTGTGCGGCGGCGTCGGCGGCCTCCGCGACGCCGTAGCCGGTGACACCGAGCTCGTCGTAGGCGACCCCGCCGAGATGGGCCGGGGTGCCCACCGCCGCGCCCCGGTCGCCGAGTTCGTCCTGGATGACGGCGGCGTCGTCCTCGGTCAGGCCCATGTCGAGGCCCATCACGTACTCGCGGGGCACCTCGTTGGACAGCGCGCGGGCGAAGGCGCGCAGCACCGCCTCCTTGTCGGGTGCGGCCGGGTCCGCGACGATGCCGGCCTTGGCACCCCCGTAGAAGAGGTCGACGCTCGCCCACTTCCATGTCATCACCCGGGCCAGGCGGGCGACTTCACCGACGGAGACGGTGGGGCTCATGCGGGTGCCGCCCTTGCCCACGCCGCGCGCGGTGTTGTCGATGACCAGCACGCCCTTCATGCCGGTGCGCCGGTGCGAGACGACGACGATCCTCTCGGGGCCCCAGTCGTCGACGAGCGAGAGTGCGTCCGTCACGGTGCTGATCCTTGTCTGTCCGGGGGATGGCGGGTCCGGTTGCGTGCCTTCACCCTCCGCGCCGCGCGTCCCGGCCCACAAGAGTCAGCAGCACGAGACTCTTCACCTGCGAGCACCAGTGATGCTTATGCTGTCGGCACACACGCAGTGGTGCCCAAGTACGGGGAAGTTCCGGTTTGTTGAAGCCGCAGCATCTGCTCACGCTGAGGGCCGTCGTGCGTACGGGGTCGTTCGTCGTCGCGGCCCGCGAGCTGGGGTACACCTCGTCGGCGGTCTCCCAGCAGATCTCGGCGCTGGAGAAGGACACGGGCCTGGTGCTCTTCGAGCGGGAGGCGCACGGGATCCGCGCGACCTCGGCGGCGGACCGCCTCGTCGAACTCGGCGCCCCGCTCCTGGCCACTCTGGACGAGCTGGACCAGCAGGTGCGCCGGCTCGCCACGGGGGCGACCGGGCGGCTGCGGCTCGGGAGCTTTCCCACGGCGGGGGTGCGGCTGGTGCCCGCCGCGCTGTCGGCCCTGACCTCGGCCCATCCGCACGCCGAGATCCAGTTGCAGGAGGGCGAGCCCAAGGAACTCGTCGCCGCCCTGGACGCGGGTGATCTCGATGTGGCCCTGGTGTACGAGTACGGGCTCAGCCCCCAGCAGTGGCCCACCGGCCTGACCCCTCACCAGCTGCTGCGCGAGGACCTCGTGCTGCTGCGGGCCCCCGACAGCCCCCACGGCACACGCCTTGCGGGGCTGTCCGGGGAGCGCTGGATCACGAGCCGGGAGGACACCGCCGGAGCGCTGTCCCTCGACCGGCTGTGCGCGGCGGCCGGCTTCGAGGCGAGCGTGGCCTTTCGCAGCAACAACTATGACGTCGTACGGGAGTTGGTGTCGACCGGGCAGGGCGTGGCGATCGTGCCGGGCCTCGCGCATGTGCCGAGCACGTCGGTGCGGGCGAGCCGGGTCGCCCGGCGCTCGGCGTTCCGCCGCGTCCTCGCACTGCACCGCCGCGGCAACACCAACCCGCTGCTCGGGTCGGCGATCTGCGCGCTGCGCGGCGCGGTGCCCACCGGTCAGCCGTACGTGCACGGGGCGGGCGACGGGGGCGGCACGCCGTAGGTCGGGTCGTTCGGATCGGGCTGGGCACCCTTGCGCAGGACGTCGACGAGGGCCGCCACGGCAGGCCGGTGCTCGGCGAAGGAGCGGATGACCACCACGATGTGACGCTCCATGACATCCTCCAGCGCCAGCACGTCCAGGCGGGAGGGTCGCAGCCTGAGCATCAGGTCCGTCACCACGCTCACCCCGACACCCGCCTCGATCAGGGCCAGCGTGGCCGCCGTGTCCGTGACCTCGTGCAGGACACGGGGCTCGAACCCGGCGCGGCGGCAGGCCGTGAGCACGGCGCGTCCGTAGTAGCTGTCGGCGAGCGGGAGGATCCAGCCCCACTCGGCGGCGTCCGCGAGCGAGACCGTCGGGCGGCCGGGCGCGGTGCCGGACGGCACGGCGAGGGAGAAGCGTTCGCGGGCCAACCGCACCATTTTCAGGGCCGGTTCGCGCCGGATCGGCACGTCCGGGTAGTCGAGGCCGATGGCCAGGTCCACGGTGCCGCCCGCCACGGCGCCGTACACCTCGTCGACGTCCATGTCGCGGCTGCGCACGGTCACCGCCGGGTGCAGTTCGCGGACGCGGCGCAGGGCGGGCGGCAGGATCTCGGCGGCCGCGGAGGCGAAGAGGCCGACCCGGAGGGTGCCCGACACCTCGTTGCGGGTGCGCTCCAGCGCCTGGACCGCCTCGCCGTGCGTGGTGAGGATGCGTTCGGCGTGGGCCGCCAACACGGCACCCGCGTCGGTGAGTTCGACGCGCCGCCCGGTGCGCCGCAGCAGTGGGGTGCCGGTGGCCTTCTCCAGCGCGGCGAGCTGCTGCGAGACCCCACCCGGGGTGTATCCCAGGGCGTCGGCGACGGCGGTCACGGTGCCCCGCCGGGTCAGTTCGACCAGGGACCGCAGCTGCGCACTCGTCCAGTCCATGACGGGGACACTAGGGCTTGTCGTTTGGATCAGGCCGGGCCGGCGGCGGAAACCGTATAGATCCGGTAGACGATCGTGAGCAGTAACCGTTGATGGACGTCAACGGTTCGCTGCTGCACGATGGCCTCCAGACAGCTGATCGGCATCGCCTCCGTACTCGACTGCCCTCGCCACTGACCGCCCTCGCCGCCTCGGTACACCGGACCACGTCCGGGCCCGGTGGCGGCTGTTGGAAGGGATCAGCACGTGCAGCACACGACCTCCTCAGCTTTCCGGACTATTCCTTCCGCCGCCGCCGTCGTGATCATCGGGGGCGGGGTGATGGGCGCCAGTGCCGCCTTCCACCTGGCCGAGGCCGGAGTGCGGGACATCGTCGTCGTCGAGCGCGGTGAGCTGGCCTGCGGCAGCTCGGGCAAGCCGATCGGCGGGGTGCGCGCCCAGTTCTCCGACCCGCTCAACATCGAGCTGGGCCACCGCAGTCTGCACGCGTACCGGGACTTCACGCGCCGCCCCGGCGCCGACATCCGGCTCGACACCGTCGGCTACCTCTTCCTCCTCAGCACACACCAACAGGCCGACGACTTCCGTCAGTGCGTCGAGACGCAGAACGCCCTCGGGGTGTCCAGCCGGATGATCGACCCCGCCGAGGCCCGCACCCTGTGCCCGTACATCAGCACCGACGGTCTGGTCGCCGCCGCCTACTCCCCCGACGACGGGCACGCCCGCCCCGCCCGCGTCGTGCGGGGATACGCCGACGCCGCCGCCCGCGCGGGTGTCACCATCGCCACGCACACCACGGTCACCGGCCTCGACCTCACCGGGGACCGGGTCACCGCCGTGCACACCAGTGCAGGCCGGATCGCCTGTTCCACCGTCGTGTGCGCGGCAGGCGCCTGGTCGGCCCGGATCGGTGACATGGTCGGAGTCGACCTCCCCGTCCGCCCGGTGCGCCGCCAACTCGCGTTCACCGCGCGGCTCGCACCACCGGCCCCGCGCATCCCGTTCACCATCGACTTCGCCTCCACCGGGTACTTCCACAACAGCGACGACGGCCTGTTGTTCGGCCTCGCCGACCCCTCCGAGGAGGACGGCTTCGACACCACCTGGACGCCCGAGTGGCTGGACCTGTTCCGCGCCGCCGTACGCCACCGCGCCCCGGCCCTCGCCGACATGGAGACGGTGCGCGGCTGGGCCGGCCTGTACGAGAACACCCCGGACCACAACGCCCTCATCGGCCGCTCCGGCGAGGTCCCCAACCTCCTGTACGCCGCCGGGTTCTCCGGCCACGGGTTCCTCCAGGCCCCGGCGGTCGGGGAGATCGTGCGCGACCTGTACCTGGAGCGGGAGCCGTTCACGGACGTGTCCCCGCTCAGCGCCGACCGCTTCCGGTCCGGCGCCGCGGTGAGCCGTCCCGAGGCGCATGTGGTGTGAGCGCGTGAAACACGCCGAACCGAGCGAAAGGGATCCCATGTCCTCGCCCATGTCCGCGTCCACGTCCACGTCCACCGTTCCGCAATGGCGGCTGCGGGCCGCGTTCGCCACCCGTCTCTCCGAGATGTACGGGCGTGAAGTGCCCGCCTACACCACGCTCGTGGACGTCTCGCGCGAGGTCAACGAGGACGTCCTGGGCGAGCGCGGCGCGGACGCCGAACGCCTGGGCTCCATCGGCCGGGTCACCGCCGAGCGGCACGGCGCCATCCGGGTCGGCACACCCGAGGAACTGTCGCAGGTGGCACGGGTCTTCGCCGCCGTCGGCATGCACCCGGTCGGCTTCTACGACCTGCGGGAGGCCGCCGCCAGCGCGGTGCCGGTCGTCTCCACCGCGTTCCGGCCGGTCGACGGCGAGGAACTGGCACGCAACCCGTTCCGCGTCTTCACCTCCCTGCTCACCCCGGCCGATCCCCGCTTCTTCGGCCCCGACCTCCGCTCCCGCCTGGAGAACTTCCTCGGCGCCCGCGAACTCTTCCCCCAGGAACTGCTCACGCTGGCCGACCGCGCGGCAGCCGAGGGCGAACTGCGTGAGGCGCAGGCCGACCGCTTCCTCGCACTGGCCGTTTCCGCCTTCGAGTTGTCGCCGGAGCCGGTGGACCGGGCCTGGTACGAAGAGCTGGAGCGGGCCTCCGCCGTCGCCGCGGACATCGGCGGCGTACGCAGCACGCACATCAACCACCTCACGCCCCGCGTCCTCGACATCGACGAGCTGTACCGCCGCATGACCGACCGCGGCATCGAGATGATCGACACCATCCAGGGGCCGCCCTCCTGGAAGGGCCCCGACGTGCTGCTGCGCCAGACCTCGTTCAAGGCCCTCGCCGAACCGCGCGCGATGCGCGACCCCGACGGCAGCGTGACCAGCGGCGCCCTGCGCGTCCGCTTCGGCGAGGTGGAGGCGCGCGGCATCGCCCTCACACGTGAGGGCCGGGCACTCTACGACGACGTGCTCGGGCAGGTCGACCAGCGGGCGGCGGGGCATCCGCCGCAGCGCCGCGGCGACATCGCACGCGCGGTGTGGGAAGAGCACATGCCGGCCGACGAGGGCGAGCTGGCCGCGCGGGGGCTCGCCCACTTCACGTACGAGACGGTCGAAGGGCGGTCGCGCGAGGGTCAACCGCCCTCTCCTGCTGATGAGTTGGTGCGTGGCGGCTGGGTGCGCGCCCGGCCCATCGTGTACGAGGACTTCCTGCCGCGCTCGGCCGCCGGCATCTTCCAGTCCAACCTCAGCGGCGAGGGCTTGTCGTTTGGATCAGGCCGGATCAGGGAGCGGGGCCTGGTGCGTGCGATCGCAAGGCGGAGGAGGGAGGCGACGCGGAGCGTCGTCGACCGACGACAACGCCGCGAGCGTGCGTGCCAGGCCCCGCGAGCCCGGCCTGATCCAAACGACAAGCCCTAGGGCACCCGCGACAGCGCCCAGGAGGGTGTCGCCTACGACGCCGCCTGGCTCTCCGGCGCCATCGGCCGCGACGTGCTCGACCCGTACGCCCTCTACGCGGAGCAGCAGCGCCGGTCCCTCGCGCAGGCCGCCCGAGAGCTGGGGCTCAAGGGCGCCATCGTCACCCTCGACTGACTCACCCACTCACTTCCACGACGAGGAGCACACCATGACCGGCACCTCCCTTCCCACCACCGACGAGCTGCGTGAGCGCGCGCTCGCCGCGCTGGGCCGCGTCGGCGTCACGCCCGACGACGGCAGCGACTTCCACGCCCGCACACCGATCACCGGCGAGGACCTCTTCGGCCTGGCGGCCGCGGGCGAGGCGGACGCCGAAGCCGCGGTCGCCGCCGCCCACGAGGCGTTCCTCACCTGGCGTACGACGCCGGCCCCGCGGCGTGGTGAACTCGTGCGCCGCCTGGGTGAGTTGCTGCGCGAGCACAAGAGCGACCTGGCCGACCTCATCACCATCGAAGCGGGCAAGATCCGCTCCGAGGCGCTCGGTGAGGTCCAGGAAATGATCGACATCTGCGACTTCGCCCTCGGCCTGTCCCGCCAGCTCTACGGCCGCACCATCGCCTCCGAGCGCCCGGGCCACCGCCTCGCCGAGACCTGGCACCCGCTGGGCGTGGTGGGTGTCATCTCCGCATTCAACTTCCCCGCCGCCGTCTGGTCGTGGAACACCGCCGTCGCCCTGGCCTGCGGTGACACGGTGGTGTGGAAGCCCTCCGAGCTCACCCCGCTGATCTCCCTGGCCTGTGACCGGCTGGTGTGCCGCGCCGCCGACGACGCCGGGGCGCCGCGCGATGTGCACCGGCTGCTGCTCGGGGACCGTGCCGTCGGCGAGCGGCTCGTCGACGACCCGCGCGTCGCGCTCGTCAGTGCCACCGGTTCCACCCGCATGGGGCGCGAGGTCGGCCCCCGCGTCGCCGCCCGCTTCGGCCGCACCCTGCTCGAACTCGGCGGCAACAACGCCGCGGTCGTCACGCCCTCCGCCGACCTCGACCTCACCGTCCAGGGTGTCGTCTTCGCCGCTGCCGGTACGGCGGGCCAGCGCTGCACCACGCTGCGCCGGCTCATCGTCCACCGCGACATCGCCGACACCCTCGTCGAACGCCTCACGGCCGCCTACCGCAAGCTCCCCATCGGCAATCCCTTCGAGGAGACCACCCTCGTCGGCCCGCTCATCTCCCCCAGGGCCCTCGACGGCATGCGCGGCGCGCTCGACCGGGTGCAGGCCCAGGGCGGAAAGGTCCTCGTGGGCGGCAACCGCCGGCTCGCCGACGAGGCCCCGGACGCCGCCTACACCGAGCCGGTCATCGTCCGCGTGGACGAGCAGAACGACGTCGTACGCGAGGAGACCTTCGCTCCCGTCCTCTACGTCCTGACCTACGACACCCTCGACGAAGCCATCGCGCTGCACAACGACGTCCCCCAGGGCCTGTCGTCCAGCATCTTCACCCGCGACCAGCAGGAGGCCGAGCTGTTCCTGTCCTCCGCCGGTTCGGACTGCGGCATCGCCAACGTCAACATCGGCACCTCCGGCGCCGAGATCGGCGGCGCGTTCGGCGGTGAGAAGGAGACGGGTGGCGGCCGCGAGTCCGGCTCCGACTCCTGGAAGGCCTACATGCGCTCGGCCACCAACACCATCAACTACTCAAGCGAACTGGCCCTCGCGCAGAACGTCAGCTTCCTCTGACCGCAGCGCTGCCCAGCATGGTGTGTGTGGGTCGGGCAACCGCTCAGCTGGACCGGTGCACCAGCTCGGTGAGCAGGATCTGGGTGCGGGTGTGGGCGAATCCGGGCATCTGTTGCAGCCGGAGTATCACCTGTTCAAGGTGGTCGGTGTCCCGCACCTGCACCAGGACCTGCGCATCGGCGTTGCCCGCCGTCGTCCAGGCCCGGACGATCTCCTCCTGCTCGTTCAGCGAGGCGATCAGCTCCGCCCGCGACGTGCTGGGCGCGACGTAAAGTCCGATCAACGCCTGTACGCCGAGGCCGAGTTGCCGCTGGTCGACCCGCACGGTGTAGCCCCGGATGACACCCGTCTCCTCCAGGCGTGCGATGCGCCGCTTCACCGAGGAGGCGGCGAGCCCGGAGACGCGCGCGAGGTGTTCGAGGGAGGCCCGGGCGTCCATCGCCAACTCGCGCAAGATTCCGCGATCCGTATCCTCCATGCGTCGAATCCTTGCACTGGCACGACGAGTTGCGCCGGTTCCATCGACAATCGTTGCACCCGGAACCTAGCTTCCGGCGCATGCAGACCACGATGCTGTCCGCCCTCGCCGCGGACCTGTTCGACGTCAGCGCCGAGGCCGTGCCGCTGCCCGGCGAAGCCACCGACAACACACGTCTGGACGTGGAGGGCAGGCCGCGGTACCTGCTCAAGATGTACGCGGCCGACACCAGCCCCGTGGAGATCGAGCTCCAGGAGACCCTGCTCGCCCGCCTGGTGGGCACCGAACCCCGCCTGCCCACCGCCTCGTTGGTGGCCGCCGACACCGCGACCGTGGCCGGGGAGCGGCGCACCGCGCACCTGCTGGAGTGGCTCCCGGGAACCCCGTACTCGCAGGCAGGACCGGCGGACGCGCGCAGGCTGCACGCCCTCGGCTCAGCCGTCGCGACCCTGGACGGTGTCCTCGCCGGGTTCGAGCACTCCGCGCTCGACCGCGACTTCCGCTGGCACCCGCTGCGCGCGGGAGACCTCGAACGCGCGGTGCCGCATGTCACCGATGACGTACGGGAGTTCACCGCGAACGCCCTGGCCGGGCTCGACGAACTGCTGCCCGAGCTGCGCGCCCTGCCGCAGCAGGCGATCCACAACGACGCCAACGTGCTCCTCGACGCGGACGGGCGGATCGCCGCCATCATCGACTTCGGCGACGTGGTGCGCGCCCCGCGGATGTGCGGGCTCGCCGTGGCCGCGGCCTACGCCCAGCTCGGGCAGGCCGACCCGGTGGCCGCGGCCTGCGCGGTGATCGCCGGGTACCACGCCGAGGCCCCGCTGTCGGCGGCGGAGCTGCGGCTGCTGCCGGACCTGATCAACGCCCGCCTCGCGATGAGCATCGCCAACGCCGTCGAACAGCGCGCCGTGTGGGCCTTCGAACGGCACGGGGTGGTGCCGGACATCGTCACGCTGGGCAAGCCGATCGGCAACGGCCACCCCGTCGCCGCGGTGGTCACCACGCCAGAGATGGCCCGCAGGTTCCGGACCGGCATGGAGTACTTCAACACCTTCGGCGGCAACCCCGTGTCCTGCGCGGACGGCTGACCGCGATGGCGCAACACCACCCGGCGATCGGCGACGTACGCGGGCGGGGCCTGTTCCTCGGCGCGGACCTCGTCGCCGACCGCACCACCAAGGAACCGGACCGCGCGCTGGCCAAGCGGGTGGTGGAGCTCGCGAAGCGCGACGGCGTGCTGCTGTCCACGGACGGCCCCGGCGACAACGCCCTCAAGATCAAGCCACCCCTGGTGCTCAGCCTGGACCAGGCCCACCGCGCCGCCGATGTCATCGAACGCGCACTGACGGAGGCGACCGCCACTCGGTGACACACCCACCACGCACCCGGTACGGGTCAGCTGTCGAAGTCGACGGTCAGGGAGTCGGACACGGCGAAGGTCTGGCAGGTGAGGACGTAGCCCGCGTCGACCTCGGACTGTTCGAGGGCGAAGTTGCGACGCATCTCGGCCTCGCCGTCGCACACCAGCGCGCGGCAGGTGCCGCAGACGCCGCCCTTGCAGGCGAACGGCACGTCGGGGCGGGCCTGTTGGGCGCCCTCCAGGATGCTGCGGTCGCGCGGCAGCGGGGTGGTGCTCGTGCGGCCGTCGAGGCTGATGGTCACCTCGCTGACGGGGCCGTCCGCGGGGGCCTCGGTGTGCTGTGCCTCGCGGACCGGTTCGTCGTCGGCGTAGAAGAGTTCCTGGTGGACGCGGTCGGCGGGTACGTCGAGGCCGTCGAGGACGCCCTGCGCGTCGCGGACCATGCCGTGCGGGCCGCACAGCCACCAGTGGTCGGCGTCTCCGACGTCGACCAGCGAGCCGATGAGTGCGGCGAGGCGGTCGGCGTCGAGGCGGCCGGAGAGCAGCTCGGCCTCGCGCGGCTCGCGGGACAGCACGTGCCCGAGCTGGAAGCGGGTGGGGAACCGGTCCTTGAGGTCGGCCAGTTCGTCGGCGAACATCACGGTGCTGGAGCGCCGGTTGCCGTAGAAGAGGGTGACGCGGGAGCGGTCGTCGGCGGCCAGCACCGAGGCGGCGATGGACAGCATCGGGGTGATGCCGGAGCCCGCGGCGATCAGGACGTGGTGGCCGGGTTCGGCGAGGTCGGGGGTGAACAGGCCGGTGGGCGCCATGACCTCGATCTCCTCCCCCGCGCGGACGTCGTTGACCAGCCAGGAGGAGAACAGGCCGCCGGGGACGACGCGCACGCCGATCCGCGGGCCGCTGCCCACCGGTGAGCAGATCGAGTACGAGCGCCGCTCGTCACGGCCGTCGATCTCGCGGCGCAGCGTCAGTGACTGGCCGGGCGCGAACGCGAACTCCTCGGCCAGCTCGGCCGGGATGTCGAAGGTGATCGCGGCGGAGTCCTCGGTCAGCGGTTCCACCGCGGCGATCCGCAGGGTGTGGAACGCCGGGCGACGGCGGACCGGGGCGCCCGCGGAGGGCGCGGGAGCCGCCGTGGCGTCGGTGGTCTGGGCGGTCATCAGATCTCCTTGACCTGCTCGTACGGTTCCAGGCAGCTGCGGCAGCGGCGCAGCGCCCGGCAGGAGGTGGCGCCGAAGCGGGAGGTTTCCTCGGTGTCGGCGGAGCCGCAGTGCGGGCAGGGCACGACCCGTCGGGTCGGTGAGAGCACCAGGGGCAGCGGCCCGCTCTGGTGCCTCGGAGCCGGGCCGGGCGGCGCGATGCCGTGCTCGGTGAGCTTGCGGCGGCCGTCCGCGGAGATCCAGTCGGTCGTCCACGGCGGGTCGAGGACGGTCTCGATACGGACGTCGGTGAACCCGGCCGCCTCCAGGCGCACCGCCAGATCGGCCCGCATCTCGGCCATCGCGGGGCAACCGGAGTACGTGGGCGTGAGGGTGGCGGTCACCGCACCGTCCGCGCCGGTCTCCACGGCGCGCAGCACCCCCAGCTCGGCGAGGGTGAGCATGGGCAGCTCCGGGTCCACCACCTGCGCGGCCACCTGCTGCGCGCTCAGCGTCCCGGCCGCCGTCACCATGTCGCGTCCGGGTGGGCACGGGCCACGCTCTGCAACTCGGCCAGCAGCGGCTCCAAGTGCTCCGTGCGATCGCCGGCTCGGCCGGAACCGGGCACGGGGGCCGCCGCGGAGTCGGTCAGCCCGGCGGCCTGCGCCACCTGCGCCAGGACGGCACGCGTCGTGTCGGCCACCGACCGGGCCGAGGCACCGAAGTCCTCCGCGATCCCGTCCTCGTGCAACTCCCGCAGCCATGGCGTGAGTTCGTCCCACGCCGCCTGCATACGCCGGTGCGACTCCTCGGTCCCGTCGCCGAGGCGGACGACCCACTCGGCGGCGTACTGGCGGTGGTACGCCAGCTCCTTGGCGCCCTTGGCCGCCACCGCCGCGAGCACCGGGTCCGCGCAGCCGATCAGCTCCTCGAAGAGCGCGAGCCGCCAGGCGGACTGCACCAGGAGGCGGCCGACACAGAACGCGAAGTCCCCGCCCGGCAGTTCCGCCAGGCGCACACTGCGGAACTCCTCCGCGTCGCGGAAGTACGCGTACGCGTCCTCGCCGCGGCCGCTGCCGTCGGCCTGGCCGGCCCTGGCGTACAGCAGGCGGGCCTGGCCGAGCAGGTCGAGGCCGATGTTGGCGAGGGCGACCTCCTCCTCCAGCTCCGGGGCGCGGGTGCACCACTGGGCGAGGCGCTGCGCGGTGACCAGCGCGTCGTCGCCGAGCGCCGTGCAACAGGCCGCGAGCGCACGGCCGTCGACGCACTCGGGCAGCGAGGTCGCCACCCCGTGCAGCGGGTCGGCGAAGCCGGTGCCGAAGGCCCAGCGCGCGTCGCCCTCCTCGTCGGCCCCGACATCGGCCAGGGCCAGGTACACCTGATCGTCACTCATGTCTGCTCCTGGTCCGGCTAGATGTGCGGGACATCCGCGGGGATGTCGTAGAACGTCGGGTGGCGGTAGACCTTGTCACCGCTGGGCTCGAAGAAGGGGTCCTTCTCGTCGGGCGCGGAGGCGGCGATGCCCTCGCTGCGCACGGCCCAGATGCTGACGCCCTCGTTGCGCCGGGTGTAGAGGTCGCGGGCGTGGGTGAGGGCCATCCGGTCGTCGGCGGCGCGCAGCGAGCCGACGTGCACATGGTTGAGTCCGCGCTTGCTCCGCACGAAGATCTCGTACAGCGGCCACTGGCCGTTCGTCCCGCTCATGCGACGTGCTCCTTGTCTTCCTGGTCTGCCGGCTCTGCCCGACGGGCCTGCTTCGCCGCGTGCGACGCGGCGGCTTCGCGCACCCAGGCGCCGTCCTCGTGCGCCGCGCGCCGCCGGTCGACCCGCTCGGCATTGCACGGCCCGTCGCCCTTGATGACGCGCATCAGCTCGGAGAAGTCCGGGGTGCCGAAGTCGTGGTGGCCGCGCTCCTCGTTCCACCGCAGTTCGGGGTCGGGCAGCGTGACGCCGAGCTTCTCGGCCTGCGGGACGGTCATGTCGACGAACTTCTGGCGCAGTTCGTCGTTGGAGTGCCGCTTGATGCGCCAGGCCATCGACTGCGCGGAGTTGGGCGAGTCGTCGTCGGGCGGCCCGAACATCATCAGCGAGGGCCACCACCAGCGGTCGACGGCGTCCTGCACCATGGCGCGCTGCCCCTCGGTGCCGCGCATCATCGTCATGAGCAGTTCGTAGCCCTGGCGCTGGTGGAAGGACTCCTCCTTGCACACCCGCACCATGGCCCGCGCGTACGGACCGTACGAACTGCGGCACAGCGGCACCTGGTTGCAGATCGCCGCGCCGTCGACGAACCAGCCGATGACACCGACGTCCGCGTAGGTCGGCGTCGGGTAGTTGAAGATCGAGGAGTACTTCTGGCGGCCCGAGATCAGCCGCCCGGTCAGGTCGTCGCGGTCCGCGCCGAGCGTCTCGGCCGCCGAGTACAGATACAGGCCGTGCCCGGCCTCGTCCTGCACCTTCGCGAACAGGATCGCCTTGCGGCGCAGCGAGGGCGCCCGGGTGATCCAGTCGCCCTCCGGCTGCATGCCGATGATCTCCGAGTGGGCGTGCTGAGCGATCTGCCGGATCAGCGTCTTGCGGTAGCCCTCGGGCATCCAGTCGCGCGGTTCGACGCGCTGGTCCTTGGCGATGGTGCGCTCGAAGTGTGCTTGGAGGGGATCGAGGGTGCCGCCGTCGACGCTCTCGTTGTCGTATGCCGTGGAACTCATGATCGGCTCACCTTCTTCTCCGGTCCCCGCTTGTTCAGGAAGTGCGTCATCCGTTCCTTCTTGTCCTGTCCTTCGAACAGCACGGCCTGCGCGAGGTCGTCGGCGACCGGATGCGCTCCGGGCGCGTCGACGACGAGCTTGGTCAGCCGCAGCGCGGTCGCCGACGAGCGGGCCATCCGGTCGAGCAACGCATGGGCCCGCTCAGTCAGTTCGTCGGCCGGTACGACCTCCATGACCAGGCCGCACGCGAGCGCTGCCGCCGCGTCGAGGGTGCGCCCCGCCAGCAGCACCTGCTTGGCGACCGACTCGCCGACCAGTTCCGGCAGCCGCCAGGAGGCCCCGGCCGCGGCGAGGATGCCGAGCCCGGGCTCCGGGTTGCCGAAGACCGCGTCGGGCCCGGCGATGCGGACGTCGCAGGCGTACGACAGCTCGGCGCCGCCGCCCAGCGCCCAGCCGTCGACCGCGGCGACGGTCGGCATCGGCAGCCGCCGCACCCGCTCGAAGAGCCGGCTGTTGATCCCGCGCAGGGCGTCGTCCCGGCCACGGGCCAGCAGCTCGGCGATGTCGGCGCCGCCCGCGAAGACCCCGCCGTGCCCGGTGAGCAGCAGCAGCCGGGGCTCGCGCTCCAACGCGTCGCACACCGCGTGCAGTTCGTCGATCATCCGCCCGCTGATGGCGTTGCGGGCCTCGGGGCGGTGCAGGGTCACGACGACGCGGTCGTCGCGCTCCTCGACGCGCAGCGTCTCGTACGCCTCCGTGGGCGTCGCCGCGCTCATACCCGCTCCACCAGCATCGCGACGCCCTGTCCTACGCCGACGCACAACGTGGCGAGGCCCCTTCGGGCGCCCTCGCGCTCCAGGCGGCCCAGCAGCGTCAGCAGGATGCGGGCGCCGGAGCAGCCGAGCGGGTGGCCGAGCGCGATGGCTCCGCCGTCCGCGTTGACCGTGTCCGGGTCGAGGCCGAGGCGGCGGGTGACCGCGAGCGCCTGGGCGGCGAACGCCTCGTTCAGCTCGACGGCGTCGAGGTCGGACACCTTCCAGCCCGCCCGGTCGAGCGCCTTCTGCGTCGCCGGTGCGGGGCCCAGGCCCATGAGGTTGGGCTGGACTCCCGCCGACGCGGAGATGACCACACGGGCCCGGGGCGTGAGGCCGTACCGCTCCACGGCCGCCGCGCTCGCGACGACCAGGGCCGCCGCGCCGTCGGACAGCGGCGACGCGGAGCCCGCGGTCACGATGCCGTCCTTGCGGAACACGGTCCGCAGGGAGCCGAGCTTGTCCAGCGTGGTGCCGGGGCGGGGGCCCTCGTCCCGGGTCACTTCGCCGTCCTTGACGGGCACCGGCACGATCTCCCGGTCGAAGCGCCCGGCCTCCTGCGCGGCAATGGCCCGCTCGTGGCTGCGCAGCGCGAAGGCGTCGGACTCGGCGCGGGTGATGCCGTCGAGGGCGGCGACCTCCTCGGCCGTCTCGCCCATGGAGAGCGTCGTCTTGACGGTCTCCGGACCCGATCCGGCGGTGTCGCGGTCGGCGGCGGAGAAGCGCGGGTTGGTGAAGCGCCAGCCCAGCGACGTGTCGTGCACCTCGCCTGGCCGGGCCCAGGGGGTGCCGGGCTTGGCCATCACCCAGGGGGCGCGGGTCATCGACTCGACGCCACCGGCGACGACCAGATCCGCCTCTCCCCCGCGGATCGCCTGCGCCGCCGACGCGACGGCGGTGAGGCCGGAGGCGCACAGCCGATTGACGGTGTAGCCGGGCACGGTGTGCGGCAGCCCGGCGAGCAGCGCGGCCATGCGCGCCACGTCGCGGTTGTCCTCGCCCGCCTGGTTGGCGGCGCCGAGCACGACCTCGTCGACGGCCTCGGCCGGGACACCGCCGCGCCGCACGGCCTCGCCGACCACGAGCGCGGCCAGGTCGTCGGGGCGTACGGAGGCGAGCGCGCCGCCGTAGCGACCCTGCGGGGTGCGGGCGCCGTCGACGAGGTAGACCTCGCCAAGAGCCTTGTCAGGCACGGGAATTCTCCTCACCGGCGGCGGGCTCGGCGGCGTCCGCGGGGACGTGCCGACGCGACTGAAGGGTGTCGAAGCGGCCCGTGATGAACGCCGAGTCGGTGAGCGTCGCGGAGGCGGCGGCGTTGGCGGCGCTGCCGTGGAAGTCGCTGAACGCGGCGGTCTGGTTGGAGAACACCGCGCCGGTCAGGTTCTCCGAGAGGTGCACGCCCGCTTCCAGGGCCGCGAGCCGCGCGGCGGCGAGGGTGTCCTCGCCGGTGGCGTGCACGGTCGAGGTGAGCGCGCCGTGCTCGCCGACCGTCTCGGTGAAGAGGCGCAGGCTGTGCTCGGTGGAGTCGGTGGCGATCACGAAGGAGATCGGGCCGAACCACTCGCGGGTGAAGATCTCCCGGCTGTCGGCGTCGGCCGTGTCCAGCAGGGCGACGTGCGGAGTGCGCAGCGTGGCGCCCTCGTAGTCGGGGTGCTCCAGGGCCTGCGTGGGGTGGACGGGCTTGCCCAGACCGGCCGCGGCATCGAGGCGCTCGTTCACCGAGGCACTGACGATCGCGCCGAGCGTGCCCGCGGCGCGCTGCGGGTCGCCGAGGAGCTTGTCGAGCGCGAGGCCGAGGTCCTCGGCGAACTCGGCGGCCGTGCGCGGGCCCTGCTCGGTGCGGAGGCCGTCGCGCGGGACCAGGAGGTTCTGCGGGGTGGTGCACATCTGGCCGCTGTAGAGGGACAGCGAGAAGGCGAGGTTGCGCAGCAGGCCCTTGTAGTCGTCGGTGGAGTCCAGGACGAACGTGTTGAGCCCGGCCTTCTCGGTGTAGACGACGGCCTGGCGGGCGTTGTCCTCCAGCCAGTTGCCGAACTCCTTGGAGCCGGTGAAGTCCACGACCCGTACGGCGGAGTGCACGGCCAGCTCGGCGGCGGTGCGCTCGCCGGTGCCCTCGGCCGCCAGGAGCACGACGTCCGGGTCGAAACCGGCCTCGGCGAGCACCTCGCGGGCGATACGGACGGTGAGGGCGAGCGGCAGCACGGCGCCCGGGTGCGGCTTGACGACGACCGGGTTGCCGGTGACGAGGCCGGCGAACAGGCCCGGGTAGCCGTTCCAGGTCGGGAAGGTGTTGCAGGCGACGAGGAGGTTGATGCCGCGGCCGACGGGGGTGAAGGTCTTCTCCATCACCAGGTCGTCGCCCTTGCGCTGCGGCTTGGTCCAGCGGGCGGTCGTCGGGAGCTTCTTCTGCTCGGCCCAGGCGTACGCCACGGCCTCCAGGCCGCGGTCCTGGGCGTGCGGGCCGCCCGCCTGGAAGGCCATCACGAACGGCTGGCCGGTCGTGTGGTGCACGGCGTGCGCGATCTCGAAGCTCGCGGCGTTGAGCCGGGCCAGGATCTCGGCGGCGACACCGGCGCGCTGGTCCGCGGTGGCGGCGCGCCAGGCCGGGGCGGCGGCCTTCGCCGCGGCGACGGCCTCCTCGGGCGTCACGCGGGGGTAGTCGATGCCCAGGTCGAAGCCGTACGGCGAGCGCTCCTGCGGGGAGACGGTCCCGTTGCCGGGGTGGCCGGGTATCTCGAAGGCGGCGTCGAGGCGCGCACGGAAGGCGGCCTCCCCCGCGGGCGCCGCCTCGGCGCCGTACACCTTGGGGCTGGGGGACTCCGCGTACGCCGACCAGTGGTCGCGCTCGGAGGCGGCGACGACGGCCCGCTCCAGCAGGTTCTGGTGGCGGGCGAAGAAGTCGGGGCGCTGGCTGGGGGTCTCGGACAAGACAATCCACCTCTTGACAGGCACTTCAGATGCTGATTCCTTGATCGCGTCGTAACGCTAACCGAATGTTCGGTCGGGCAGCAAGGGTGGTCGATGAACTGTGGAAATATCCGATTCCGGGCAGCAGGCGGGTGAACCGGCGCCGACCGAGGGACCTGAGGGGCAGGCGGAGGCCGGTCCCGCGCAGAAGATGTTCGCCGCGGACAAGGCGTCCCGGCAGCTGGGCATCGAGCTGCTTTCGGCCGGCGAGGGGGCGGCCGAGCTGCGGATGACCGTGCGCGAGAACATGGTCAACGGACACGGCATCGCCCACGGCGGCTACGTCTTCCTGCTCGCCGACACGGCCTTCGCCTGCGCCTGCAACAGCCGCGGACCGGTGACCGTGGCCTCGGGCGCGGACATCACCTTCGTGGCACCCGCCGCCGAGGGCGACGTCCTGACGGCGACGGCGTGGGAACGCACCACCTACGGGCGGAGCGGAATCTACGACATCAGCGTCCGGCGGGGCGAGGAAGTCATCGCGGAGTTCCGGGGACGAAGCCGCGTGATCCGAAGTGTGGAGGCATGACGATGGGCAGCAACACGCAAGTCACGACCGAATCGGGACGGCGGCTCGGCCCCGCACTCCCCGGTGAACTCCGGGACGCGGGCGAGCAGTTGGACCGCGCCGGACTCCGGGACCTGCAACTGACCCGCCTCCAGGCCACGTTGCGGCACGCCTACGACAACGTCGAGCTGTACCGCAAGAAGTTCGACGCGTCCGGGGTGCGACCCGAGGACTGCCGCACCCTGGAGGACCTCGCGCGCTTCCCCTGCACCACCAAGGCGGACCTGCGCGACACCTACCCGTTCGGCATGTTCGCCGTCCCCATGGCGGACGTGCGCCGCATCCACGCCTCCAGCGGCACGACAGGACGCCCGACCGTCGTCGGCTACACCGACAACGACCTGTCGATGTGGGCCGACGTCTTCGCCCGCTCGATCCGCGCCGCGGGCGGCCGCCCCGGCCACAAGGTGCACAACTCCTACGGATACGGCCTGTTCACCGGCGGCCTCGGCGCCCACTACGGGGCCGAGCGGGCCGGCTGCACCGTCATCCCGGCCTCCGGCGGCATGACCGCACGCCAGGTTCAGATCATCCAGGACTTCCAGCCGGAGATCATCCTCGTCACACCCTCCTACATGCTCACGCTGCTCGACGAGTTCGAGCGCCAGGGCATCGACCCGCGCAGCACCTCGCTGGAGATCGGCATCTTCGGCGCCGAGCCGTGGACCGAGGCGATGCGCCGGGAGATCGAGGACCGCATGGGCATCCACGCCGTTGACATCTACGGGCTCTCCGAGGTCATCGGCCCGGGGGTCGCCCAGGAGTGCGTGGACACCAAGGACGGGCTGCACATCTGGGAGGACCACTTCTTCCCCGAGGTCGTCGACCCGATCACGGGCGAGGCACTTCCCGACGGGGAGGAGGGCGAGCTGACGTTCACCTCCCTCACCAAGGAGGCGCTACCCATCATCCGCTACCGCACCCGGGACCTGACCCGCCTGCTGCCCGGCACGGCCCGGGCGCCCTTCCGCCGGATGCAGAAGGTCACCGGACGCTGCGACGACATGATCATCCTGCGCGGGGTGAACGTCTTCCCCAGCCAGATCGAGGAGATCCTCCTCGGCACGCCAGGCGTCGCCCCGCACTTCCAGCTGGAGCTGAGCCGGCGGGGCCGCATGGACCACCTGACCGTACGGGTCGAGGCACGCGCCGACACCGGCGCCGAGCGGCGCTCGGCTGCCGCCGCGGAGATCGCCAAGGGTGTCAAGGACGGCGTCGGCATCAGTGTCGGGGTCGACATCGTGGCCCCGGAGACACTGAAGCGCTCGATCGGAAAGATCAAACGGATCATCGACAACCGGGACTGACTGATCTGCTGATCCGGTGATTCCGAAGGACCGGCGCCCGCCCGCGAAGGGCAGGGCGCCGGTCCCTTTTCGCGCCAACGGCCGCCGGAGTCAGGGGCCAGGGTGACGACGGCCGGGCTCCCGTACAGGACCTTGTTCATACGACTGACAAGAAGCTGTCATACGCGGACCGGAATGCGGGTTCGCCCGGCACCCGTTCCGACTGACATGACTGTTGGAGTAGCACTCAACGCGGCCGACGCGCCGAACCAGGTCGACGCCACCGTTCAACTGGCGTGGGAGGCCGCGGAGTTCGGTGTCACGTCGGCCTGGTTCGGGCAGACCTTCGGCGCGGACTCGCCCCAGCTCGCGGCCATCGTCGGGCGCGAAGTGCCCGGCCTTCAGGTCGGCACCTCCGCGATCCCCGTGTTCGGCCGGCACCCGCTCCTGGTGTCCAGTCAGGCCCAGACCGCCCAGGCCGCGACCCACGGCCGATATCACCTCGGTCTGGCCCTGGGCACGAAACTGCTGACGGAGACGGGCTTCGGTCTGCCCTTCGAACGCCCCGTCGCCCGGCTGCGTGAATTCCTCACCGGGCTGCGCGAGCTGACCGAGACCGGCGCGGCCGACTTCCACGGCGAGCTGCTCACCGCCACCACACCGGTCCCGGCGCGGGTACCGGGCGCCGAGAACGGCGTCCCCCTGCTGGTCGCCGCGATGGGCCCGCAGGCCCTGCGGGCGAGCGGCGAGTTGGCCGACGGCATCCTGCCCTATCTGGCGGCACCGCGTGCCCTGGCGGACCACATCGTGCCCGCGCTGACCGCCGCGGCCGAGGCCGCCGGCCGTCCGGCGCCCCGGGTCGTGGCCCTGGTGCCCGGCGTGGTCACGGACGATGTCGACGCGGTGCGCGCCAAGGCCACGGAGAACCTCGCGTTCTACGAGCAGATCCCGTCCTACGCGCGGGTCATCGAACTGTCCGGCGGTCGGCGGGCCGCGGACCTGGCCGTGATCGGCGACGAGAAGGCGCTCGAGACCGAGGTGCGCCGTTACCGCGACGCCGGCGCCACCGAGGTCGTGTTCTCGGGCACCGAGATCGCGGGAGACGCCGATCGCCGACGCACCTGGCGGCTGCTCGGTGAACTGGCCCGCTGAGCACACCTGCCAGCCCGACAGCTCCCTGCACGTCTCCCTGTGCGTCGGCGACACCACGGCCGGTCAGCGTTCCGGGACCGTCAGCCGCTCCGTGGACCTGAGGTTCTCGTCCACCTCGCGCTCGGTGAAGTACGTCGGCTTGTGGCGCCAGTTGACGTACAGGTCGAGCTGGTCGGAGTAGTGCGGTGACCGGGTGCCGTCGGATGCGGTGAAGCCGCTCTGGCCGGGCGGCAGCACATCATGGCCGGAGATCCGCTCGGGTGTGGCCACCATCAGGTCGTTCTCGGTGCCGCGGTTCATGAAGACCGGCCCGGAGAGCTCGGCACCCTTGTCCGTCATGGGGATGCCGAGGTAGCTGCTCGTGCCGAAGGTGTGTCCCGCGACGGGCGCCAGCCACTTCGCGGTGTCACCGCTGCCGTACGTGTCGGTGAGCGAACTCGCCGTCGTACGCAGGGCCTTGCGAATCACGTCCGTGACACTGCGGCCGTCGAGCAGGTCCACGCGCTGGGGCACGGAGGCGTCCTTGCCGAGCAGGGCGTTGTAGAGGACCTGGCCGCCGGCGGTGACATGCTGGCTGCCCGGCGTCGGCTTGCCCGGCTCGGCGTACTCCGTGGTCGTGTACTTCGCGGCGACGTCCTTCGGCAGGGTCTTGCCGAGGGTATCGGCGAGGGCGGCGTTCAGCCAGGTCCGCATGATGGCGCTGCCGGGGCTGTCGTAGCGCCCGTCACGGTCGTCGTCGGTGTT
Organism: Streptomyces sp. NPDC051684; assembly: GCF_044453445.1. Classification (NCBI taxonomy): domain Bacteria; kingdom Bacillati; phylum Actinomycetota; class Actinomycetes; order Kitasatosporales; family Streptomycetaceae; genus Streptomyces; species Streptomyces sp. NPDC051684. Next base: position 204,748 of record NZ_JBITCS010000010.1, on the reverse strand, counting down.
GCGCCCGTCCCATTTGGCCAGGGCATCGGCCGCGCGCCGCTCCGGACTGTCGGCCGGGAGACCGGCGGTGGCCTTGCGGACGAGCGGCCGGAACCAGTCCGCGTTGACATCCGTGAGGGCGGCGTTCTTCATCATCCGCCACAGGTCGTCGGCGCTGATGCGCTGCTGCGCGGCGAGCTGCTTCTGCAGCAGCACGACGCGGTCGGCCCTGGCCCACGGGGTGAAGTCGGAGTTCGGGTAGCCGGGCGCGGGCGAGTTGTTCCAGTTGGCCAGGTAGCCCTCGCGCGGGTTGAGGACATGCGGATTGCCGGTGGCCACGGGCTGAGTGCCCCGCCACTCCATGGCTCCGCTGCCGTCGGCGGGCAGCCGCCGGTCCTGGCCCGTGGGACGCTCGGGGAAGTGTCCGGCGAAGAAGTAGCCGATGTTGCCGTGCCGGTCGCTGTAGTACCAGTTGATGCTGATGGCCAGGCGGCGCGCCTGCTTCTCCCACTCGGCGTGGTCGCGGGCCTGCGTGGAGTCGACCCAGGCGAACAGCGACTCCAGCTCCTTCCCCGCCCAGCTGCGCTTCTTGGTGTACGCGACGCCGCGGTCGGCGTCGACGGCGACGACGGGCCCGTGCACCGTGGAGCGCACCGTGACCTTGCGGTCGGCGGCGCCCTTGACCCGTACGGTCTCGGTGCGCGTGGTCATCGCCCGATAGCCGCCGCCATGGCGGTAGCGCCGGCGATCGGCGGGATCGAGGCGTTCCTCGTAGATGTCGACGGTGTCACCGTTGCCGGCCGTCGCGCCCCAGGAGATGTCGGCGTTGTGCCCGAAGAGCACCACGGGGTATGCGAAGGGCGTGTTGCCGACGACGTCGAACCCGGCGCCGTGCAGCCCGACCTCGTACACGTAGGACGGGTTGAACGAGCCGAACTGCGGCCCGTTGAGCAGCAGACTCTCGGCGCCGCGGGCGCGCTTCTTGCCGACGAGCATCATGTTGGAGAAGCGCGGTTGGCGGGCGGGGGCCCAGAGGGCGGACAACTGCTCGGTGACGGCGGCGCGGTCACGCTTCTTCGCACCCTTCGCACCCTTCGCACCCTTGGCACTTACGGCCTTGGGAAGCTGTTCCTCGGGCGGGACGGCGGCCGGGGGCGCACCGGCCCGCAGCCCGTTGACGGCCCCGGACGCGGGCAACTCCGCAGGTCCTCCTCGCCCGCCCGACACCCGACTGCCACCATCGGCGGCGGAGATGGTCGACGGCGCCTTGGGATCGACCTTCCAGTGCAACTGGTCGAACACCTCACGCCCGCGCTTCGTCCCGAACTTCGCCTCCAACTGCCGAAGTTGGGCGAGATTGTCCAACTCGGCGTTGTAGTCGGAGAAGCGGATGGCCATCGTGCCGACGGTGACCATCGCGACGTCCAGACCGGTCCAGTGCTTCGGGGTGAAACCGAAGTCGTAGTACTCCTTCGGCAGCAGCCGGTCCCGGTCGGCGAGCGCCTTGTCGATCCAGGTGTTCAGGCCGCGCGCGTAGCCGTCGAGGATGTCCCGGTCGCGGGAGGACAGCGCCTCGTACTGCTTGCGCACCGAGTCGGTGTCGACGTTCCCGCGCACGGCGGAGTCGAAGTCGGCGTAGTCGGCGCCGAGCACCTCCGAGACGGTTCCCTCGGCGCCGCGCCGGGTCATGTCGAGCTGGAACAGGCGGTCCTGGGCGGCGGCGTAGCCGTATCCGTAGAACAGCCCGAACGTGGTGCCGGAGTAGATGTTGGGGGCGCCCCACTTGTCGCGCTTGATGGTGACGGCCCCTTGCCGCAGCGACGTGACGGAGACACCGGCGCCGCCGTCGCCGTCCGTCCCGACACCAGCACCCGCACCCGCACCCGCACCCGCATGCGCTGGTGTCACGGCGGCCGCGGCCACCAGCAGACCGGCCCCCAACACACCGACAAGGCGCCGCGCCCGGCGCCGGGGTTGGACCGTCGCGGGATCCGCACTCACAGGTATGGGCTCCGCAGGCATGGACTCCGCAATCACAGGATGGTTCCACCTTCCGTCGAGTCACCAAAGGGAATTGACCACGACGCCGGGATCCCACGGCGCTCTCGTGGACCGCGCTCCGGGGGCGGGGTGGTTTCGGGGTCGCCGCACCACCACGACCGCGCACGGCCGGAGCAGGACGTCCGGCACACCGGCCGAACGATCGGTTGGTTCAAGCGAGGGGAGTTTCGCAGCATGCACACGCCACGTCAATGACATGTCCCGCGACCTGACCGCCCGTCACCGACACCCGGAGGCACCACGACGCAGACGTGAGTCACTCACGGTGGGCGACCGGCTACGTCATGACACCCACCCACATCCTCAGTCGCTTCCTGGGACTCGCGGTCGCCTCACTCACGGTGGCGGCCGGCGCCCTCACGACGCCCGCGGCGGCCCTGGAGCCGTCGCCGACGTCCGACCCGCTGCCAACACTGACCGTGGATCGCGGCTACGAGGACGAGAACCCGAGCGGCAAGGAGGGCGGCGAGTTCGACGGCGACGCCCGCCTTCTCGACGCCTCGGGAAAGGCGGTGGGCCGGTTCTTCTACGACTGCACCACCCAGTCGCCCGGGAAGACGACGGTCGGCGCACTCGACCATCCCGCGCGTCACCCACTCCGCGGTGACCGGAGGCACGGGCGACTTCAAGGGCGCGACGGGGCAGGCGACTTGGCTCCCGACGGGGGAACCGGACACCACGGTGGTCGTCTTCGACCGAGGCCGACACGGCCACGCACGGGCTGCGGCCGGTCGGCCTTCCGCTCCAGGTCGCCGTGCGCCGCTCAGGCCGCCACCACAGCCCCCTCCTGCGCATAGAAGATGTCGATGTCGACCTCCTCGCCGCCGACGGTCCGGGTGTCCCAGGGGCCGCTGCGAAGGAGGGTGTGGAGCGTCTCGCCGCGCAGCGTCTCCAGGTGGGATCGCAGCTGGGCGTCGTCCGGCATGCCGGGGAGGCGTGACGCCAACCGGTCTCGGATGGAGCACAGTTGGTCCAACAGCGCCTCCAGGTCGACCTCACGGCTGCGGGGGTCGTCCGCCGCGTCCGTGAGGCTCTGCTCGATCACTTCCTTGATCGCGGCGGTCTCCCCGTCCTCGTCCGTGGTGATCATGGCGTTCCAGGCGCGGCTCTTGTGCCGGTACTGCAGCATCGACATCGCGGCCTCGTGCCGTACGAAGTCGGCGTCCCTGAACGGTTGCCCGCGCCATGTCCCGCTGAGTGTCCGGGCGAGCGAGACCGCCGATCCCAGACCGCTGTTGAGGCCGCGACCCGGCCAGAAATGGATGGCGTTGGCGGCGTCGCCGAGCAGGAACCCGTACGTGCCCGGGGTCGTGGCCGTGACCGCGTACAGGCGTGCGGTGAACCTGGTGCGCTGCACCATGTCCAGGCGGAACGCGGTGACCGCGGTCAGGTCCTCCTCGGCCACGCCGAACAGCCGCAGCCCTTCCCCCACGCGCTTCCACAGCGCCGAGCTCTTGATGAGAGCGGGCAGGAACAGGGTGCGGTGGGTGTCGCAGAGGAAGTCGCCGTCCGTGCCGCGGTTCATCACGCACGGGCGGGAGGCGATGCACTCCTCGAAGACCTGCCGGACCGGGTCGATCCCCACCACCTCTCGCGCCTCGCTGTCCGTGAGCCGCATGTTGAGGAAGCCCTCACCGCGCAGCGAGTTGAGCAGGAAACGGTTCTGCGCGACGGTGAGCAGCACGGACATCGGGTCGCTGAGGCCGGACTTGACCTTGAGGCCGAGGACCACGTCCTGAAGGTGCGCGCCCTCGAGCGAATAGATCGACGAGTCGGCCCGGCCGAACTTGCCCGCGAAGTGCTCCCGGGTCCGCGAACGGCCCCCCTCGCAGACGGCGAGGACATGGCCGGCGGCCGCCACCTCCCGGTGCTCGACGGCATCGAAACGCTCGGGGACCAGCCGGATCCGGTCGGACTTCTCACCGGCGAGTTCAAGGAGTGCGTCCTCGACGTGGGAGATACGGATGTTGCGCGGCGCGCGGCCGTCGACGGAGTCCGGACCCGACGGCCACATCTCGCTGTACCGGCCCTCCTGGAAGAGCCGGTCCCTGATCTCCTCCGCGAGCCCCATGTACTGCCGGCTCTGCACCGTGACCACCTGCTGGCGCCGGACGTTGCCCTGCTTCTCGTCCTTCCACACCACCCGGCCGCCGTCACCGTCACCGTCCCGGGTCCAGCGGCCGTCGTACACCGTGATGCGAACCCGGCGGCCGAGCAGCGATTCCAGCTGGAGCGCGAAGGCGAGACCGACCGGGCCGCCGCCGGAGACCGTGACTTCCAGCACCGGCCCCGGCTCTGCCAGCGGTGGCGGGGTGAGGGCGTCCAGGACCGACAGATCCAGGATCGTCTCCATCGGGGCTGCCGCCTCGAAAGTGAAGGACTCCTCTCCGATGGTGAACAGATCGCCGGGCTGCAGCACATGCGACGTGGCGCGTTCCCCGTTCACCAGGGTGCCGTTGGCGCTCCCCCTGTCGTAGAGGACGAAGCCGTGCCCCTCGCGGCGTACCTCCGCGTGCAGCCGCGAGATGCTCACATCGGAGATCACCACGCTGTTCCCGCTCCTGCGCCCGAAGGTGAGCGGCTTGCTCCCGATCGCGAACCTCTTTCCGGCCAGCGCTCCATGGTGGCCGACAATCTCTGGAGGCATGTCCCCCACACTCCGTCCCACTCGTCCCGTGAGCCACCTTGCCCACGCGCCCTGCCCGGGCCGCCGTCCGCGGACGCCAGTGGCTCTCCCCTGTCGGTGCGGTACATACGAAGGTACGGGGCAACTCGCGTAGGTGTTCAGAGCGTTGCCCCGTCAACCTCTCCTCTGCCCGCCGAACCGAGGTGTTCGCGCCACGCGGGCGTGCCCGGTCGGCGGGCCCGCGCGGCGGGCTCGGCGTCCCCGCTCCGGATCGAAACGCCAAGGGCCCCCGCCTCACGCGCAACGGAAGGATGGGGCGGCGATTACTGCACCCGGGCCTGGTGGGGATGGTTCGGGTCGGTGGGGCAGGCGTACAGCTGGAGGGTGGCCGCATCGGCCACCTGGAGCATTGCGGGGGTCGGGGATGTCCCGTGGTCTTCCAAGGGGGTCCAGGAGGCGGACTCGTCGGTCCACTCGGTGGAGGCGAGGGTGAGGAGCGGGGTCATCCGCGCGCCACAGGCGGAGCAGGGGACGGGTTCGGGGTCGGTCAGGCCCCAGGCGGGCCAGCCGCCGGCCTTCGAACCGGGGGCGTAGGAACGGTCGTTGAGGTAAGCGAGCTCGTCGCCGTCCCAGGTGTCGGGGTCCTCGATGCGGGCGGCGAGGTCTGGCTCCAGCTCCATGGGGTCGGGGAACTCGGTGACCTGCTCGGGGGCGAGGAGGCAGGGCTCCGGGAGGCTGCCCTCGCACTGGACAGCGGGGGGCTGCGGCGCAGGCTCCTGAAGCGGCTTCGCGATCGCCTCGGCGGTGCGCCAGTGCAGGCGGTGGCGGGTTCGGCCTGGCCTGGGTGGTCGAAGGGGCACCACAGGAGTTGCAGCAGGTCGACGTCGTGCGGCGGGTGCAGGCCGGGGACCTCGGCAACGTACAGCTGTGCCACCGGGAGCATCGCCACCGGCTCACCCGGCTGGGGCTATGCGCGGCCCACTCGTGCGCGTTCGCGCTGGTCCTGCTCCTGCGGGGTGAGTGCGCGCCCGGCCGCGGCCGGGCGCAGACGGCGCAGCACGCGGACGTCGTCGGGCGTCGGGATGCTGCGGCCGTCCGGCTCGTGCGGGCCCTCTCAGTGGGGCCAGGGCTCGTCGGCGGGCCACAACAGCGGCCCGCCGATCGAGCTGTCGCGCGGGGTGGGCGACCCGGGCCGCGGGTGCAGCCGGGTCGCAGTGCGGGCCAGGGGAGCCAGTTCGGGGACAACCGCTGCGGCGTCGTACGGCCGCGGCAGGGTGGTGCGGTGCAGAACGGTGCCCATTTCCGGCTCCCTCATGACGCGTTGCTCGCCGTGCTCCGGATCAGTTTCCGAGGTTGACGCTACCCGGGCCGGTGTTCCCCACGATGCGGAACCAGAACAGCGACCGCGAGCTGCCGTTGTCGCGCTGGAGCGTGGCGCTCATGAGGATCGAGGACGGGATGGTGCTCGTCGCGTCCCGATAGAGCGGCGTCACGCGGTAGTAGACGGCGCCGTTGCGGCCCAGGTCGTTGGCCACCGCGTTCTGGACGATGGTCTCGTAGGTACGCATACTGCCGGCGCCGGTGTTCACGCCGACCTGGAAGCAGGGCACGAGGTTCGTCTCTTGGTGGCGGGCGGACTGGCCCTTGCCGCCGAGGATGTTGGCGCCGCCGTTCCGGGTCAGGCAGGCGCTGGCCTCGGAGGCGCGCCGGCCGGGTCCGTCCTGCGCGCTGGTGGTCTTGTTGCGGTGATCGACGCCGACGCTGGTGTTGCGGATCCAGCCGGTGCCCGCGGGCTCGGTGCCGGAGGACACGTTCTCCAGGCAGGAAGCCTTGGGTTCGGTGAGGTACTCGAGCTCGGTCGGGCCGCCGCTGGTGCAGACGTTGCCGTTCCACAGCACGGCGTTGGATGCGACGGGGGCCACCGAGGCGAAGTACCAGCCCTCGGACTCGTCGTTGTCGCTGTTGTACTCGCCGTCCCAGCTTCGCTGGAGGGCCAGGCCGCCGGCGCTCTCGTAGTCGTCGGCGAAGCCGGGGCCGGTGAGGGCGACGACCCACGTGTAGGCGACGGCGGGCTGCTTCAGATCGAACCCGGTGCGCATGCGGACCGGGTAGCCGTTGGACTTCTGGTGGAGCGTGACGTAGGAGCTGCCGCAGTTGCCGTAGACGGTTCCCTTGGTGCTGACGTCGCCGTCCGCGCCGTGTGCGGCCAGGGCCTTGGCGATCCGGTCCTTGGCGGAGGCGGGGATCCGAACGGTCTTCCCGTTGTCCAGCAGTACCTTGAGGTTGCCCTTGCTGTCGGGGGTGCGGGTGACCAGCTTCTCCACCGGTATCTCGCGCATGGTGGCCTTGGCGGTGCGGTCGGCACCCTCCCGGGCGGCGTCGGTGGCGGTGGCGGTGGCAGGTAAGGAACCGGTGCCGGCGGATAACGAGTCGGTGCCGGTGCGGCTGCCGGAGTCGGCCGGTGCCGCGGCCGCCGACGAGGTGCCGCCGAGCACCATCGTGAGCGCGGCTGCCACGGCGGTCACCGCGGCCAACGGGCGGACCCGGGTCAACCCTCTGCTTCTCTGCACGTTCTTCCCCCACTTTCCAATTGCGGCCATGGGTGCGGAGGGTCACCGAAAGGCGCGTGTCCCCCACTGCGTCTGGTCTGACGGTGGGGCACGCTATGCAGCGAGTCATGGACGCGACAAGAGAGCGCTGTGTCTCTGACGTCGCCATTCGGCCCCTCCAAGGGGGCTGAAGCCGAATGACGATGCGTGAAGATCCAACTCGCCCTGCACTGCGACGAGTCCGCAGGTATCAGCGGGAACCACGTGAAGTCGTCACAGGTCTGTCCGAATCGGAACCGACCGCAGCCGTCCGGGCGGTGCCAAATGACGACGTCAGGACCATGCACGGTACAGGCCGTCAGTTGAGAGTTGACCGAATCCAGCCCGGCGCAACGCGGGCGCGCGTGGTGGGTGGTGACACGGATCGTCAACTGTTTGATTCTCGCGGGCCTGGTCGCTGACCAGGCCCTGCGTAGGGTTCAAGGAAGGTTCAGGCACATCCCCGAGAGAAGGAAACACACCCCCTATGCGTGCCCTTGTGGTCGATCATGGTGAGGCCGGACCCGTCCGGTTCGCCGATGTCGATGAGCCCGTACCGTCCGCCGGCGAGGCGCTGGTGGAGATACGGCACATCGGTCTCAACTTCGGAGAGCTGAATTACGTGCATCAGTGGCCGGCCGGCGCCGTGCACGGTCACGACGCCGCCGGCATCGTGGTGCGCGCCGCGTCCGACGGCTCGGGGCCGCCCGAAGGCACACGCGTCGCGGTGGGGATGGCTCCTCACGCGTGGGCGGAGCGGGCGGCAGTCGACCCGGCCTCGCTCGGCACCGTTCCCGATGGCCTGGATCTGGCCGACGCCGCCGCGCTGGGGATCGCCGGGGTCACCGCACTCAGAGTGCTGCGCAAGCGTTCCCTGCTGGCGCGCCACGTGCTGATCACCGGCGCGAGCGGGGGCGTTGGGCACTTCGCCATCCAGCTCGCGGCGCTGGCGGGCGCCCGGGTGACGGCACTCGTCGGGGCGCCGGAACGGTCCGCCGGGCTCCGCGAGCTCGGGGCCGACAAGGTCCTGACCGACCTGGCCGGGACCGCGGACCGGTTCGACCTCGTCCTGGACACCGTCGGCGGGCCGCTGGTGGCCCAGGCGTGGAGCGCCCTCGCCGAGGGCGGCACCATCCACCTGGTCGGCTACTCCTCGGGGCAGGAAACCACGTTCCCGGCAGGGGACTTGTTCGGCTTCGGCGAACCCCGGAGCATCGCCACCTTCGGCGACATGACGCCGACCAGTGGGGAGTTGACGGATCTGCTGGGCCTCATGGTCGCGGGGAGGCTCACGGCACCGGTCGGACTGCGGGGCGACTGGCGGGACGTGGACGACGCCGTCCGGGCGCTGTTCGCGCGGAAGGTGCACGGAAAGGTCGTTCTCGACGTGACTTGAAGCCGTCGACGAGGGCACGTGCATCGACGGGCGGCAGGCAGCAGGCAGCAGTGGACGAGAATGGCTCCATGGATGTGCTGGCAGAGGTCTTGCGTGTGTCGGGTGCGCGAGGGGCACTCGGGGTCAGGCTGAAGGCCGGAGGAAGCTGGGGCCTGCGGCTGGACTCCTCTCCAGGTGCGGCACTGCACGTGGTGTCCCGCGGCACGATGTGGCTCCACGTCCCGGCCGAGAAGCCACTTCAAGTGCGGGCCGGAGACGCCGTCCTGGTGTCACCGGGCACCGCACACGGCATAGCCGGCAGCGCCGACGCGACGATGGGCTCCTGCGACCGTGCCGCGGCGGCCCGGGCCTTCGGCGACGGCCGAGCCCTGCGGCTGGGCTCGGCGCCCGTACTGACGGAAGTGATCGTCCTGCGCTACGAGCAGGACCCGGAGGTGCACACACCGGTGCTCACCTCCCTCGCCCAGCCGATGCATGTCACCGCCCGGGAGAACGCGCAGCTCGGACGAACCGTCGAACTTCTCGCCGCCGAGCTCGCACAGCCGCAGATCGGCACCACCGCCGCCGTCAACAGCATCGTCGACCTACTGCTCGTCCAGTTCGTACGCGCCTGGCTGGCCCGCAACCCGCAGGAGCAGGCCGGCTCATGGCTGGGAGCGATGCGTGATCCGGTCGTGCGCGAGGCTCTGACATGTGTCCACGCCCGACCGGAACGCCCGTGGACCACCGAGACCCTGGCCGCCGCGACGAACGTCTCCCGCGCGACGCTGTCCAGGCATTTCCGGTCCGCCCTCGGCCAGACGCCGGGCGCCTACGTGACACAGTGGCGCATCGACCTGGCGTGCGTACGGCTCCGCGACACCGAGGAGCCGGTCGAGTCGATCTCCGGCGCGGTCGGCTACGCCTCTCCGCACGCCTTCAGCCGTGCCTTCCGCCGCGCCCGAGGCACGTCCCCGGGCGAGTACCGTTCTCGGCTTCGCAAGTGACCCGGCGTCGGGACTGGTGGGCTCGCATGTTGGGGCACCACCCATGAACCGCTGACCGCGGGTGGGGGCCCGCCGACCGGTCCCCACCCCCGGCGCCGCGGACCACCCTCACGGGGAGCTCCGCGCCCGACCATCCTCACCAGGCCGCGCCGCAGCGCACAGTGCCCACAACGAAGGTGCCTGGACGTTGCACGAAACGCTCCCCTGCCGTGCCGACGGTATGCCAGGCTTTTCCGTATGTTGATCATGCGTTTGGCGCGTTGCCGCGTCGACCGGCACCAGGCGGACGGCACCCGCTCGTGACGCCCGACGGCCTTCCCCCGCAGCACGCCGCGCCCAGGCACACGAGCTTCTCCTCGACCGACCCGGACGCGGTGCGCACGTTCCTGGACTGTGCTTACGAGCTGAATGTGCGCATGACCACCCCCAGGAGCGGGCGCGCTTTCCGCCACAGCCGCACCGACGCCGGCACCTTCGCGGTCGACGACGTCGACACACCTCTGGACCTGAATGTCGCCGCCCGCATGGACTCCTTGCTGATCGTCGGAGTCCGTCGGGGCACTTTCGCCCACCAATGCGCCGGATTCGACGAACGCTTCGCCGTCGGCGACGTCTTCATCCAGGCGCTGCCCGACCGTACCTACCGGTCCTCCACCCACGACGCGGCCCTGCAGGCCGTTCTCCTACGCCCGTCCCTCTTGCACGAGGCGGCCGGTCAACTGCCCGGTGAACCGCTCGGCGCCTGGCAGTTCACCGGGCTGCGGCCCTCATCTCCGCAGCTGGCCGAACTCTGGAAGAGCACCGTCCGCCACATCGCCCATCACGTGCTCGCCAACGACGAAGCCGCCGGCCAGCCCTTGCTCATCGGCAATGCCTCCCGGTTGCTCGCCGCCACGGCCCTCACCGTCTTCCCCAACGACGCCCTGCCGCCCGCCCCGCCACGACGCGCGAGCGCACCCGTGCCCGCCACCGTGCGGCGTGCGATGTCCTTCATCGACGACCACGCCCATCGCGACATCGGGCTCGCCGACATCGCTGCCGCCGCCCATGTCACCCCTCGGGCACTGCAGTACGCCTTCCGAAGGCACCAGGACACGACTCCCCTCGCCTACTTGCGCGTCGCGCGCCTGGCCAATGCCCACCGTGACCTGCTGGCCGCGGACCCCGACAGCACCACCGTGGCCGCCATCGCCGCCCGCTGGGGCTTCCTTCATCCCGGCCGGTTCACGGCCCAGTACCGCAGCCAATACGGTCACAGTCCGTCCACCGCCCTGCGCCAATAGCCGCCCGCACGACAAGGGTTGACGGGGACGGCATCGCCGGTGACCGGCCCGCCCCCTTCAACGCGACGCCGCCGACAATGACCTCCCGGCCACCGGAGCCCGCACCGGCCCGTCGCCGATGTCGGCTCGGTGCGACTCCCGGGTCAGCGCGATCGCCGCGGCGCTGATCAGGCAGACGGCGATCAGGTAGACGCTGACCGGGGCGGAGTGGGTGCCGCCGCCGGACCCGGCGAGCAGGCTGCTCGCGATCAGCGGGGCCGTGCCCGCGCCGAGCGTGGTGGCGAGCTGGTACCCGATCGAGGCGCCGGTGTAGCGGGCGCGGGTGCCGAACATCTCGCTGACGAACGCCGCCATCGGGCCGTACATCGATGCCTGCAGGATCGGGTTACCGATGATGTACGCCGCGAAGAGGGCCACCGCCGAACCGGTGTTGACCAGGGCGAACAGCGGGAACGCGGCGGCGGCGGTGAGCAGCGCGCCGGTGATCATGACGGGGCGGCGGCCCACCCGGTCCGAGAGGATCGCGAACGCGGGGATCGTGAAGATGTGCAGCGCCGAGGAGACGGTCTGGGCGAGCAGCACGGTGGAGCGTTCGAAGCCGACGCCGGTGGCGTAGGTGAGCATGAAGGTGGCGAGCAGCGACTGCAGGACGAGGGCCGCGCAGCCGCCGAGGCAGGACAGGACGATGTTCTTGCGGTAGCGGCGCAGCACGGTGAACAGGGGCGCCTCCTGCTTGCCCGACTCCCCCTCGGCTGCCTCCTGTTGGGCCCTGCGCTGCGCCTCGGCGAACACCGGGCTCTCGGTGACCTTCATCCGGATGAACAGGCCGATCGCCATGAGCAGCAGGCTGAGCAGGAACGGCACCCGCCAGCCCCAGGCCAGGAACTCGTCCTCGGGCAGCGCGGAGAAGGCGGCGAAGACGGCGGTGGCGAGCACGGCGCCGGCGGGGCCGCCCATGTTCGCGAACGAGGCCATCAGGCCGCGGCGTTCGGCGCTCGCGTGCTCCATGGCCATGAGGGCCGCGCCGCCCCATTCGCCGCCGACCGCGACGCCCTGGACCAGGCGGCAGGCGACCAGCAGCATCGGTGCCCAGATACCGATGGTGTCGTAGGTGGGCAGCAGGCCGATGGCGAAGCTGGCGAGCGCCATCAGCGTCATGGTCAGGACCAGCATGGACTTGCGGCCGACGCGGTCGCCGAAGTGGCCGAAGACGATGCCGCCCAGGGGGCGGGCGACGTAGCCGACGGCGAGGGTGCCGAAGGCGGCGACGGTGCCGGCGAGGGCGTTCAGGTCGGTGAAGAACAGCTCGTTGAAGACGAGGGAGGCGGCGGCGCCGTACAGCAGGAAGTCGTAGAACTCGATGGCGCTGCCGACAAAGCTGGACAGCGCGATCCGTCGTGACTCGGCGCGACGCGCGGCGTCGTTGAGGGGCATCTTCGGCTCCGGGGGTTCGGCGCGCTGCGGAGGTCTCGGGCACCGGGAGGCGGCCGGTCGTCCACGGCCACCACTCACCTCGTGTGCAAACTCCGCACAAGCGCTTGTAGATAGCGAACACCATGCGGGTGGTTCAGGAGGGTGTCAAGCCCCGCCCGGATGATCGATCAAGGCCGTGGAGGCGCACGAACGACAGGCCCCCGCGTCGGACGCGGGGGCCTGTCGAGTGACGTACGGGAGATGGTGGCGCGGTCAGCCCAGCGCCGAGATCTCCTCGGCGACCGCACGCATCGCGGCCACCGACGCGTCGGCCACGTCCCCGCGCGAGGTGATGAGGTTGACGCACATGTGCAGCGCCGGGTCCGCCATGTGCAGGGGTACGGCGACCCCGTGCGCGCCGGGTTCGATCTGGCCGAACGTGCGCGCGTAGCCCTGGTCGCGGGCCTGCGCGACCTCGGCCGGCTCCGCGGGCGCGGGCAGCCGCAGCGTCGCGAGCGCCAGGCCGGCGGCGCCGACCCCGACGGGGTGACGGCTGCCGACCCGGTAGCCGATGTGGTAGTCCACCGACCGCGGTTCGACCACGGCGACGGCGACGGCCTCTTCGCCCTCCGCCGCGATCAGCGCGACCGTGGCGCCGAGCTCGTCGGCCGTGCGGCGCAGCACCGGCAGGGCGGCCTCGCGGACGCCCGACGCGTAGCCGCGGGCCAGCGTGACCGTGCCGGACCCGGCCCGGTAGCGGCCGTCCGGGTCCCGGACGACGAGGTGGTGCTCGGCGAGCGTGACCAGCGTGCGGTACGCGATGGTGCGGTGGACCCCGAGGTGCTCCGCCACATCCTGCACGGCGAGGCCCCGCGGCTGCCCGGCGACCAGCTCGAGGGCGCGCAGTCCACGGGAGAGGGTCTGGGACCCGACGGCCTTGCCCACCTGCTTGTCGCTCATCCGTTCAGTCTACGTGCGCGGTGGTGACACACCGTCACCCCGGCGCGGTCGCATGGTCCCGTACCGGTGCACACCGTCCCGTACAGTCGAGGCGTTAATGCTCCCCGGAAGGAAGTCCCCCGTGAGCGACGACGCGCCGAGCGGCGTCCTGGCCAAGGCCCTCACCGTGCTGCAGGCCTTCACCGTCGAGGACACCACGTTGGGCTTCGCCGAGCTGCAGCGCCGTACGGACTTCGCCAAGAGCACGCTGCACCGGGTGCTCGGCGACCTGGTGGCGGCCCGGCTCCTCGACCGCGTCCAGGGGCGCTACCGGCTGTCCGGGCTCGTCTTCGAGCTCGGGATGCGGGCCTCGGTCGAGCGCGGGCTCCTGGAGGTGGCCACCCCCTTCCTGGAGGACCTGTACGTGCGCACGCACGAGCTCGTCCACCTGGGCACGCGCGAAGGTTCGGAGGTCGTGTACGTCGCCAAGATGGGCGGCCACCAACAGGCCGATTCGCCGTCCCGGCTCGGCGGCCGGATGCCGCTGCACGCCACGGCGATCGGGAAGGTGCTCCTGGCCCACGCCCCGGCCGAGGTGCGCGACGTGACACTGCGCGGTCCGCTGGAGCGCAAGGCGCCGCGGACCATCACCAACGTCGACGTCCTGTCTCGGCAGCTGGCCGATGTCGTCACGAAGGGGGTCGCCTTCGAGTACGAGGAGTCGGCGGTCGGCATCGTGTGTGTCGCGGCCGGGATCTTCGGACCGGCGGACGAGATCGTGGCGGCGGTCAGTGTCACCGGGCCGGTGCACCGCTTCCAGCCCGCCCGGCACGCCACCAGCGTGCGGGCCGCCGCGGCGGGGATCTCGGCGACGCTCGGCCGCCGCGCCGAGCTGCGCGGACACTGATTCACCCCCGAGGATTCACCACCGAGTTCCGCCGGACGGAACTCATTGCTGGGCCGTGAGCCGTCCCGTTGTCCAAGCTGAGGGCATGAACGAGACATCCCCCGGCAACGGCAATGGCAGCGAGCCCGGCCCCGGCGACGACGCCGTCGCGCAAGCCGCCGCACGGCTGCTGCGCGCCGCCGCCGAGCGCGTGCCCTGCGCGCCGGTCCGCGGCCTGATCGGCAGCGACGACGTGAAGGCGGCCTACGCCGTCCAGGAACTGCTCACCGCGGATCACCTGAAGGCGGGCGGCCGGGTCACCGGCCGCAAGATCGGCCTCACCTCCCCCGCCGTTCAGCGGCAACTGGGCGTGGACCAGCCGGACTTCGGGGTGCTGTTCGCCGACATGAGCGTCGAGGACGGGGCGTCCGTGCCGGTCGACGGACTGCTCCAGCCGAAGGTCGAGGCGGAGATCGCGTTCGTCCTGGGCGCGGACCTCGCCGAGGGGCCGCTGGACGACGCGCAGGTCCGGGCCGCCGTGGCGCACGCCGTGCCCGCCCTGGAGATCGTGGACAGCCGGATCGCCGACTGGGACATCACCTTCGGTGACACCGTCGCCGACAACGGCTCCTCCGCGCTGTACGTCCTCGGCGCCCCGGCCAAGCCGCTCACCGAGTTCGAGCCGGTCGAGGCCACCATGACGCTCAAGCGGGGCGACGAGACGGTGTCCAGCGGCGACGGCGCGGCCTGCCTCGGCGACCCGCTGACCGCGCTTGCCTGGCTCGCCCGGACCGCCCGCGACGTCGGCGACCCGCTGCGCGCCGGTCAGGTCGTCCTTTCGGGCGCGCTCGGCCCGATGGTGCCCGCCGCGGCCGGGGACGCGTTCACCGCGGACATCGGCGGACTCGGCTCCGTCTCCGTCCGCTTTCACACCACCGGCCCCGAAGGAGCCTGAAGCATGAAGACCAAGGTCGCCGTCATCGGCTCGGGCAATATCGGCACCGACCTGATGATCAAGGTGCTGCGGCTCTCCGACACCCTGGAGATGGGCGCGATGGTCGGCATCGACCCCGCGTCCGACGGGCTCGCCCGTGCCGAGCGGCTCGGGATTCCCGTGACCGCCGAGGGCGTGCGGGGGCTCATCGCGATGGACGGCTTCGAGGACATCAGGATCGTCTTCGATGCCACGTCCGCGAAGGCGCACGTCGCCAACGCCGCCGCGCTCGCCCCGTACGGCAAGCAGCTCGTGGACCTCACGCCCGCCGCCATCGGCCCGATGGTGGTCCCGGCCGTCAATCTCGACGACCACCTCGCCGCCGAGAACGTCAACATGGTGACGTGCGGTGGCCAGGCCACCATCCCCATCGTCGACGCCGTCTCCTCGGTGGCGCCCGTCCCGTACGCGGAGATCGTCGCCTCGATCGCGTCGAAGAGCGCGGGTCCCGGCACCCGCGCGAACATCGACGAGTTCACCGAGACCACCAGCCACGCCATCGAGACGGTGGGCGGCGCGGAGCGCGGCAAGGCCGTCATCGTCCTGAACCCGGCCGAACCGCCCCTGATCATGCGGGACACCGTGCTCGCGCTGGTGAACGCGCCCGACGAGGCCGCCCACGACGCCATCCGCGCGGCCGTCGCCAAGCGGGTCGACGAGGTGTCGGCGTACGTGCCGGGTTACCGCCTCAAGCAGCAGGTGCAGATCACGCCGGTCCCCGCCGACCAGCCCGTGCACACCCTCACCGAGGCCCCGGTCACCCATCAGGTGTCCGTGTTCCTCGAGGTCGAGGGGGCCGCCCACTACCTCCCGGCGTACGCGGGGAACCTCGACATCATGACCAGCGCGGCCGTGCGGATGGCCGAGGCCATGGCCGCCCGCGCCACCGAACTCCAGGGAGCCGACGCATGAGTGACACCACCACGAGTGGCACCACGGGGCGTGACACCAAGCTGTTCATCCAGGACGTCACCCTGCGCGACGGCATGCACGCCATCCGGCACCGCATCGAGCCCGAACAAGTCGGGAAGATCGTGGCCGCGCTCGACGCGGCAGGCGTCGACGGCATCGAGGTGTCCCACGGCGACGGTCTCGCCGGCGGCTCCCTCAACTACGGCCCCGGCAGCCACACCGACTGGGAGTGGATCGAGACCGCGGCCGCACACATCAAGAACGCCCGCCTGACCACCCTCCTGCTGCCGGGCATCGGCACCATCGAGGAGCTGAAGCGGGCCTACGCCCTCGGGGTGCGCTCCGTGCGGGTGGCCACGCACTGCACCGAAGCCGATGTGTCGGCCCAACACATCGCCACCGCACGCGAGTTGGGCATGGACGTGTCCGGCTTCCTGATGATGAGTCACATGGCCGACGCGAAGACCCTCGCCGGTCAGGCCAAGCTGATGGAGTCCTACGGTGCCCACTGCGTCTACGTCACCGACTCCGGCGGCCGCCTGATGATGGACGGCGTCCGCGGGCGGATGCGCGCCTACCGCGACGTGCTCGACCCCGCCACCGAGATCGGCATCCACGCCCACGAGAACCTCTCGCTGGCCGTCGCCAACTCCATGGTCGCCGTCGAGGAGGGCGTGACCCGCGTGGACGCCTCGCTCGCCGGCCAGGGCGCGGGCGCGGGCAACTGCCCGATCGAACCGTTCGTCGCCGTCGCGAACCTCAACGGCTGGCAGCACGGCTGCGACCTGTTCGCACTGCAGGACGCGGCCGAGGACCTGGTGCGTCCGCTCCAGGACCGCCCGGTGCGCGTGGACCGCGAGACCCTCACGCTCGGCTACGCAGGGGTCTACGGCTCGTTCCTGCGCCACGCGGAGGCGGCGGCCGAGCGGTACGGCGTCGACGTCCGCACGATCCTCGTCGAGGTCGGCAAGCGCGGCCTGGTCGGCGGCCAGGAGGACATGATCGTCGACGTGGCGCTCGGACTCGCGCAGGCGAGCTGACACCACGGACACCGCAGGGCCGGGAGGGCTGAAGCCCCCGGCCCTGCGCGGCGTGCCCGCACGGCCGACCACCCCTGGCCGTGCGGCGCACGAAAGCCCTGATCACAGTCGCCTCGGAACCCTTGACATTCGTAGCGGGCAAGCGTTCCATCGGAATCACTGGCGTGTAAATAACGATCACCAGCGTGCATATAAAGAACGAGGAGTCGGGTCATGTCCCTCACCAAGGAAGCCGCGTCCCACGACATCGCCCTTCCGTCGGGCCTGCGCATGCGCTACTACGAGGCCGGGGACGCCGATGCCACCCCGGTCGTGCTGCTGCACGGCTCGGGCCCCGGCGCAACGGGATGGTCGAACTTCTCGGGCAACATCGGCGCGATCGCCGACGCCGGATTCCATGTCGTCGCCCCCGACATGCCGGGCTGGGGCGACTCCGACGCCCAGGCCACCAAGGACATGGACCACGACGCGACGCTCGTGGAGTTCCTCGACGCGCTGGGCCTGGCGAAGGCCGCGCTCGTCGGCAACTCGATGGGCGGCCACACCGCCGTCCGCTTCGCCACGCTGCACCCCGAGCGCATCACCCACCTCGTCACCATGGGCGCCTCGCTCGGCCGCGGCCCCGCCTCCCTCTTCGGCCCGGGCGACGGTCCGAGCGAGGGCCTGAAGGTCCTGGTCAAGGCGTACAAGGACGCGAGCCCGGAGAACATGAGGGCGCTCGTCGAGATCATGACGTACGACAAGGCTCGCTTCGCCACGCCGGAACTCACGCGGGCCCGCTCCGAGGCGGCGCTCGCCCGCCCCGACCATCTCGCCAACTACGTCGAGGGCCTCGCGCACGGCGCGCCCATCCCGATCAAGGTCGACCGCGACAGGATCCCCGGCATCGAGACGCCGACCCTGCTGATCCACGGCAAGGACGACCGCGTCCTGCACTACGAGACCAGCCTGTGGCTCCTCGCGAACATCCCCAACTCCCGTCTGGTGCTGCTCAATCGGTGCGGCCACTGGGCGATGATCGAGCACGCCGCGGAGTTCAACCGCCTCGTCGTCGACTTCCTGTCGCACAACTGAACCGGCCCCCGCACCGGTACAGCACCGGCATCTGAATCGATCGGAACACCCCATGACCACCTTCGACACCGACGTCGTCGTCATCGGAGCCGGGCCCGTCGGCCTCACCCTCGCCAACCTGATCGGCGTCCGCGGCCACCGGGCCACCGTCCTGGAAGCCCGCCAGGAGCTGATCGACTACCCGCGCGGCGTCGGGCTCGACGACGAGTCCATCCGCACCCTGCACACCGCAGGACTGTGGGAACGGGTCCAGCCGTTCACCGTCCCGCACCACGTGGTGCGCCTCGTCAACGGGACCGGCCAGGTCCTGGCCACCAACAACCCGCGGACGCAGGAGTTCGGCTACCCGCGCAAGCACGGCTTCGTGCAGCCGCTGGTCGACAAGGAGCTCGCCGCGGGCCTCGACCGCTTCCCTGCCACCGAACTCCGCTTCGGCCACCAGGTGGTGGGCCTTGAGGACCGCGGCGACCACGTCGTCGTCACCGCCGAACGACGTGACGCCGAAGGCGAGTTGACCGACACGGTCACCGTCACCGCCCGGTACGCCGTCGGCTGCGAGGGCGGCAGCTCCTTCACCCGCAAGTGGATGGGCGTGGCCTTCGAGGGCGATTCGCCCTCGACCCGCTGGGTGGTCGTCGACGTCGCCAACGACCCGATCGGCACCCCGTCGGTCTACCTCGGCGCCGACCCACGCCGCCCCTATGTCTCCATCGGCCTGCCGCAGGGCATCCGCCGCTGGGAGTTCATGCTCCACGACGACGAGCCGACCGAGCTGTGCGACGACCCCGCGTTCATGCGCTCGCTGTTGCGCCGCCACGTCCCCGACCCGGCCGCGCTCCAGGTCATCAACCAGCGCACCTTCACCCATCACGGCCGGGTGGCCGCCGACTTCCGCAAGGGACGTGTCTTCCTCGCCGGCGACGCCGCGCACCTGATGCCGGTCTGGCTCGGCCAGGGCTGGAACTCCGGCATCCGCGACGCCACCAACCTGGCGTGGAAGCTCACCGCCGTCCTCGCGGGCGACGCCTCCGACACACTCCTGGACACGTACACCGCGGAGCGCCGCAAGCACGCCTCCGACATGATCGATGTGAACATGGCGGCGGGCACGGTCATGAAGATGGGCCGCTTCGGCGGCGCCGTGCGCGACCTCGCCGCGTCCGCGCTCAACCTCGTACCCAAGTGGAAGTCGTACTTCACCGAGCTGCGCTTCAAGCCGATGCCGCGCTACGCGACCGGGGTCGTGGTCGACCAGGCCACGCTCACACCGGGCCGGGCCCGCGCCGACTTCAAGGCCACCAGGCGGCGCGGCGGCAAACTCCCCGGCCCACTGGCCCCGTTCGTGGACTCGTCCGGTGAACTCTCCCCGGTGGGACTGCAGTTCATCCAACCGCGAGTGAACACCGCGGACGCCGCGAACGTGCTGCTCGACGACGTCACCGGCGACTGGTGGACGCTCGCCACCTGGGGCACCGACCCGACGGCGTACCTCAACGACACCGATCTCGAACTCGTGCGCCGCCACCGCATCAAGCTGGTGTCCTTCATGCCGGAGACCCAACGCGCCTGGGCGGAACGGCAGTACGCCGACGCCCCGGCGCCGGTGACCGTCGTCGGCGACAGCACCGGCGCCCTCAAGGACTGGTTCGACGTGCGCGCCTGCGGCCTGGTCGTCCTGCGCCCCGATCACTTCGTGGCCGCGGCCTGCCTCGCCCGCCAGGCACCTCGGGCGCTCGCCGCGCTGCGCAAGGCGGCCTCGCTGGCCACCGAACCCGCCGCGGACCAGGCCCCGCAGCCCCTGGAAGGAGCATCGGCATGACCGTCGCCCTCGTCACCATGTCGCACAGCCCGCTGCTGGAGTACGCGGACCCGCCCGCCGAGGTGAACGCCGCGGTCCAGGGCGCCTTCTCGGCGGCGCGCACCTTCGTCCGGGACTACGACCCCACACTGGTGGTCTCCTTCGCGCCCGACCACTACAACGGCTTCTTCTACGATCTGATGCCACCGTTCTGCATCGGCTACGAGGCCCTGGGCGTCGGCGACTACGGCACCTCGGAAGGCCCGCTGAACGTGCCGACCGAGCGAGCCGAGGAACTCGCCCAGTGGGTGGCGGAGCGCGACATCGATGTGGCGATCTCGCGTCGCATGGAGGTCGACCACGGCGCGATCCAGCCGCTGGAGATCCTCTTCGACGGCATCGACACGGTGCCGACCATCCCGGTCTTCGTCAACGGCGTCGCCAAGCCGTTCGTGACGATGCGCCGGGTGCGCAGGCTCGGCGAGGCGATCGGCGGCTACCTCGCCGGCCTGGAACACGAACGCGTCCTGGTCATCGGCTCCGGCGGCCTCTCCCACGACCCGCCGGTCCCCCAGTGGGCCACCGCCGACGACACCGCCCGCGCCATGCTGCTCAACGGCCGACACCCCACGGCCGCGGCCCGCGACGCCCGCCAGCGGCGGGTCATCGACACGGCGAAGGCGTTCGCGGCGGGCACGGCGCCCATCCAGGACCTCAACCCCGACTGGGACACGTCCCTGATGGCCACCTTCGCCTCCGGCGACCTCTCCCCCGTCGACGCGATGACACCGGACCAGATGGCCGAGGACGCGGGCAACTCCGCCCACGAGGTGCGCACATGGGTCGCAGCCTTCGCGGCTCTCGGCGCGGCGGGCCGCTACGACGTGACGTACTCCTTCTACCGTCCGATCAAGGAGTACATCGCGGGGTTCGGGGTGATGGTGGCGCAGGGGGCGGAGTGACGCGGAGTGCGGCAGTACGACCGCGACTACACCCCGGTCTCCTTCTGCACGGAGCCCGCACCGCGCCCGAAGAACAGCGACGCCGCGAACGCCACCAGGCCGATGACACCCGCCAGGATGAACGCCGCGCTCAGGCCGCTCGCGTCGGGTGCGCCGGATGCGGCGTCGGACGCGCGGGACGCCACGGTGACGAAGACCGCCGTGCCGAAGGCGCCCGCGACCTGTTGCATCGTCGCGAGGA
Organism: Streptomyces sp. NPDC051684; assembly: GCF_044453445.1. Lineage (NCBI taxonomy): Bacteria > Bacillati > Actinomycetota > Actinomycetes > Kitasatosporales > Streptomycetaceae > Streptomyces > Streptomyces sp. NPDC051684. The sequence continues at coordinate 183,570 of NZ_JBITCS010000010.1, read as the reverse complement.
TCGCGCTGCCGTGGGAGTGCAGGTGGTCCGGCAGCACGTTCAGGGATGCCGTCATCAACGGGGTCATCATCAGGCCGAGCCCGCCCATGAGCAGCAGGTGGATGCCGACGACCGCCGCCATCGGGGACTCCGGGCCGAGCAGCGAGAACAGCCACAGCGACGCCGCCAGCGCGGCCGCTCCCGGGATCACCAGCGGGCGCGCGCCGACGCGGTCGTAGAGCCGGCCCACGGGGCGACCGAGGAGGCCGAGGAGCAGGCCGCCGGGGAGGACCGCGAGGCCGCTGACGAAGGTGGTCGTCCCCATGACCGTCTGGAGGTAGAGCGGCAGCAGAATCGCGGCCGCGCCCAGCATGCACATGAACAGCAGCGCGGACAGCAACAGGGCCACGGAGAAGGTCGGGTTCGCCAGCGGGCGCAGGTCCAGCAGGGCGCGATCCTGGCGCTGCAGGCGCAGTTGGCGCAGGACGAACACGGTGAGGGACAGCAGACCGGCGACGATCGGCATCCACGGCGCTACGGTGTGCTCGCCGCCGCCGGACTCGCCGATGGAGGCGAGGCCGTAGAGGACGCCGCCGAAGCCGAGGGCGGAGAGCACCACCGACAGCACGTCCAGCGGCACCTTCCGCGTCTCGCTGTCCAGGCGCAGCCATATCGCGCCGATCACCAATGCCGCCAGTGAAAGCGGCAGGACGATCCAGAACATCCAGCGCCAGCCCAGCGAGGACAGCACCGCGCCGCCCACCGTGGGGCCGATGGCCGGGGCCACCGCGATGACGATCGTGATGGTGCCCATCATCGCCCCGCGGCGCTCCGCGGGGACCAGGCGCATCACTGTCGTCATCAGCAACGGGATCATCACCGCGGTGCCGAATGCCTGCACCACGCGTCCGGTGAGCAGCACGCCGAAGCCCGGCGCGAGGGCGCTGATCAGGGTGCCGGTGCTGAACGCCGTCAGCGAGGCCAGGAAGATCTGGCGCGCGGAGAAGCGTTCGAGAAGGAAACCGGTGATCGGGATGACCACGGCCATCGTCAGCAGGAAGCCACTGGTCAGCCACTGCACGGTCGTCGTGGAGACCCCCAGGTCGACGGTGAGGTCGCGCAGGGCGACGCTCAGGATCGTCTCGTTGAGGATCATCACGAACGCGGAGGCCACAAGGACCGCGATCAGGACGCCCGCGCGCGCCGACGTCCCGTCCGCGGGCGTGACGGCCGCACCGCCGTCCTCCCCGGGCGCGTCCAGGTTCTCGACGTTGGTTGGCTGGCTCATGTGGGGCTGTACCTCGCAAGAGTCGGTCGTGGTCATCGGCCGGGCTGCCGTACGCCGCGAGCCAGGGAACTGGCACACATGGACGGGCCGGGCCGCTCAGGGCGCTCGCCGCAGGGCAGGAGAACCGCGCGCGCACGCAGTGCGCACTCACTCCCCAACGGCCCGTCGGGGCCGGGAATTCCCGGCATGACGGTGATCACAGCAGATCACGTGCCATCGGAACCGGTCACGCGATTTTCGACCGGCCACGCCTGCGCGGTGGATCGCAGTCGTCGCCTACCCTCGCGGGAAGTCGACACCGGCCTCGAGCAACCGCGCCTCAACCAGCTCATTCAGCCGGGCGATTGAGGGCGCGACGTCCTCCCGGTGGCGATTCACCAGCGCGTATCGGGCCGCGTTGTCGGACCGGCCGCGAAGCCCGGTCCCCGCCGCCAGCAACTCGCTGTCGGCCAGCACCTTCTCCGCGAGCGCCGCCGCCAGTCCGTCGAGCCGCGGGTCGTCGGGCGGCCAGGACCCCGCCTCCCAGGCCCGTTTGGTCAGCTCGACATGCTCGGGGTCGTCGAGGACGTGCTCGAGCCGGGTGACGAAGGGGTCGAGCATCTCCGGGACCAGCGCCCGGGTGAGCACCAGCGCTTCCCGCTGCGTGGCCAAGTAGTCGGCGCTGAAGCCGAGTTCGGCCATGCGGTCCAGGACCGCGCAGGCCCGGTCGGGCAGCAGGGCCCGGTCGCCGTGGGCGATCCGGTGCAGCGTGTCGCGGCGGGCGACCAGGTCCTCGATCTGGTCGGTGAGCCGGCGGTGGACGTCGTCCACGGCGGTGCTGAACCGCTCGGGCTCCGCGTCGAGCAGCTCACCGACCTCGGCGAGCGGCACTCCGGCCCCGGCGAGGGTCCGCGCCTGGACGAGGCGGAGCAGTTCGGCCGATCCGTAACGCCGGTAGCCCGATGTGTCCCGCTCCGGCTCGGCGACCAGTCCGAGCCGGTGATAGTGCCGCACGGTCTTGATCGTGACGCCCGCGTAGGCCGCCGCCTGACCGATGGTGAGCCCGCCCCTGGCACGCATTCGATCCCACTCCCCCCGAAGAGACTTGACCTTGACCTTAGGGCAGGGACCACGCTCGCCGTACTGCCGCTTCCGGCAGAGGAACGCAGAAATCCCAGAACGCCGGAATTCCGGAACTCAGGAACTCAGGAACTCAGGAACCGAGGAGACGATCATGAGCCAGTCCCCGAACACCGCGACCCACTCCCCCGCCGGTCCGGACCGCCCGGAACTGCGCGACGTCCTCCAGGAGATCGTCGATTCCGGCATCACCGGAATCCAGCTGCGCGTGCACGACGAACGGGGCACGTGGGCCGCCACCGCCGGCGCGGCAGAACTGGACCGCGACGCCGCACCTCCGGTCGACGGACACGTCCGGATCGGCAGCAACACCAAGACCTTCACGGCGACCCTGGTGCTGCAACTGGTCGCCGAGGGCAAGGTCGACCTCGACGCGCCCGCCGTCGACCACCTCCCCGAGTACGACCTCGACCGCCGGGTCACGGTGCGCATGCTGCTGCAGCACACAAGCGGGGTGTTCAACCACACCGGCGAGTTCTCCGAGGACGGGAGCATGGTTCCCGGGATCATCTCGACCCTCGCGGGCAAGGAATGGGTGGACAACCGCTTCCACAGCCACCGCCCACAGGACCTGGCCCGGCTGTCGCTGTCGAAGCCGCCGCGCTTCGAACCGGGCGCGGGCTGGAGCTACTCGAACACCAACTACGTGCTGGCCAGGCTGCTGGTCGAGAACGTCACCGGCCGCCCGATCGCCGAGGTGACACGGGAGCGGATCCTGGACCCGCTCGGCCTGACGGGCACGGTGGTGCCGGGCAGCTCGCAGGACATTCCCGAGCCGTACGCCCACGCCTACTACCGGTACGAGGACGCCGGCCAGGTACGTACGGTCGACGTCAGCCGGCAGAACCCGTCCTGGGTCGACGCCGGCGGCGACATGATCTCGACCACCGAGGACCTGCACACCTTCATCTCCGCGCTGGCCCGCGGCGAGCTGCTGCCCGCACCGCTGGTCGCCGAGATGAGCAAGCCGCACCCCGCGAGCGGCTTCGGGCTCGGCCTGCGCATCCAGCAGACCACCCCCGACGGCGGCGACACCCTCCTGTTCCACAACGGCGGACACAGCGGCCACGCGGCGCTGATGTACAGCACGGCCGACGGCAGCAGGACCCTGACGGCCGCGCTCAACTACGTGGACGACGCCGCGATGACCCTGGCGGCACCGTTCATGAAGGCGCAGGACAGGCTCGTCGAGGCGGTGTTCGGCAGCTGAGCCCGCGCAGGAGGGCGGGCAGCGGGAGTGAGTCGGGCGTCCCAGCGACCGGGGCGCCCGACTCCACGTCCGCCCCCGCCCCGGTCACCCGCCCGTCAGCACCCGGTCCGGCGTGATCGGCAGATCGCGCTGCCGGGTGCCGGTCGCGTGATGCACGGCGTTGCCGATGGCGGCGGCCGTTCCGACGATGCCGATCTCGCCGATGCCCTTGCTGCCCATGGGGTTGAGGTGCGGGTCGTCCTCGTCGATCCAGTGCGCCTCGATCTCGGGCACGTCGGCGTGCGCCGGTACGTGGTAGGCGGCGAGGTCGCGTTCCACGAAGTCGCCGAAGGCCGGGTCCAGCGTGCTGCCCTCGGTGAGGGCCATCCCCAGGCCCATCGTCATCCCGCCGATGAACTGGGAGCGTGCCGTACGGGAGTTGAGGATGCGGCCCGTCGCGTAGACACCGAGCAGGCGCCGCACCCGGACCTCGCCGGTCACCGTGTCGACACCGACCTCCGCGAAGTGGGCCCCGAAGGAGTGCCGTGCGTACTCGCTGTCGGCGTCGGCGCGGCCCGCCGTGTCGGCGGTGGCCTCGATCCCCTCCGGGGGAAGCGGTTGCCCCTCGCGGTCGGCCAGGTCCGCCGCCAGTCGCGTACAGGCCTCGTGGACGGCCCAGCCCCAGGAGGCCGTGCCGGAGGAGCCTCCCGCCAGGGAGGCGCTGGGGAGGTCGCTGTTGCCGATGTCCGTGCGCACGCGGTCGACCGCGACGCCGAGCGCGTCGGCGGCGATCTGGGCGAGGACGGTGCGCGCGCCGGTCCCGATGTCGGTGGCGTTGATCCGGACGACGAAGCCGCCGTCCGGGGCGGCGTGGGCGCTCGCGCGCGACGGCGCCACGATCACGGGGTACGTCGCCGCGGCCACGCCGGAGCCGACCAGGACGGGGCCTTCGGCGCGCGAGCGGGGGCGCGGGTCGCGGGCGGACCAGTCGAAGCGGCGGGCTCCCTCGCGCAGGCATTCGGCGAGGTGGCGGCTGCTGAAGGGGCGGGAGCTGTCGGGTTCGTGCTGGGTGTCGTTGCGCAGCCGCAGTTCGACGGGGTCGATGCCGAGGGTCGCGGCGAGTTCGTCCATCGCCGACTCCAGGGCGTACATGCCCGGCGCCTCCCCCGGTGCCCGCATCCAGGAGGGGCTGGGGACGTCGAGCGGGAGCACCCGGTGGGTGGTGCGGCCGTGCGGCGAGGCGTACATGACGCGGGTGGCGGCGGCCGCCGTCTCGACGAACTCCTTGATACGGGAGGTGTGCGAGGTCACCTCGTGGATCACCGACGTGAGCGTGCCGTCGGCCTCCGCGGCGAGCCGGACCCGCTGCACGGTCGGTGAGCGGTGGCCGACGACGGCCGCCAACTGCGCACGGGGCAGGGCGAGTTTGACCGGTCGCCCGGTGACGCGGGAGGCCATGGCGGCGAGCACGACGTGCGGCCGTGGTGTGCCCTTGGCGCCGAAGCCGCCGCCGACGTGTTCGGAGACGACCGTCACCTGCTCCTTCGGCAGCTCGAACAGACCGGCCAGGACGTCGCGGACCGTGGTGGCGCCCTGGCTGGAGTCGTGCACGGTGAGCCGGTCGCCCTGCCAGTGGGCGGTCGCCGCGTGCGGTTCCATGGGGTGGTTGTGCAGCGGCGGCACCCGGTAGGTGACATCGACCCGGGCGGTCGCGTCGGCGTACGCGGTGTCGGCGTCGCCGCGCACGTGCTCGCCCGAGGTCCCGTCGGAGTCCTCGGGAACGTAGGCGTCGGGGTGGTCGGCGGTCAGGGTGACGTCGTGGGGTTCCTCGGCGTACGTCACGCGGACGGCGGCGGCGCCTTCGCGTGCCGTCTCCAGGGTGTCGGCGACGACGAGGGCGACATACCAGCCGCGGTGCGGCACCTTCGCGTTCTGGAGCACACCGAGCGTGGCGTCGTCCGGTTCGGTCAGGCGCGGCGCGTTGTGGTGGGTGAGGACGGTGACCACGCCGGGCAGTGCCCGCGCCGCCGTGTCGTCGACGGCGGTGACCTCACCGCGTGCCACCAGGGCAGGCACCGGCCAGGCGTAGGCGCATCCCTCGGGGGTGTGTTCGGCCGCGTAACGGGCGGCCCCGGTCACCTTGGCCGGGCCTTCCCTGCGCACGGCGGGCGTCCCGAGGGCACTGATGGTGTCCGGCATGGTTCTTCTCCCTGGAAGGCGGGGTCGTGGGCGGACGTGTCAGGGCGCGGTGGGCGGCATCAGGCGGCGCAGCATGTCGCACGCGAGATTGCGGGCGAGGCGCACCTTGAACGCGTTGTCGCGCAACGGCTCGGCGGCGGCGAGTTCCGCGTCGACGGCCCGCTCGAACGCCGCGTCGCCCGCGGCCTCGCCCGTCAGCGCCCGTTCGGCGCGCAGGGCCCGCCAGGGCCGGTGGGCGAGCCCGCCGAACGCGATCCGGACCTCGCGCACCACGGCGTCCTCCACCCTGAGCGCGACGGCCACCGAGGCGAGCGCGAAGGCGTACGAGGCGCGGTCGCGGGCCTTGCGGTAGGCGGAGGGCAGCCCGGCGGTGGCGGCCGGGAGCAGGACGCCGGTGACGAGTTCGCCGGGCGCGATCTCGGTGTCCAGGTCAGGGCGGTCGCCGGGCAGCCGGTGGAACTCGGCCGCGGGCAGCGTGCGCCGGCCCTCGGCTCCGTGCAGCTCCACCTGGGCGTCGAGCGCGGTGAGCGCGACCGCCATGTCCGAGGGGTGGGTGGCGATGCACTGCGGCGAGTGCCCGAGGACCGCGTGGTCGCGGTGGACGCCGTCGCGGGCGCCGCAGCCGGTGCCGGGCTCGCGTTTGTTGCAGGGTTTGCCCAGGTCCTGGAAGTAGGGGCAGCGGGTGCGCTGGAGGAGGTTGCCGCCCGTCGTGGCGATGTTGCGCAGCTGCCCCGAGGCCCCCGCGAGCAGTGCCTGGGACAGGACGGGATAGCGGGTGCGCACCAGTGGATGGGCGGCGAGATCGCTGTTGCGGACGGTCGCTCCGACGCGCACGGAGCCATCGTCGAGCTCCTCGACGCCGTCCAGCGGCAGCCCGCTCACGTCGACCAGCGTTCCGGGCGTCTCCACCCCCAGCTTCATCAGGTCGACGAGGTTGGTGCCACCGCCCAGGTAACGGGATCCGGGGTGACGCGCGTGGGCCGCGGTCGCCTCGTCGACGCTGCGGGCACGTACGTACTGGAAGGGCTTCATCGGGTCACGTCCTCGACGGCCTCGACGATGTGCGGATAGGCGCCGCAGCGGCACAGATTGCCACTGAGCCGCTCGCGGATCTCGTCCCGGCTCAGCTCGACGGGTTCGCCCGGGGTCGCGTCCGGATCCGTCACGTACGAGGGCCGGCCCGCCTCCGCTTCGGCGATGGCACCGACGGCCGAGCAGAGCTGTCCGGGTGTGCAGTAGCCGCATTGGAAGGCGTCACGGGCGACGAAGGCGCGCTGGAGCGGATGCAGGCCGCCCTCGCCCCCCTCTCCCGCAGCGTCCTCGCCGTCGGCGCCCAGCCCTTCGACGGTGGTGATGTCGCATCCCTCGTGGGCCACGGCCAGTAACAGACAGCTGTTGGCGCGCCGCCCATCGACGAGCACGGTGCAGGCGCCGCACTGACCGTGATCGCACCCCTTCTTCGCGCCGGTCAGATCCAGCCGCTCGCGCAGGACGTCCAGCAGTGTGGCGCGGTGGTCGACCGTGAGATCGCAGCGCTTGCCGTTCACGGTGAGTGACACTGCCGAGTGGAAGGCATCGGTTGCCATGCGCGCTCTGCTCCCTCGTCCGACGTCGAAGCCTGGTCCGTCGTACGGCCCCGTGTATCCAGACTGGGCCAGGGCACGCACTCGGGCACGCCGAAGACGCGCCATGCGAGGGCTCGGTCCGCCACGAAACGGCAGGGCCTGAGTCGCGTGACCGGTGCGACGGACTCACCATGAGAACAACGCCGCAAACAACCGTGGGAACCGCCATGTCGTCGAACACCGCACTGCTCATGTGGATCATTGGCCTCGTCGTGGCCGGTGTGCTGATCGCGGCCTTCATCTGGGGGCGCCGCATTCGAGCGCGTGAGCCCGGACCGCCGCGTCCGGAGGAGCAGCCCAAGCTGCCCGACAGCGGCCCGGTCCTCGAGACCCGCGAGTACCGCGACCCGGACGAAGTGCCGCGGGACGGCGGCCGGCTCACACCGCACGAGCTCCACGAGGGGTACGGCACTTCCGGCACGCACCCCCGCCCCGCGCAGGACCCGGCCGAGCACCGAAAGGGTGACGACTCAAGCTTCGGCGGTGGCGGTCCCGGCAACTGAGGGCGAGCTCGAACTCGGCTCAGGAGACGTTCCGCCCGGGCGACGTGTGGCTGGCCAACGCGCCCAACCGCCCGTACTCGGCCTCCACTCACATGTTCCAGGCAGCCCCCCCCTCGGTCTGCATCCCGACCTGCTCGACCAGGCAGCGGCGACGGTCCATCCCCGTCGACGGCAACGGCTGCGCTTCACGGAGCTCGTCGCAGGCTCCGCCCAGGACGCGGCCACCTGAGAGTCAGCCCGGCAGTACCTGCGCGCACTCTGCGCCTCGGACGCTCTGGCGCATCCCCTCGTCTACGAGACGTTCGCACAGCATCTGGCGGTGCTGGCGCTGACCGCCGGAAGGCGTACTGCAGTGCTCGTGGTGTGACACGGGCGGCCTCGGCATCTGGACCAGACCCCATGCGCTACTTGCGAAGCGTGCGCCTCGGCCAGGCCCACCGCGACCTCCTGAACGCCTCCCCCTCCACGGGCACCACCGTCACCGACATCGCCCTGCGCTGAGGCTTCGGTCACCCGGGCCGATTCGCCGTCCAGTACCGCAGCGCGTACGGCTGCTCGCCGTCGGCCACCCTGAAGACGACTTCGGGCACACGACCCTGACCGCACATCCTGCCGCCGTTTTCGCTTTTCGGCCGAAGCGGCGGGCGAGGTCCCCAGAACTTCGCTGGGTGCACTGACGGCGGCTGCCGGGGACGGCAACATCGTCGTCGTACTCGATCAGGCAGATCCTCGACACAAGAAGCGAACCCACAGCCAGGAGCCGCAACTCCCGCGCGCCGCAACAAGGTTCGACCGCCGCCGGAACTGATCGCTCTGCGCCGACGGCGGCCGGGAGCACGAAGACGGAGCCCCGCACTGCCCGCCCGCTCCGTCCGCGTGCTCCGTGTCCCGGCAGGTCGAGTGGCGGGAGGACCCGACAGCCACGGACACATCGGCCGGAGCTCCGTGTCGGCGGAGCTCCGGCCCTCTCGGTCAGGGCCGGGCCGCAGGATCCCGCGCAGGTCGACGAGTTCGTCCCCCAGGGGTCCGGGGTGATGGCCCCGCGGGGGCGTCGACAACGGAATGCGGGCGATCACGGCGTCGGAACGACGGCACTGGTCGTCGTAGACAACGGATTCCGCTACGGCCGCGGCGGCCGGAGCGCCGGCACCGTCTCCGTGGACGACAACTTCGACCCGTCCCGCTTCCAGACGGTCGGCTCCGGCACCGCCCTGTCCCGGGCGGTCGCGTCTTCCCCACCAACGACAACCAGCGGGCGCTGTCCATCGCCATCCACCAGTTCCACGGGCACACCATCGAGCTGAAGAACTACACGGTCAGCGGGAACACGTTCTCCGGGACACTGCGCTTCCATTCCTACGGCCACTTCGGCCTCGACCCGGACGACGAGATCACCACGTACGGCTTCATCGACTGGTTTACGCTGCGGCACTACGACCGGTTCGACGGGAAGTACACCCCGCCGATCGCCCAGGCAGACGTCGAGGTACCCATCAGTGGGTCGTTCTGACGCCCTCGGACTCGAGCGGCGCACCAGGCGGCGCTCGCCGGGCCGGATCCTGCTCGTCACGCTCATCGTCGTGGCGGCGGGAATCCTGGCCTGGCGGGTCGCCGTCCTCTGCATGCTCGGGTGGCACTTCGGCAGCGGCTTCGACGAGCGGCGCTTCGACAAGCTGGAGCGGCAGATCGAGCACCGACAGGCCGCCTTCGCGAAGGCCGACGCCCGGATGCGCCAGCTGGCGGCCGCGCACCCGAAGGCCGAAGTGATCACCTGGATCCAGCCCCGCATCTGCGTCCGGCAGCCCGGCCGCCGCGAGGAGTGCGATCCGACGACGGCGCGGGACAAGGCCACGTACGACGCCCGGTGGGGCACCGACGTGATCCTGCACCAGTCGCACGACGAGGACCGCGTCTTCTTCCGCTTCTACGGAAACGACCCTCCGATCTACACCCTCATGCACACCCCCGCGGACACCGACGCCGATGCGTACGCGGACCCCCGCGGCTTTCGCACCACCCGTTCCCTCGGCTCCGGTTGGACCCTCCTGGGCCCGATCCCCGACCCGGGCCAGGACAGCAAGCAGTGGCAGTACGACTGAACTCCCGTACTGGCCGGGCCCGTTGCCCGGGTCCGGCCAACTCCGGTCAACTCCGGTCAACTCCGGTCGAGGGTCCAGGTCGTCGGTGTCTTCTGGTCCGGCGGGTACTGCGCCAGGCCTCCGTCGGCGGTGGTGTCGAGGGTCATGCGGGTGATGGCGTTGGTGAGCGTGTAGCCGCCGGCCACCCGCGCGATCCGCCACCGCTGGAGCGTGTTCTTCGGATCGCACGTCTCCCAGGTGGCGGCGGAGCCGGGCTGCAGCGGCACGTTGAGCGTGAGCTTGCCGCTGCGGGTCTCCAGGCACCCACCGCCGGTGTCGTCGGCGACTGTCGCGTAGCCGTCGGCGGTGCGGTCGATCCGGACGGTGCGGGCGTCGGTGCGGCCACCACGATCCGCCAAGGTGTACGTGCCGTCGGCGACCGGGACGCGGGTCAGGTCACGGATGCCGGGCGCGGTGCCGGTCGCGGCGGCGCGTGCGGTGAACGCGTCGTAGGTGGCGTCGGGGTGGGCGGATCCCCAGGTGGCCTGGGCGATGTGGTCGAGGGCCGGAGTTGCGGCCCGGGCGACCTCGTTCTCGGTCTCGCCGCGTCCGTTGTCCGGCCACAGGCTGATCTTCGCGCCGGTGATCCCGCGGTCGGAGGTGAGCTTCTCGCCCTCGAAACTGCGCGGGTCCCACCGCTGGTCGTACAGCTTGCGGGTGTCGGTGTGGAAGCCTCCGCGCACCAGGTAGAGGGAGTAGGCGGCGTTCATCACGGGGTGGCCCTGCGCGATCAGGGCGCTCGGCTTCACGTCGACGTCAAGCCAGTGCTCGACGGTGGTGCCGGGGGCGACGGGCACGGTGTTGGCGCCGGTGAGGCCGTCGTTCCAGATGCGGAGCCGCTTGCCCTTGCTCGCGGCGTAGGCCTGCACGCGATTGACGAAGTCGATGAAGGCGTCCTGCGGCGTGGCGTCCGCGCCGTACTTGGCCCGGGCGTACTCCAGCACGTGCGGATACTTCGCGAAGTCGGAGCCCAGCATGTACTCGTCCGCACCCATGTGCCACCAGCCGGACGGGAACACCTCGGCGTACTCGTCGATCAGGCTCTTGTAGTAGGTGAACGCCTCGGGCTTCGTCACATCCAGGCGGGAGGGCTGGGCCTTGCCGTCCTTGTCGACGAGCTGGAGGTCGGGGCGGTTCTCGATCCACGGATCCATGTGACCGGGCGAGTTGATCTCGGGGACGATCTCGACGTGGTACTTGGCACCGAGCGCGACGAGCCTGCGGATCTCGCTCTTCGTGTAGTAGCCCCAGGTGTTGGCCTCGGGGTGGCGGTCGCTCCTGACCTTGATCTCGAGGAGCAATTGGTTGAGCCGGCGGTAGGACATCTCGCGCACCAGGTTCTCCAGCCAGTCGGTGGAGATGTGCACGTAGCAGGCACAGACGCCGACACCGCGCTCCTTGTACTTCGGTACGTCGACGGTTCGGCCCGCCGGGATCGCGTCGCCCTGGGCGAGCATCTGGAGGAGGCTGCGGGTGCCGTGGAAGGCGCCGGTCTCGGCGGCGCCGGTGATCTCAAGGCGGGCGCCGACCCGCAGTTCGTACCCCTCGGCCCCGAGCTGCTTGCGGCCGGGGGCGACGTCGATGACGATGTCGCCGGTCCGGGCGTGTCCGCCGGTGACGGGCACGGTGCCGTGCCCCGCCGCGCGCAGGTCACCGACGAGGGTGCGGGCGACGCGGCGGGAGGCCGCGTCGTCGGCGACGAGCCGGGTGCGGTCGCCGTACGTGTAACTCCCGGCGTCCGGAGTCCAGTTGTCGAGGGCGGGCAGGGTTCGCGGGGCTGTTGTCTGCGCCGACGCCCGGGGCGTGGCGGAGACGGGCATGGCCCCGGCGAGGAGGACGAGGGTGGCGCCGGCCAGACCGGCGAGACACGGTCTGCGGCGCCGGACGGTCGGTGTCGTGCGCGACTCGGTCAACATGGGCCCGAGGATTCCCCGCTCCACTGGACGAGGTCCATGGACATCGCCGACGAGCACTTGGACATCCGGGCGCGCGGTGCGGCACACCCCCCTGCGAAAATATTCGCTCGCATAAGCCTCGCCGGCCTGCCTACGCTTGCTCCGCTGTTTTCCCCCGCACCGGCACACCCTGCCCATGCGGCCGAACCATCGGGCCACCGTGCCCACCGAGAGGGTGTCTTGATGACCCGGCCCGCGCCGAGCGCGCCTCACCGCGACGCAGCACGTACACGTACACGTACTGCCGATACACACCGCGGATAGCCGACCGAATCAGCCGTCGAGGCCGCTCGGCCTGCTCTTGCTGTCGATGACCAACTCCCCAGCAAGGAGCACAGGTGTCCGAGCACACCCCCAACCCGAACCCCAGCCCCACCCTCAAGATCAGTACGTTCGTCTGTGCCTGGTGCGGTCTCACCGTGACCCTCGCCGATCCGGACGGCCGCGGGCGTAACCACTGCCCTTCGTGTCTGCACTCGCGCCACGTCCTGGACCACGTTCAGGGCGGCCGCACCGACTGCCACGGCCGGATGTCCCCGATCGCCATCGCCGTCCTGCGGACCGGCGACTGGATGATCGTCCACCGCTGCGTGCGGTGCGACGAGCTCACCTCGAACCCGGTGGGCGCGGACGACAACCAGCTGGTGCTGATGCGGATGGCGGTTCGGCCGCTGGCCCAACCGCCCTTCCCTCTCGAAACGTTCGGGACGCTGTGAGCGGGGAGGCCCGGCATGCCACGCCGTAACCGAACGTCGTCCGACGGCCCCGCCTCCCGGCGGCGCCGGCAGCGCGACAAGGACGTCCTCCACGACCAGCGCGACGGCCACCGCAGCCGCGACTTCCGCTGCGCGGGCTGCCGGTTGGACGTGTCCCTGGACGCCCCGGGCAGCGGCCACCGCAACCACTGCCCGAACTGTCTGACCAGCCTGCACGTGGACGCCCGGATCCCCGGTGACCGCGCGTCGGACTGCCGGGGCCGGATGGACGCGTTGACGGTGTCCTGCCGCCCGGACGGGGAGTGGCTGATCGTCCACGAGTGCCTTGCGTGCGGCGAGTTGTCCACCAACCGCGTCGCGGGCGACGACAACACCCTGGTCCTGATGCGTCTCGCGGTCCTGCCACTGCGCGCCACGGGCAGGGCGGCGAACCGTACGTTGCTGAGGTGGCGGCCGTCGGGAAGATTCTGTGAGCGATGATGGTGGCCGGAACCGGGGGGTGACTTTGCGCGTCCCCGAGGTTGACCTGAACATTCTTTGACTCAAGAGGAGTCCCCATGCAGCAGTCGGCCAACCGACGGATCGCCGTGCGAGCAGCAGGAGCACTGTTGGCGGTGGCGTTCGCGGCGGGTTGTTCGGCAAGCGTGGGGTCGAAGAATGTGAGCAAGGAGGAGGTCGCGAAGCAGGCGAAGACGGCCCTGGGCAAGCAGGTCGGCCGGGAGCCCGACAAGATCGTCTGCGGGGAGGACCTCAAGGCCGAGGTGGGCGCGACCGTACGCTGCCAACTCACCGACGGCGGCCAACGGATGGGCATGACGGTGACCGCGAAGTCGGTCGACGGCGACAAGGTCGACATGGACTTCAAGGTCGACGACGCCGCGGGCTCCGGCGCCTCCGCGGATCCGGAGCCCACCGAGGCACCGAGCAGCACCGGCACCGGCGGTGGGTCGGTCAGCAGCGCGGAGGTGGCCCGTCAGGGCAAGGCCGCCCTGACGGCGCAGGTCGGCAAGGAGCCCGACTCCTTCACCTGCCCCGAGGACCTCCCGGCCAAGGTGGGCGCCGTCGTCCACTGCCAACTGGCCTCGGAGGGCAAGCAGTACGGGGTGACGGTCACCGCGAAGTCGGTCGTCGACGGCCGGGTCAGCATGGGCTTCAAGGTCGACGACGCCGCGACCGGCTGAACCCGGCCCCCTCCTCGCCGCGGGGGCGTCAGCCCTTGACCGCCCCCGCGGCGAGCCCGGACGCGAGCCGGTGCTGGACCGCCACGAAGAAGATCAGGACCGGCACCGTGACCAGCGTGGAGCTGGCCATGACCGGGCCCCAGCTCGTGGTGTTCTCACCGAAGAACTGGAAGATGCCCACCGCGGCCGTGTACTTGTCGCTGCTCTTCATGAAGGTGTACGCGAAGACGAACTCGTTCCACGCGGTGATGAACGCGAAGATCGACGTGGCGACAAGACCGGGCGCGACCAGCGGAAGCAGCACGGAGCGGAACATCCGCCACCAGGAGCAGCCGTCGATGTACGCCGCCTCCTCGATGTCCTTGGGCACGGTCTGCACGAAGCCGCGCAGGGTCCAGATGGCGAAGGGCAGCGAGAGCGCGACGTAGACGATGGTCAGGCCGAGGAGGCTGTTGAGCATGTCGTAGTCGCGCATCTGGATGAACAGCGGGATGACGAGCGCTTCGAGCGGCACCATCTGCACGATCAGGACCATGACCAGCACGGACGTGCGGAACTTGAACTTGAAGCGGGCGACCGCGACCGCCGCGAACAGCGCGAGGGCCGCCGAGACCACGACCGTGCCCAGGCCGATGACGGCCGAGTTCAGCAAGTACGTACCGAAGTTGCCGCGGTCGAAGACCGTCGTGAAGTGGTCGAAGGTGAGGCCGCTGGGCAGCAGGCTCGCTCCGCGGCTCTGGGCGCTCGGGTCCAGGGCCGTCGACACCATCCAGTAGACCGGGAAGAGAGCGAAGATCAGGAGTGCGGCAACGGCCACCGGCAGACCGACCTTGGCACCGAGGGAGGACCGCGTCGTGGCGGGCATGTCGGTGGTGCTCACAGGTCCTCCTCCCCCTGCTTGAACAGGGTGCGGATGTAGATGATGGTGATCGCGAGAAGGAGGAGCGTGAGCAGGACCGCCGCGGCGGCGCCCATCCCGTAGTCCTCCTTGGCGAAGGCTTCGAGGTACGAGTAGACGCCGAGGTTCTCGACCTGCTCGTTCTGCCCCTGGCCTCCGGGCATCAGGAAGATCTGCGTGAAGACCTTGAAGTCCCAGATGGTCGACAGGATGGTCACCACGACGAACACCGACTTGATGGCCGGCACGGTGACCTTCCAGAACCGCTGCCAGGCGTTCGCGCCGTCCAGCATCGCCGCTTCGTAGAGCTCCTTGGGAATGGTCAGGAGCCCGGCGAAGACGGTGATCGCGACGAACGGGAAGCCGTGGTGGACCACGTTGAGGGTCCCGATGGCGTAGAAGGAGAGGCGGTCGGTGAACCAGTTGCTGGAGTCGGAGCCGCCCACCAGGGCGCTGAACAGGCCGTCGCCCGGCTGGAAGAGCCAGATCCACACGTACGTGCCGGTCACCGCGGGCATCGCCCAGGCGGCCATGATCGCGGTGGAGCAGATGGTCCGCCAGACCGGTCCGAGCCGGTTCAGGAGCAGCGCGATCGCGGTGCCGAGCGCCACCGTCAGGCCGACACAGGCCACCGCGAAGAACGCGGTGTTGGGCAGCACCGTCTTCCAGAGCAGTTCCCCGCTGAGGAGTTCGACGTAGTGGTCGAAGCCGGTGAAGGTGGCGACGCCGCCGCCGAACTTCACCTCGTAGTCCTGCAGCGACAGGATCCCGACCTGGATCATCGGCCACAGCAGCAGTCCTGCGAGGACGACGAGGGAGGGAGCCAGCAGCAGCCAGGGCCGGGTGAGCGTGGTCCGGCGCTTGCGCCTCAGCAGGCGCTCTGACTCGGGCGAGGGCCCGGGCGGCCGGCTGCCCTGGCGCTCCGGGGCAGCCACGTCCTTGGTGGCGAGCGTGCGGTTCATGGAGCTCTCAATGGTCGGACGGGCGGGGAGACTTGAGTGTCACTCGCTCTGCGCGAAGATGGCGTCCATTTCCTTGGCCGCCTTGTCGGCCGCCTGCTGCGGCGTGGACTTGCCGGCCAGGATCGACTGGATCATCTTCGGGATGACCTGGGTGGCCTGGATCTCGGTGTACGACTTGGCCTTCGGGACGCTCGCGCCGCCGTCCTTGAACTGCTTGACGAACGGCTTGACCAGTTCGTCGTCCTTGTCGGGCATCTTGTCGAGGTCCGTGTTGGTGGGCGGCAGGTAGCTGGATTGCTCGGCCCACTTCTTGGCGAACTTGCCGGTGGTGAGGAGCTTGATGAACTCCCACGACAGCGCCTGCTTGTCCGTCTTGAACGCGGAGAGGTAGGAGCCGCCGAGGAACGACGGGGCCATGCCGCCGTCCTTGCCGGGGATCGGGATGGCGCCGAGCTTGCCCTTGAGGTCGGGGTTGGCCGCGGTGAAGGCCTTCGGGGTCCAGTTGCCGGAGAGGGACATGGCGACCTCGCCCTTGTTCCAGGCGTCGCCGACCTCCTTCTCGGTCCAGGTGTTCACCTTGGCCGGGGACACCTTGTCCTTCAGGGCGAGGTCGGTGTACGCCGTGATGCCCTCGACGGACTTCTTCGAGTTGATGCCCGACTTCCACTTGCCGCCCTGCTTCACGGCGAGTTCGCCGCCCGCGCCCCAGATGAAGGGCGTGGCGAACATCTCCGCGCCGCCCGCGACGGGGAAGGCGAGCATCTTCGGCTCTTCCTTCTTCAGGGTCTTGGCGGCCGACGTCAGTTCCGCCCAGTTGGTCGGGGGCTTGATGCCGTGCTTCTCGAAGATGTCCTTGCGGTAGACGACCGAGCGGACGCCCGCGTACCAGGGCATGCCGTACTGCTTGCCGCCCAGGGTGCCCGCGTCCTTGAGGGCGGGGACGAGGTCGTCGGTCAGGCCGGCCTCGTCGACCTCCTTGGAGACGTCGACGAGCGCCCCCTTGTCGGCGAAGCCGGGCACCCAGGTCGTACCGACCTCGGCGACGTCGGGCACCTGGTCGGCGCCGCCCTCGATGGCGGTGGTGAACTTCCGCTGGGCGCTGGCCCACTGCTGGTACTCGACCTTGATCTTGGCGCCGGTCTTCTTCTCGAAGGCGGCTGCGGCCTCCTTGAAGAAGGGCTTCGCGTCGGGGTTGGTCCCCTCCATGATCCAGACGTTGAGGGTCTTGCCCTTGCCGTCGGTCCCGCCGTCGGCCTCCGAGCCGCCCCCTCCGCAGGCGGTGGCGGCGAGCCCAAGTGCCAGGGCGGTGCTGGTGGCTGCGATGACGCGTCGGTTCATGGGTGGTGGCTCCTCTTACAGCAGTACAGCAGGGAAGTGGTGTTGCCCGTGAGCACGCAGATTCTCATCACGTTCTCATCGGGAGGTCTAGACCCATTGGGAAGTGGCGGCTGAACTGTGATCCGCGTTGCAGAGCGTGCGGCTCGCAGGGGTGGCGCAGGCGGTTCCGGGCAGCGGTGAAGGACCAGACAGGGCATGCCAGTCACCCGGGACCGGTCGCGCTCCCGGGCAACTGAACCGGCAGGTCAGCGCTCGATCTTCACCTCGGCGCCACTCTTCGCCGAGTCGTATATCGCGCTCAGCATGCGGGCCATCTCCAGGCCCTGTTCCGCGGTGGCGTCGGCCGGGATCTCGCCCCGGCAGATCCGCAGGAAGTGGTCGATCTGGTTCGCGAACCCGGTCTTGAAGTCGAAGCCGAGGGAATCGATCTGCGGCTTCACATGCAGGAGGGTGTCGTGCCGCTCGGTGAGCATCAGCAGCTCGGGCTCGATCTCCGCGCCGCCCTTGTCTCCGTGGATGCGCACGCTGATCTCGTTGCGTGCGTGCAGCGAGTACGACGTGTCCACATCGAGCACCTGGCCGTCCTCGAAGCGGATCTGCGCGGTGACGTAGTCCTCCACGGTGTTGGCCCGGGCCGCCGACGCGGCGCGGTACCGCTTGAGGTTCTGGATGTTGTCCCGCGCCCCCAGCGGCGCGAACGTGACACCGGACGCGGACACCGCCTTCGGGCTGCCCATCAGGTACCAGCACAGGTCGATGATGTGCACGCCCAGGTCGATCAGCGGGCCGCCGCCCGACAGCTCCACATCGCCGAACCACCCGCCCGGGTTCCCGGCGGCCCGCAGCAGCGTGGCCCGCGCGGCGTAGATGTCACCGAACTCGCCCGCGTCCAGGAACCGCTTGGTGACCAGCGCGTTGGGCGCGAACCGCCGTACGTAGCCGATCTGCAGCGCCTTCCCGGTCTCCTCGACGGCCCGGACCAGCGACTCGGCCTCCGCGACGGTGACCGTCATCGGCTTCTCGATGAGTACGTTCTTCCCGGCCCGCAGCGCCGCTTCGGCGATGGGGGCGTGCAGGGTGTTCGGCACGCAGACACTCACGGCGTCCACGTCCGGGGCGGAGAGGACCTCCTGGAAGTCGGTCGTGGCCCGCTCCACGCCGAACTGCTCGGCCCGGGCCTTGGCCCGCTCCGGGTCGATGTCGCACACGGCGACCAGCTCAGCCTGGTCGTTCTTCTGGTAGGCGCTCAAGTGCTCGGTGGCGATGGCCCCGAGGCCGATCACAGCGATACGGGTCGTCATGTCAGGCCACGCCTTCCGTCGTCGGTCGAAGAATGTCCGTGATGTTCGTAAGGGACTGCTCGATGGCCTGAAGGGGCGTTTCCATGCCCTCGAACTCCAGGCTCACCGGCACGTCGGGCTTGGTGGCGACCAGGGCGAGCAGGCCGGGCAGGTCGACGTCGCCGTGGCCCGAGACGGTGCCGAGGAGGTAGTCGCCGGCGAGCGTCTTCAGCCAGCCCTCCCCCGCGGAGCGGCGAGTGTGGAAGTCCTTCACGCCGATGGACGCCGCGACGTCGATCAGGTCGGCGGCGGTCTTCCCCGGCACCTCGCCGACGCACAGGCCGTTGCCGAGGTCGAGCGTGACGCGGAAGTTCGGGCGGTCCACGGCGTGCACGAGGCGGGCGAGACGGTCGCCTCCGTTCATGAAGAAGCCGTGGTTCTCGATGGTCGACACCATGCCGAGCTCCGCCGCGTGATCGGCGACCGCGCGGCAGCCTTCGACGACCTTCTCGAAGGTCGCCTCGAACTCCCCCGGGTCCCGCTCCCGCCAGGCCCACGGCGCGACGTCGTGCCGGAAGATCCCGGCGCCGAAGGCGTGCGCGACGTCCAACTGCCTCCGCAGCCGGTCGACTTCCTTGCCGTCCGCCTCCCGCAGATCGCCGCTCACCAGGTAGTTGACGATCGGTACGCCGACCTCCTCGGCGTGCTTCGCCGTGTCCCGTACGACGCGTTCGTTCTCCAGGTAGTACGCACCGTCCGTCGCGGCGATCTCGATGTGCCCGGCCTTCGAGGCCGCGACCCAGTCCAGAACACCGATCAGGTCCATCTCGCCGCTGCCGATGAGCTGGCGGAAGCAGTAGGAACTGACTCCGAGCTTCACTTGGTGATCCCCTCCACGTCGTGTGTGATGCGGGCCCACGGACTGGGATAGCCGTGGACTCCGTAGATCTCTGAACCGCACTGGTCGAACGCGTTGCCGACGGCGCCGAGCACCACCGCCTCGCGCCCCAGGCCGGACGCGACGAACGACGGGCGCTCGGGAGAGACCAACTCCTTCTCGATGGCGGCTTCGAGCGGCCGCAGCAGTGCTCCGACGTCCTTCGCCGCACCGCCCCGCACGACCACGACCTCCGGGTCGACGACCAGCAGTACGGTCGCGACCCGCTCGGCGATCTGCGCGCAGAAGTCCTCGACCTCGGTCTGCGCGTCGGCGTCGCCCGCGGCGGCGGCGCTCAGCACCTGCGCGCTCGTGCGGCGCGAGGACCAGACCAGCTGCCCCCGTCTCGCGTTCCGCGTCCAGCGCATGCCGCGCTGCGCGCCGAGTTCACCCGCGAGGCGGTGACTGCCCTGCCGGATCGCACCGTCCAGCACGATCGACACGGACAGCCGATGACCGATCTGCAGATAGACGACATCGGAATATCCGCGCCCCGCCCCCGCGCGCTGCTCCGCGAGTCCGGCCAGCTTGATGTCGTTGTCCACGACCACGGGCTCTTGGCCGAGGCCCTTCGCGAGCAGCTCCGCGACCGGCAGACCGGCCAGGTCCGGCATCGCGAGGCTGGCGCGCAGCCGCCCGTCCGCCTCGACGACACCGGGCAGGGCGACACCCACCGCACGCAGCCGTCCGAGGTCGAGCGAACCGGCGGCAGCGTCGAGCGCGCGCGAGACCAACGCGAGGTCGGCGTGCTCGCGGGGTGCCTCTTCCGCGTAGCCCACCCGGCGACCGGACAGGTCACAGACGACCGCGCGCGCCCCTCGGGGCCCGAGGTCGACCCCGGCGACGAGCCCGCCCTCCCGCGCGAACCGGAAGGCACGCGCCGGCCGGCCGGGCCCTGCCGTCGCGGCGCTGACACCCTCGACCATTCCGAGCTCGACGAGGTCGTCGAGCACGGCCCGCACCGTCGGCCGCGACAGGCCGGTGGCCTCACTGATCACCCCGATGGTGCGCGCCTCGTCGGCCTCCGCCAGCACCCCCAGACACGCGACCTGATTCGCGGCCCGCTCCGCCTGAACGGCCTCCCGTGCAGTGTCCATTGCCCCCATCCCGATATGGAAACCGGCTTTAATAAACACGGTATCGGAATGGATGGGAGGGGACAAGGGGTGCGGGACGCCACCCGCTCACCCAGCGCCGACGCGCCCCGCGCTCAGGTATCCTGTGCAGCAGTAGGTGCGCTCGGGACGGCCCGTGCGTAGGAGACAAGCGCCGGGACGGCCCGCAGATTGGGAGATCTGACCCGTGTCGGTCGTCTCTGGCATCCGAAAAGTCCTCACCCCCCGGGCGCTGGCGCAGCTGCTGCTCGGCTGGATCGCCTTCGGCGCACTGCTCGTCGCAAGCCCCGCCCTGAAAGCCCCCCTTTCGACACCGGTGCTGTTCGGGCTGCTCGCGGTGATCGTCCTCGTGATCGTGGCCTGCGCCTTCGGCGTGGTCACCCAGGCCGAGCGCCTGTCCCACCGGCTTGGAGATCCCTACGGAACCCTGGTCCTGACGCTGTCGATCGTGGTGATCGAGGTCATCCTGATCTCGTCCGTGATGCTCGGGCCGGGGGAACACGCGACGATCGCCCGTGACTCGGTGATGGCCGTATCCATGATCATCCTCAACCTCGTCGTCGGCATCGCGCTGCTCGTCGCAGGCATCCGCCACGGCAGCCTGCGGCCGAACCGTGCCGGTGTGTCCTCGTACGTGTCGCTGCTGGTGGTCCTGCTCGCGACGGCGTTCGCCCTGCCGGGCCTGATCGGTTCGGACGGCGCGTACACGGCCGGCCAAGAGGTGCCGATCCTCGTCTCGACCCTGGCGCTGTACGTGTTCTTCCTCTGGCGTCAGATGGGGCCGCAGAGCGGAGACTTCCAGGAGGTCACCACCGCGCCGGCCGCCTCCTCCTCATCCGGCGGGGCCCCCGCCCGGCCCGGCATCAAGCAGGTCCTGTCGACCCACCGGACCGAGGTGCTCTCACGCGCCGTGGTCCTGATCCTCACCGTCATCCCGGTCGTGCTGCTCTCTCACGACATGGCCACCCTCCTCGACGAAGGACTCGGCCGCGTCGGCGCCCCGGTGGAACTGTCGGGCATCCTCATCGCGATGATCGTCTTCCTGCCGGAGACGATCACCACGATCCGTGCCGCGTACACGGGCGAGATCCAGCGTGTGAGCAACCTGTGCCACGGCGCCCTGGTCTCCACCGTCGGCCTGACCATCCCGGCGGTCCTGACCATCGGCCTGTTCACCGGCCAGACCGTCCACCTCGCCGAAACGCCCGCGAACCTCGTGCTGCTCGGCGTCACCCTGCTCCTGACGGTGACATCCTTCTTCGGCAAGAAGGTAACCGCGGTGCACGGCGGCGCGCACCTGATGGCGTTCCTGCTGTACGCGCTCGTCGTGTTCTCCTGAGCACGGCTGCCGGACGGGACGTGCTCCGTGGATCGGCATCCTCGGTGGCGTGGGCATCCGCTGCACGGGCCCCATGCGGAAGGCATTGAGACGGCAATGCGCGAACCGACGAAGAAAGGGGCTCGACCCTCGTCTTCGTGGTGGACCTGGTGGACTCGTATTCCAGAGCGGGCGGGTGGAGCAGCGCCCAGTAACGTAACGCGAGTTGCACCCGACCGGCAGCCTCAGGCTTCCCGCCATTCCAGGAAGCCCTGGTCGTCCACGGAGGGCTCCCACCCTCCCCAGATCGCAAAGCTGGAGGAGCGCAGGGCCTGCGCGGTGGCCTCCAGGAGGCGGGTGAGGCTGCCGAAGGCCGGGCCTTCCGGGAACGAGGCACCGTCGCCGTGCTCGAACACGCCCACCCTGCCCGCTTCTTCGCCTTCTGCGTGGGTGACGAAGAGCAGACTCCCGCTCTCGTCGTGACAGACAGGAATCCAGCCCGGGTGCCACAGGGGGTGGTCGCCGGGCAGTGGGCGCGGATACTGACCTGGGTTCCGCGGGTGTTTGTCCCTCAGCTGTCGAATGCGGCGTTCGTCCGCCGCTCCCCACGCCACGTACTCGCGGCGAATGATGTCCGTACTGCTGAACCGGTGGAAGCCCGGGAGCACGAATTCGCCGGAGCCGTCATGGCACGACAGGGCGCCTTCGAGTTCGGCCGGCAGCACTCCGCCACCGACGTGCGCTGCCAGGCTCCGCAGTCCCTGCTCGCCTGCGGCTTCGGGAAGTGAGGCGAAGGTGGCCGGCGCGTTGGGCCGCAGCCAGGCTTCGATGTCGGCCCAGGCGTCAGCGGGTGTCATGACGGCATGCTGGTGCGCCCCGTTCCCGTACCGCAAGGGAGCCGGCGTTCGAGTGGTGGACGTGTGCGAGCCACGACCTCCATGGTTTCGCCATACACCGGACCGTGCACACGCCCGAAGCCGGAGGGCTACGCTGCGATCACTTTGCTGAACCACGGTGCGATCTGGGGGACTTGAGACGTGGTGGATCGCATACTGGCCGACCGGTACCGGCTCGTGAGGCCGCTGGGCCAGGGCGGGATGGGGGAAGTCTGGGAGGCCCGCGACGAGATCCTGGGGCGCCCGGTCGCGGTCAAGGTGATCTCGATGCTCGCGGGCGGCGGCAGTACCGCCGACGAGGCGCGCGCCCGCTTTCTGCGCGAGGCGCGGATCACCGCCGCGCTGCAGCACCCGCACATCGTGACCGTGCACGACGTCGGCACGGCCGTCACCCCCGAGGGCAGCACCCCCTTCCTGGTCATGGAGCTGCTGCGCGGCGAGGGCCTGGAGGCCGCCGTCCGGCGAGGCCCGGTCGGCGGGGCGCAGGCGGCCCGGTGGGGCGGGCAGATCTGCGAGGCGCTCGCGGAGGCGCACGCCGCGGGTGTGCTGCACCGTGACATCAAGCCCGCCAACCTCTTCGTTACACCGTCGGACCGGATCAAGGTCCTGGACTTCGGGATCGCGCGGGCCGCCGACGCCTCGGCCACCGACGGCCGGCTGACCCGCACCGGACTGGTCATCGGGACGGCCGCCTACATGGCCCCCGAACAGGCCCGCGGCTACCCGGAGCAGAGCAGCGACCTGTACGCGATGGGCTGTGTCCTGTTCGAACTGCGCACCGGCAGGCTGCCGTTCACCGCACCCGACACCCTCGGATTCCTGACGGCGCACCTCAACGACGCGCCACCCGTGCCGAGCAGCCTCGCGCCTGACCTCTCGCCCGCCTGGGACTCGTTGATCCTGCGCCTGCTGGCGAAGGACCCTGGGGATCGGTACGGCTCGGCCATCGAACTCGGCGACGCGCTGCGCGAACTCGAGGAGCGGGCCGCCCCCGCGACACCGGTGCCGGCACCACGCGCCGAACACCCGCCCACCGTGGTCGACCGGGAGGCCGAGCCCGCCGCCGTACCCCTCGATGCCGCCGTCACCGTCACGTCTACGCGGCACAGCACCCCGGCAGCGCGCAACCGCCCCGAGTTGAGCCGCCGCGGACTTCTGCTGGGCGGCGCCGGGTTCGCCGCGGTCGCCACGGCCGCCATTTCGGCGGGGGTCTACCTCTCCGCCGACCCCGGACACGACGCGTTCGCCTGGTCGCACAGCCTCGGCGAACGCCGCGAAGGCTGGGACCAGCCCCTCCGGTCCGGCACACGCTGCTTCGTCCCCGCCCACAACGGCGGCGCGTTCCAGGCGTTCGACCTCGCCGACGGCAAGCATCTGTGGAAACGCGACCTGGGCCTCGAATGGCCTCTGGCCGGGGACTCGGAGGCGGCCGCGATCGACGACGGCGAGACCGTGCTCGCGTTGGTGCAACTGCCCCAGGACCTGATCGCGATGCTGCACGTACTCGACGGCGCCACCGGCAGAACCCGCTGGAAGCGGGAACTGTACGACAAGGACGACTACAGCCTGCACGTCCTCGACCGCCGTGGACTGGTGCTCTTCGGCAGCGGCGACCCCAACCGGCAGACGGTCACCGCCTTCGACGCACGTACGGGGAAGGAACGCTGGACCCAGCAGATGGACGATTCAGGCACCATCACGGGGATCGGCGACCTGGCCCTGGTGGGCTCGACGGCACTCGACGGAGCGACCGGAAAGCCGCTGTGGGACCGGCCCGGCATGAACCTGTACACGGATCTGGGACAGCGCATCAGCGCGCCGCAGCGCACGGATGATGCCGTCCTCTTCCACGACAAGGTCACCAAGAAGCGCATCGACCTCGTCCTGCTCGGTGCCCGCACAGGAAACGAGAAATGGCGCATCCCCCTGGCCGAGGTCACGCCCGTGGCCCCCGGCAGCCTCGAGGAGAAGGACCCCCCGGCGGCCCCGCTCTCCGGCACCACCCTGCTGCTCCCCCGCCTCAAGGGCGAGCGCAGCGGACCCACGGCCGTCGACGTCCGCACCGGCAAGCAGAAGTGGACCTTCAAGGGTGAGGCTCCCACCGGGGGCACCGCCCCCGACCCGGTGGCCACCCCGGACGGCTTCGTCCTGCCCACAGCCGACGGCGTCGTCTGTCTCAACGCCGACGACGGCAGGGAACGCTGGCGGTCCGAGGGCGGTACGGACCTCGACATCGCCTCCGCGGGCGCCTGCACGATGATCCGGTACACCCGCACCGCCCGGCTGTTCCAGAGCCGGCAGACGGTACGCGTCCTGCG
This sequence comes from Streptomyces sp. NPDC051684, assembly GCF_044453445.1. NCBI lineage: Bacteria > Bacillati > Actinomycetota > Actinomycetes > Kitasatosporales > Streptomycetaceae > Streptomyces > Streptomyces sp. NPDC051684. Next base: position 158,616 of record NZ_JBITCS010000010.1, on the reverse strand, counting down.
TTCCGCCGACGGGCGCACGCTGTGGAAGGGCGAGTTCACGGCGAGCATCGGCAACAGCGACCCGCTGGCCGCCGGCCGGACGCTCGCCTTCCTCGACCCCCAGGAAAACCTGCGCGGCATCCGCCTCACGGGCCCCCGTAAAGACTGAGGATCGCTACGCGTCCGGCGCCACGGTCGCGGTGACCGGTGTGCCCGCCTCCACGGTGCGGCTCACCGTGCACAGACGGTCGTGCGAGCTCTTCACGGCGCGCGGCAGGATCGCGCGGGACCGGTCCCCCTCCGGCCCCTCGGGGAACGTGACGTGGAAGGTGACCGCGAGGTCCGTCATCCGGTTGCCGCCCTCGTCCTCGACCTTGTCGCCGGACGCCGTGACGGTGAACGCTGTCGGCTCGGCATGCCGGGTCGTGGCGGAGCCGAGGAGGGCTGCTCAGTGCCGTGGTCGGGCGACGGACGGCGCGGGCGGGTGACAAAGGGCCGCACTATGGGCGACGCTCGGCGCTCCCTATAATTTGCACCCGAACGAAATCGCCGCCCGGACAGCGCCGCGGCGGCGGCGAAGGAGTGTGAGCGTGCCCGGCGAACAATCCATCAGCGCGGCCGAGAAGCTTGCCGAGGCGAAGCTCGGCGGGCTGCCGATCCGGCGCGAGCAGATGGCGGTGGTGGCCAATATCCACCGTGCCGCCGCGGCCGTCCGACAGCACCTGGAGAACTCGGTCCTCCGCGAAGCCGACCTCACCTGGACCGCGTTCGTGGTGCTGTGGGTGGTCTGGGTGTGGGGCGAGTCCGAGACCCGACGCGTGGCGGAGGAGGCCGGGATCTCCAAGGGCACGCTCACCGGTGTCGTCCGCACCCTGGAGTCGCGCGGGCTCGTGCGCCGGACCGGCCACCCGGAGGACGGTCGGCTCGTGCTGCTCAGCCTCACCGACACCGGGGAGGCGATGATGACCGAGCTGTTCCCGCGCTTCAACGACGAGGAGGCCTTCGTCGCCGGGCAGCTCGACGACGACGAGTGCCGCTTGGTCGCGGACGCGCTGCGACGCGTGGTGATGCAGGTGGAACAGCACGGTGAGGAGCGCAGGCTGGCTCTCCTGGACGGGGCGGAGCCGGCCCCGCGGCGCAGCGGGCGGCGGGCCAGGTCCTGACGTTGCGAGGTCCTGGCCCGCCGCCGCGACCGTCGTGGCACCCGCTTTCCGTACTGGGCGGCGCCGCCGTTTCCGCCACCGGGTCGACCGGATCAGCTGCCCGACGCCGCCACCAGCGCGTCGAACAGCCGTTGTTGGGCCGGATTTTCGTGGGCCGTGTCCTCCGGATGCCACTGGACCGCCAGGAGCAGGGCGTCGCGGGCCGGCAGTTCGAGGGCTTCCACGGTGCCGTCGGCGGCACGCGCGGTGATGTGCAGGCCCTCCCCCGGACGTTCCACATGCTGGTGGTGGTAGCAGGAGGCCTCGGTCTTGTCTGCTCCTGTGGCACGGGCCACCGCCGAGCCGGGGGTGAGCGAGACCGGGTGGCGCAGGTGGCGGTGTTCCCGGTCGGGTCCGCCCATGTCCTGGTGGAGGGTGCCGCCGAGGGCCGTGTTCACCACTTGCAGGCCGCGGCAGACGGCCAGCAGCGGCAGGTCCGACGCGAGCGCCCGGCGGGCCAACTCCAGGTCGAAGGCATCCTGTTCGTCGTCGACGTCGTACACCGTCTCGTGGGCGTCCGCCGCCCCGTAGCGGTGCGGCGCGAGGTCGCCGCCGCCGGGGAGGAGGAGCCCGTCGAAGCGGGCCAGGCGGGCCGCGACCTCGGCGGGGTCGGCGGTGCCGCCGGGGGCGTGCGGGTGGATGGTGGCGGGTTCGCCGCCCGCCCGCCACACGGCCTCGACGAGGGCACGGGCGTTGACCTCGGCGGCGTAGCGCAGGGCGGAGGTCGTCGCCGAGAAACGGGCGGGGATCGCGATCAACGGGCGGTTCCCGGCGGGGAGTCGGCTCACAGCTGGATCCAGGTCGTCTTGAGTTCCATGTACTTCTCCAGGGCGTGGGCCGACTTGTCGCGGCCGTTGCCGGACTGCTTCATGCCGCCGAAGGGCACCGTAAGGTCGCCCTCCTCATAGCAGTTGACCCACACCGTCCCCGCCTTCAGCGCCCGGGAGACCCGGTGTGCGGTGGACAGGTCGGAGGTCCACAGGCCGGCCGCGAGCCCGTACTCGGTGGCGTTGGCGAGCGCGATCGCCTCGTCCACGTCGTCGAACGTGAGCACCGACAGGACCGGGCCGAAGATCTCCTCGCGGGCCAGGCGGCTGTCGGGGGCGACCCGATCGAAGACGGTGGGTTCGAGGTGGACACCGCCGGTGTCGGGCAGTGTGCGCCCCCCTCCCGCCCGCAGGCGGGCCCCGCTGTCCACGCCGTCCCGTACGTGTCCGAGCACCCGGTCGAGGTGGCGTTCGCTCACGAGGGCACCCATGTCGGTCGCCGGGTCGAGCGGGTCGCCGACGCGCAGGGCGCGGGCGCGCGCCACGACGGCCTCGGTGACCTGTTCCGCGATGGAGGAGTGGACGAGCAGGCGGGACGGGGCGGTGCACATCTCGCCCTGGTTGAAGAAGATGCCCCATGCGGCGGTGGCGGCGGCCCGCTCCAGGTCGGGGGCGTCGGGCAGGACGATGTTGGGCGACTTGCCGCCGAGTTCGAGCCAGACCCGCTTCAGGTTGGAGTCGGCGGCGTAGCGCAGGAAGTGACGGCCGACGGCGGTGGAGCCGGTGAAGGCGAGCACGTCGACGTCGGGGTGGAGGCCGAGGGCGCGGCCGGCGACCGGTCCCTCGCCGTTCACGATGTTCAGCACCCCGGGCGGGAGCCCGGCCTCCAGGCCGATGCGGGCGAGCAGGAGGGCCGACAGCGGGGAGTTCTCCGACGGCTTGAGGACGACCGTGCAGCCGGCCGCGAGCGCGGGCGCCACCTTCCACCCGGCGATGGTCAGCGGGAAGTTCCACGGGACGATCGCACCGACCACCCCGGCGGGCTCGCGGGTGACGAGGGCCAGGGCGTCGGACGCGGTGTGCGGTGACTCGTCGGCGAGCTTGTCGGCCAACTGCCCGTACCAGCGGAAGGTGTTGATGACCGCACGCAGCTCGATGTCGTGCGCGTCGGTGATGGTCTTGCCCATCTCCAGGCTGACCGTGAGGGCGAGTTCGACGCGGTGCTCCTCGAGGAGGTCGGCGATCCGGATCAGGACCCGACCGCGCTCGGCCGGTGCCAGGCGCGGCCACGGCCCGTGGTCGAAGGCGCTGCGGGCCGCTGCGACCGCGGTGTTCACCTCGGCCTCGCCGCCGTCGGCGACGTCGGCGAGGATCCGGCCGTCGCGGGGCGAGACGGCCGCGAAGGTGGCGCCGCCGCCCGCCTCGCCGGCTCCGTCGATGAAGTGGGCGCCGTTCGGCGTGAGGTCCTTGGCCCGGCGCAGCCAGGTGTCATGGGTGGGGGCAGGGGGCATCAGCGGTGGTCCTCCCGACCACGGGGTGTCCCACGGGACACCGAGGAGAGGTGTGAGGTGTCAGCCCTGCGCGAGGTCCGTCAGCAGCGACCGCAGGCGGTCGAGGGCCTCTTCGGTGGCCTCGCGCTCGCCGAAGACGAGCTGGTGCAGGACGAGGCCCTCCAGGGCGGCGAAGACGAGGCGGTACGTGCCGCGGTCCACCGGCCCCGGCAGCATGCGCTCCAGCTCGCGGCGCGTGGCCTCGAAGTACTCCTCGTACAGGCTGCGCAGGTGCGGGAGCAGCTCCGGCCTGCGGCGCGCTTCCAACAGCAACTCGTACTGGAACGCCTGGAGTTCGGGCCCTGACTCGACCATGTCGACCAGACCGGAGGAGAAGTCCGCGGGCCGGCCGGTGCCGTCGCCGAGGGCGCTGCTGCCCAGCGAGGAGTGGATGGCGTGGTTGACCGCCTCCTCGATGAGTGCGTCCCGCGAACCGAAGTGGTGCACGACGAGTCCGTGGGTGACTCCGGCCTCCTGGGCGACGGCCCGGTAGGTGAGCTTGCGCAGGCCGCCCTGGGCCACCACGCGGACGGCGGCGTCGAGCAGGGCGGTGCGGCCGGTCCCGTAGTTCTTCACGCGCTTGCGGGACCGGCTCTGCTCGCCGCTGGTCGGCTCGACGGAGTCGGACATGGTGTCGAGCCTACCGGCCTGCGCGGCAACCGTGTCGGCGGTCATGTCAGCGCTTCGGCGGCCTGATGCCGCGGAACTCCCAGTCGCCGCCGAGCGCGGTGGACAGCACTTCCTCGGACTCGGTCGGCTGGGCGCCGACGTCGGCGCGGATCGCGGTGGGTCCGGTGACGATGTGGTTGGTGAGCCGGCCCAGGCCCTCGACCTCCACCTCGACGACGTCGCCGGGCTGTACGGGCCGCGAGTTGGCGGGCGTTCCGGAGAGGAGCACGTCCCCGGGGTACAGGGTGATGGTGCGGGCGATGTCTGCGACGAGGTAGTGCATGTCCCACTTCATCTCGTCGGTAGAGCCGTCCTGGACGACCTCGCCGTTGACGTACGTCCGCAGCCGCTTGCCGTGGAAGTCCCAGTCGGTGACGAGTCCCGGGCCGAGCGGGCACAGCGTGTCGGAGCCCTTCACGCGCAGCATGGAGCCGGCGTCGGTGTCACGGAAGTCGTGCAGGCCGTAGTCGTTGGCGACGGTGTAGCCGGCGATGTACTCCCCCGCCTGCTCCGGGGAGATGTTGCGCGCGGTCTTCCCGATGACGATGGCGACCTCGCCCTCGTAGTTGAGCCACTTGCAGCCGTCCGGGCGGACGACGGCACCCTTGTGGGAGTTGAGGGCCGAGGTCGGCTTGTGGAAGTACGTGGGGGTGTCGGGCAGGCCGATCCGGAACTCGTCGACGCGGCTGCGGTGGTTGAGGTGCACCGCGACCACCTTGGAGGGCACGACGGGCGGCAGGTGGTGGGCCTCGTCGGTCTTGACGCGGCGGCCGTCTCCGGCGACGAGCTCGTCCCCGTCGACGGTGACCTCGACGGCGGCGCCGTCGAGGAGGATGCGGCGGTACTCAGGCATGTACGGTCTCCTGTACGGAAGCGGGGGTGGGGGCGGAGGCGGCGGTCCAGCCGTCGGCCGGGCGGTCGAACCAGAGGTGGACCTGGCCGGTGCCGACGGAGTTCTCGTACGCGCCGTACTGGCGGCCCTTGGCGGTGCAGGCGCGTTCGCCGAGCGCGCCGGCCATCATGAGGTAGTGGAAGAACTTCGCCTCGGGCTTGAACCTCGCGAACTCGTCCATGGTGTCGAGGACCTTGTCGTGGCGGCCCTCCTTGAACCAGGCGATGCGCTCCTCGTCGGCGGCGCGCGCCTCGGGGGTGCGGATGTGCCGCGGGTCGCTCGCCTCGTGGTCGCGCAGCTCGCGCAGCGGCCAGAAGGTGTGCGACAGCGCGCCGGACGCGATGATCAGGACGCGACGGCCGGGGGTGGCGGCGATGCCGTCGGCGAGGGCGCGGCCGAGCCGCAGGTGGTCCTCCGTGTCGCCGGTCTGGCAGACGCCGATGGTGACCCACCGCTTGTCGGGCAGGCCCTCGCCGAGGAACTTCCACAGGTTGATCGTGGCGTAGTAGATCGGCAGGTACGGATCGTCGATGGGCGTGATCCAGGTGCCGTGCTTGTCGGCGAACTGGGCGATGTTCTCGGCGAGTTCGGGGTCACCGGGGAAGTCGTAGGGCATCCGGCACATGCCGCGCGGCAGTTCCTCGGAGGTGAACAGGCCGGCCCGTTGCTGCTGTGCGGTGACGACGAACTCGACGGTGGTCGCCCAGTGGGAGTCGAGGACGACCACGGTGTCGTAGTCGTCGCGTTCGAAGACGTCCTTGCGCAGCTGGTGCAGGCCGGTGACGAGGGTGATCTCCTTGCCCTCGTTGAGTTCGAGGCGGTCCGCCTCCGGCAGCACGATGGTGGGGACGTGCGCGAGCAGGCCCGCGCCGACGATCTCACCCATGGTTGGTCCAGCCCTTCGGCGCGCTCACGGTGTTCTTGAGGTCGCAATAGAAGTCGAAGCTCCATGTGCCGCCCTCGCGGCCGACGCCGGACTGGCGGGAGCCGCCGAAGGGCGCCTGGAGGTCGCGTACGAAAAAGCAGTTGACCCACACCGTGCCGGCGACGAGTCGCGCGGTGACGCGGTCGGCTCGGGTGCGGTCACCGGTGGCGAGGGTGGCGGCCAGGCCGAAGCGGGTGTCGTTGGCGAGGCGGACGGCCTCGTCCTCGTCGGTGAAGGTCTGGAGGGTGAGGACCGGGCCGAAGACCTCCTCCTGGACGATCTCGGAGTCCTGGGCGACGTCGGTGAGGAGGGTGGGCGCGTAGTGGTTGCCCTCACCGCGCTCGCCGCCGATGACGGCCCGCGCCCCGGCGGCGAGAGCCCGCCGCACGAAGCCGTCGATCTTGTCGAGCTGGCGGGGGTGGATGTTGGGGCCGATGTCGGTGGCCTCGTCGCGCGGGTCGCCCTGCTTCAGCTGCGCCGCCCTGCCGATGAATCGACGAGTGAACTCATCGGCGATCGACTCCTCCACCAGGATCCGGGTGGCGGCGAGGCAGACCTGACCGGCGTTGTCGTACTGCTCGACGGCGAGGTCGACGGCCAGGTCGAGGTCGGCGTCGGCGAACACCAGCAGCGGTGACTTGCCGCCGAGTTCGAGGCTGAGCGGGGTCAGGTTCGGGGCGGCCTGCGCCGCGATGTGCCGAGCGGTGGGGACGGAGCCGGTGAAGCTGACGCGGCGCACGTCGGGGTGCGAGGTGAGCGCGTCGCCGATCTCGGAACCGTAGCCCTGCACGACGTTGATGACACCGGGCGGGATGCCGGCCTCGGCGGCGATGTCCGCGAAGATCGAGGCGGTGAGCGGGGTCCACTCGGCGGGCTTGAGGACGACCGTGTTGCCGGCGGCGAGGGCCGGGGCGAGCTTCCAACTGGACAGCATCAGCGGGGCGTTCCACGGCGTGATGAGCACGCAGGGTCCCGCCGGGTCCCAGGTCACGTGGTTGGTGTGCCCGCGCGTCTCGAAGTCGTCGTGGCCGAGGCCGTCGGTCAGCCAGTCCGCGAAGAAGCGGAAGTTGTGCGCGACGCGCGGCATCACGCCGCGGCGGTGGGAGCGCAGCAGGGCGCCGTTGTCGGTGGTCTCGACGAGGGCGAGCTCCTCGATGCGCTTGTCCACGCCGTCGGCGAGGGCGTGCAGGAGGCGGGCACGCTCGGCGGACGGGGTGGCGGCCCAGCCGGGGAAGGCGGCCTTGGCGGCGGCGACGGCAGCGTCGGCCTCGGCCTTGGTGCCGCGCGCGATCTCGCCGAGCACGGAGCCGTCGATGGGCGAGACGTCGGTGAAGCTGTCGGCGGAGGCGACGCGTTCGCCGCCGATGTAGTGGCGGGTGTCGACGGTGACACCGGCGACGGTGACGGTGTGCTGGTCAATCTTGCGATCGGTCATGGCTGAGGGCTCCTGACGGGGTGTCTATTCGGCGGCGGAGGTACCGGATTCGAGGAGCCGACCGCCGTCCCAGACGACGCCGACCTGCCGGTAGTACGCGGCGATCGGCTCGCGGATCTCCAGGCGGGCCAGCTCCTCGGTGGGTGCCTCGAACAGCTCCAGCTCGGCGTCCCCGACCCAGGCCTGGCCGCCTTCGAAGGAGGCGGCGCCGGATTCGATGAGCTCGTCGAGCGCGAGGCCCTTGCCCTTTTCGATGCTGGGCAGCCAGCGGTGGTGGGCCATCGGGTGGCCGTTGACGAACCCGTTGGTCCCGGACGGCTCGCGCAGGGTCACGACGGCCTGGGCCAGGCGCCGGTCGGCGGCGGCGAGGGTGGCTCCGAAGCGGGCGCCGGCCTCGATGCGCGGGGCGGGCCCGTAGGGGTGGGGGCGGGTCTGGTGGATCGAGCCGAGCTTCTTGGGATAGCCCTGGTGCAGGCCGCGGGCGATGGCGAAGTCCTTGTCGACCCAGATGTAGACGCAGCGGGTGTACGTCTGTCCCTTGTACTGGCATCGGACGACCGCGAAGGCCTCCTTGTACTGGGCGAGCACCGGGTCGAGCAGCTCGTGACCTTCGGCCGAGCAGGACTGCCAGTCGGCCCAGATGAGGGCGACGGCGCCAGGGTCGTCGTCGGCCAACTCCAGTGGCTCCGGCAGGAGTTCGCGGACACGGGCGGGGTCGGTGCGGTACTCGATGGTGAGCAGGTCGCCGGAGTAGCGCCACGGCGGGGACGGGATCAGCGAAGAGGCGCCCGTCGCCGTCTTGGGGGTGAAGTATCCACGGACACTGGTCACTTGGGGTTCCTTACGCGATGGGGGCGGGCTACGCGGTGAGGGCGGGCTGCTTCATCAGTTCGGCGCGGTACTTCGCGGCGGCCGCGGCGGCGGCTCTGCCGCCGAGGGCGACGACGCCGACGAGGCGTCCGTCCTGGTGGTATCCGGCGAGCACGTCGCCGCCGATGTCGCCGTCCAGGACGCGCACGTCGTCCTTGCCGAGGACGGGCGAGCCGAAGGACTGGAGCCGGAAGTCGTGCTGGTCGCTCCAGAAGGTGGGCAGCGGCGCGAACGGTTCGAGGTTCTCGACCCCGTGGGTCAGCGCCCTGGCCGCGTGCTTGGCGGTGTCGGTGGGGATGGACCAGTGCTCGACGCGGCGGGGCACGCCGTCGTAGCGGGCATTGGGGAAGCGGGCGACGTCGCCGACGGCGATGACGTCCGCACGGCCTCCCGCACGCAGGTGCTCGTCGGTGAGCACGCCGTCGGTGAGGTCGAGCCCGTTGCCGTCGAGCCACTCGGTGTTGGCGATCGAGCCGACCGACTCCACCACGACGTCGGCGGGCAGGGCGGTGCCGTCGCTCAGCGCTACCGAGGTGACCCTCTCGTTACCCTCGAAGGCGGTGACTCCGGTGCCGAGCGCGAAGCGCACGCCGTGCTCCTCGTGCCGCTGCCTCAGCGCCCGCGCGAGGAGTTCGCCGAGCGGCCCGACCATGGGCAGTGGCAGCGGGTCGACGACGGTGACCTCGGCGGCGCCGAGCTTCAGCGCCGTCGCCGCCACCTCGCAGCCGATGAACCCGGCGCCGACCACGACCACGCGAACTCCGGGGCGCTGGAGGTCACTTCGCAGTGCCTGCGCGTCGTCGAGGGTGCGGACGGTGTGCCGTCCGGCGGTGGGTCCGGGGCAGCGCAGGCGCCGCGGGCGCATGCCGGTGGCGACGACGAGGCCACCGTAGGTGAGGGTGTCGCCGTCGTCGAGGGTGACGGTGCGGCGGTCCAGGTCGGCGCTCACGGCCTTGACCCCGAGCCGCCAGGTGACATCGGCGACCGCGGCGCGCGGCCGGAACGCCAGCGATTCGAACGGGGCCGCCCCGGCGAGGACTTCCTTCGACAGGGGCGGCCGGTTGTACGGCATGTGGGGCTCGTCCCCGATCACCGTGACCGGCCCCGTGTACCCCGCCGACCTCAACTGTTCGGCGGCGCGCAGACCGGCCATGGAGGCGCCGGCGACGACGATGGGCGCGTTGACCGCGCTCACCGGCTCAGGCCTCGATCCGGATCGCCTGGAGCGGGCACACGTCGGCCGCTTCCTCGACGTCGTCGCGCAGCGCGTCGTCCGGGTCGGAGACATAAGCGAGGCGCCCGGCGTCGTCGAAGCTGAAGACGTCCGGGGCGGCGAAGACGCACTGGCCGTGGTCCTGGCACTTGTTCATGTCGACGACGACCTTCATGGCGGTCCTCCTGAGGGATGCGCTCGTTCCGGCGGATGCACTCGTTGTTCCGAGGGATGCACTCGTTTGGCTTCAAACAACATAGGAAGCTACCGGGGTCTGGTCAATACCTATCCGCCTGGATAAATTTCTGCCGTCGAACCCTTGCGGGGAGCCGCCCGGCCTCCATACCGTTTGCGGTCAAACGAGTGAACGGCCCGCCGCAGCAGCGCAGTTCGAGGCCGCCCTCCCCCTCCACTCCCGCAGAGGAGACAACGGTGAGCGCACCAGGATCCAAAACCCCTCCCGTCCGCGAGCACATGACACGGCTGGCAGCCGAGGGCATCGATGTGGTCCGGGTGACCTATCCCGACCTCATCGGCAGCGACCGGGCCCGGGATGTCCTCCTCGACCACCTCCCCGCGGTCTGCGACCACGGCCTCGCCTTCTGCCGCGCCGTCTACCACACCAGCCCGCAGGGCGATGTGGTCGACGTGTCCGGCGGCCTGGACGCCGGGCTTCCCGACATCTGCGTCCGCCCCGACCTCGACACCCTCACCACGCTGCCGTGGGAGCCGGGCGTCGCCACCTGCCTGGGCGATGTCACCGACCCGGCCACCGGGCAGCCCGCGCCCGAGTCGCCGCGCGACCTGCTGCGCGCGGTCGTGGACCGGTGCGCCGAGCAGGGCCTGCGCCCGATCGTCGGCCCCGAGCTCGAGTACTTCCTGTGCGACGCGGCACCCGACTCCCCGCAGGGCTGGCGGCGTTACAGCGACGCCGAGGGCGTCGTCTACACGGCCGGCCTGCGCGCGGACGGCGACAACCACCTGCTGCGCACGCTGCGCCTGCTGCGCGACCTGGGCATCGGCGTCAGCAACGGCAACCATGAATTCGACGGCGGTCAGTTCGAGATCAACCTGACCCACTCCGAGGCCATGGACGCCGCCGACCGCTCCTTCCGCTTCAAGTCGGCCATCAAGGAACTCGCCCGCAAGGAAGGCCGGTTGGCCACCTTCATGGCCAAGCCCTTCAACGGCGTCGGCGGCTCCGGCTTCCATCTGCACCTGTCCTGCGCGGACGCGGACGGCGGCAACGCCTTCGACGACCCGTCCGGCGCGCACGGCCTGTCGGCCACGGCGCGGCACGCGATCGCCGGCATCCTCGCGCACGCGCCCGCACTGGCGGCCCTCGCCAACCCGACGGTCAACTCCTACAAGCGGTTCGGCCCCGACACCCTCGCGCCGTGGCTGATCGACTGGGGCCTGGACAATCGCAGCGCGATGGTCCGCATCCCGCCGGAGCGCGGCAGCGGCTCCCGCATCGAACTGCGCCTCGGCGACGCGAGCGCCAACCCGTACCTTTTGATCGCCGGCACGCTCGCCGCCGCCCTCCTCGGCGTGCGGGCCGCCGAGGAGCCGCCCGCCCCGCTGGAGGGCTACGGCTACGACACCGCACGCTCCGCCCTGCTGCCGTCGACACTGCCCGACGCACTCGACGCGCTCGAGGCCGACACCGCCCTCACCGAGGTGCTCGGCAAGGGCTTCACCGCTTCCTACCTCTCGTACAAGCGCGACGAGGTCGCGCGCTTCCAACGGCACGTCACCGACTGGGAGTTCGTCGAGTACGCCTACCACCTGTGACGCGTGTGCACCCGCACCTGTGACACCCGCACACCCATGAGCCGAGGAGGCCGCACCCCATGACCATCGCCCCCGACCACATCGCCGGTACCGCCGCCGAGCCGCTGCCGCTCGCCGACGTGAACCTCGCCGACCTGGACAACTTCGCCGACGGCAGCACGCCCTGGCGCATGTTCCACACGCTGCGTCACGAGGATCCGGTGCACTGGCAGGAGGAACCCGCCCCCAACTCCGGCTTCTGGGCCGTCACCCGGCACGCCGACATCGCCCGCGTCGACCGCGACGCCGAGACGTTCACCTCCACCAAGTTCACCAACCTCGAAGAGGTGGACGAGGACCAGATCAAGAAGCGCGCCTCGATACTGGAACTCGACGGCGTACGCCACCGGGCCATGCGCAGCCTGCTGCAACGCCAGTTCGGCGCGAAGGTCATCAACAGCTACGCCGACTTCCTGCGCGGCCTGACCACGAAGACGCTGGACGCGGCGCTCGCGAAGGGCAGCTTCGACTTCGTCAAGGAGGTCTCGGCGGACTTCCCGATCAACGTCCTGGCCCGCCTCCTCGACGTGCCGCCGGAGGACAACCAGCAGCTCATCGACTGGGGCAACCGGATCATCGGCAACACCGACCCGGACTACGCCGACGTCCTCCTGGAGAGCGAGGAGAGCGAGAAGTACCGCGACCTGCCCTTCCGCTCCCCCGCCTCGCTCGAGGTCTTCGAGTACGGCCGGGAGCTGGCGCGCCGGCGGCGCGGCGGCGACGGCACGGACCTGGTCTCCCGTCTGGTCAACCAGACCCCCCGCGACGGGGTGCCCCTCTCCGCCCAGGACTTCGACAACTACTTCCTGCTCCTGGTCGTGGCCGGCAACGAGACGACCCGGCACACCATCACCCACTCGATGCTGGCCCTCCTCCAGCACCCCGAGCAGCTGGCCCGTCTCCAGGAGGACCCCTCCCTCGTCCCCACGGCGGTCGAGGAGTTCCTGCGCTGGGCCTCGCCGGTCTACCACTTCCGCCGCACGGCGACGCGCGACGTGGAGCTCGGCGGCAAGCACATCAAGGAGGGCGACAAGGTCGTCATGTGGTACGCCTCCGGCAACCGCGACGAGGCCGTGTTCACCAACCCGTACGACTTCGACGTCACGCGCGCCGACAACGACCACGTCACCTTCGGCAAGGGCAGCCCGCACCTGTGCCTGGGCAACCTGCTGGCGCGCACCGAGATCCGCATCATGTTCGAGGAGCTGATCCCGCGGATCTCCTCGATCCGTCTGACGGGCGAGGTGCCGCGCGTGCGCTCAAACTTCGTGAACGGCATCAAGAAGCTCCCGGTGGAGGTCACCGTTGCCTGAGACGCCTGAGACGACGGACCGGGCCCGCCCGCGCCTGACCCTCGTCCTGTCCGAGAACTGGACGATGACCGGCGGCCGTTGCGACCTCGACGCGCTGGTGCGCTGGGCACGGGAGGCGGAGGACGCCGGGTTCGACGCCGTGATGCTCTCCGAGCACATCGTGCTGGGCCCGGACGCGGGGGCGAACGGCGTGATGCCGAACCCTCGCGAGTACGCCCTCCCGGGAAATCAGCCGCCGGACACCCCGTGGCCGAACTCGCTGGTCCTCCTGTCGGCGATCGCGGCGGTGACCGAGCACGTCCGCCTGGCGGCGGCGGCGATCCTGGCCCCGCTGCGCCACCCCCTCCTCCTCGCCAAGGAGATGGCCACCCTGGACCTGCTCTCGCGCGGCCGCCTGGTGGTCCTGCCGACGGTGAGCTGGAGCCGCGACGAGTACGCGGCGCTCCAGGTCCCCTTCGAGCACCGGGGCAAGCTCCTCGACGAGCACCTCGCGGCCTGGGCGCAGCTGTGGAAGCCCGGACCCACCACCTTCCACGGCGACTTCTACCGCTTCGAGGACGCCTACCTGGAACCGGGCCCGTACCGCGAAGGCGGTCCCCAGCTCTGGTTCGGCGGCTCGACCTTGCACCCCGCGCTGCTGCGCCGCATCGCCCGCCACGGCCACGGCTTCAACCCGCTGGGCCGGCCGGCACCGGGCGAGATGGAGAAGCTGGCGGCGGCGATGGCCGAAGCGGGCCGCGACATACGGGAGTTGGAGCTGATCGGCGGCACCCGTGCCGTCTTCGACGGCCCCGATGTCACGGCCGACCTCGACCGCGCCCTGGAGGCCGTGCCCGAGCAGTGGGCGGAGGGCTTCGGCAACTTCTGCGTCAAGCCGTCGCAGTTCACCGACGACCCGCACGCGGTCGGCGCGTTCTGCCGGGATGTGGTGCGCAAGGTCGACCGGTTGGTCGGCTGACATGTGGGTGGCCCCGGCGTCGGAGAGCCGGGGCCACCCTGCTGTTCACCGGGCCGGCCAGGTGTCCCGGTCGGGGCGCGCCAGGAACAGCATCGCCGCGGCGCCGACCAGGAGCAGCGCCCCCGTGAGGGCGAAGGCCGCGTACAGGCCGGTGTTGCCGTCCGGGGCGGCGTCGACGAGGACGCCGACCAGCCACGGGCCGACCAGCGCGGACAGCTGGCCGAGGCCGAAGCCCGTCAGGAGCGCCACCGAGCGCTGCCGTACCGGCGCCACCTCCGCGATGGAGGCCAGGCCGAAGGGGATGAACACGCCATAGAGCGGAAACCCGAGGACGACCACGCCGAGCGCGAGGTATCCGTCGCCGAGCAGGGGCAGCGCCAGCATGGACACGGCGCTGCCGAGGAGCAGCAGGCCGCCGGGCAGCGAGCGGGCGGCGCGGGCCGAGCCCTTCTTGCGGTACGCGCGGTCGGCGAGGAAGCAGAGGGAGAGGGTGCAGCACACGTCGGTGGTCCATGTCGCACCGTTGACGAAGCCCATGGCGGTTCCCTCGACGTGCAGCACCCGGGTGATCAGCGTGGGCAGCCAGTTGGTGACGACGGCCGCCGTCCACGACGCCCCGAACAGGCCGATCACGCAGGCGATCCAGGTACGGGAGCGGAACATGGCACGGTAGTCGGCTTTCTCGCGCTTCTCGGTGGCCGTCGGATCACCCACGGAGAACGGCCCCTCACGCCCGACCGCGAGCCACACCACTACCCAGCCGGCCGAGGCGATGGCCAGGACCGTGAACACGGTGCGCCAGCCGTGTTCGACCATCACCCACGCAAGGATCGGGCTCGACACGGCGACGCCCAGGCTGGTGCCCGCCATGACGATGCCGCCGGGGAAGGCGCGCCGCTCCAGCGGGAACCAGCTGTACGCGACGTCGCTGGCCAGCGCGCCGCCCGGGCCGAGGGACGCACCCAACAGGATGCGGCAGGCGAGCACCCCGCCCAGGCCGAGCGCCAGTGTCATCGGCGCCTGGGTGACGACCCAGCCGATGGCGCAGGCGACCAGCAGCCATTTCGTGCGGATGCGCGAGCCGGCGAGCCCGGCGGCGAGGGTGCCGGCGCCGAACAGGAAGTACGTGCTGCCGACGATGAGGCCGAACTCGGCGTTGGACAGCCCCAGTTCGCGGGTGAAGGGCTGGGCGACCAGGCCCAGGGAGGCCTTGTTCGCGAAGTTGAGGAACAGGAACAGGGTGACGAGCAGGGTCATCGCCCAGGCGCGGGCGCGGGAGGGCGCGGCCGCGCGGACGGGTTGCGGGGTGAGGACGGTCACGGGGAACTCCACGGGGAGGAGTGGCAGAGGGTCGGGTCATCCGGTGGCGCTCGGCACCCGGCCGCTGTCGTTGGCGGCGACGAGCTCCCGGGCGAGGCGTTCGGTCAGTTCGGCGCGGAGCGCGGGCGCCTTGCCGGCGTGCAGGTTGACGGTCTCGTCGGGGTCGACGGCCAGGTCGTACAGCTCGCCGCCGGGGACGGTGTCGTAGACGGTCAGCCGGGCCGATTCGGTGACCAGGCTGCGCATGCGGACCGGTCCCGGCAGCCCTTGCAGGCCGAAGGGCTCGTCCTCCTCGATCAACAGCTGCTCGCGCGGCCGGATTTCGGGGTCGCGGGTGAGCGGCAGGAGACTCTGGCCCTGCATGCCGTGGTGGCGCGGCAGGCCCGCCAGGTCGAGGGCGGTCGCGGCGAGGTCGAGCGAGGACACGAGCGCGTTCCGCTCGCCGCGCGGGGCGTCGGCGCCGGGCAGCGCGAGCGTCAGGGGCACGCGTACGCACCCCTCGTAGTGCGTGAACTGCTTCAGCATCAGCCCGTGGTCGCCGAACATGTCGCCGTGGTCGCTGGTGAAGGCGACGGCGGTGTCGTCGGCGAGGCCGAGTTCGTCGAGGGTGGCGAGCACGTCACCGACACTCTCGTCGAGCAGCGAGATCATGCCGAACTCGGCGGCCATCGCGTGCCGCAGCTGCTCTTCGGCGATCGCCCAGGTGACCGTCGCGTCCCGGTCCGGGGTGCCGCGGCGCTCGGCCATGGCGGCGAAGTGCGGCATGGCGGGCCCCTCGGCCCCACCGAAGGTGCGCGGCAGCGGCATGTCGGCCGCCGTGTACCGCTCGTACCAGCGGCGCGGCGGGGTGAACGGGTGGTGCGGGTCGGGGTAGGACACGAACAGCAGGAACGGCGCGTCATCGCCCGCCGCGCGGGCCGCCGCGAATTCCTTGAGCCGGGTCGTGGCGTGTTCGGTCACGAAGCGGGTCGGGTAGAGCTCCTCGGGCAGCGCCGAGGCGTACACCTGCTCCCACCCGTCATACGCAGAGGGCGAGTTGGCCCGGCCGCGGGCGCCGCGCGGGTCGATGCCCCGGTCGGCGAGCCAGTGCGCGTAGTGCCCGCTCGCGAAGTCGGAGTGGCCCACGACCAGGTCGACGGAGTCGAACCCGTAGTAGTCGCCCGGCAGGGCCACGCGTTCGGCGAGGTGGCGATGGAGGTCCTCGTAGGCGTACCAGTCGCGGTCGCCGGGCCGCTCCAGCCACCCGGTGCCACGGAACCCGGCCGCCTCGAAGTCGGCGAGCTGATGGTCCTCCCAGCCCCACCCCATGTTCTGGAAGTGCAGCTTGCCCACGGCGGCCGTGCGCCAGCCGGCCTCGCGCAGCAGCCGCGGGAAGGTCTGGACGTCACGGTGCAGCGGGATGCCGTTGTGCCGGGTGCCGTGGGCCGACGGCATGCGTCCGGTGACGATGGAGGCGCGGTTGGGCATGCAGACCGGGCAGGTCACGTAGGCGTGGTCGAAGCGGGCCGAGCGGGCCGCGAGCGCGTCGAGGTGCGGGGTGTGCACGACACTGTTGCCGCCGAAGCCGAGATGGTCGGCGCGCAGTTGGTCGGCGATGAAGACCACCAGGTCGGGGCGGCGCGGGGATGCGTTGGGGTGCGGCATGCTGTGCATGGTCGTGGGACGCGGGAGGCGTGGCGTCCTCCCCGGTGGGTGATGTCAGGGGTGAGATACACGTGGCTCGGGTTTTGACGACGCAGGTGACCCTGCCGGGCCCGGCGGCGCTGTGTGTGCCGCGGCCCGGCGTCCTGCACCGGCTGGACGCGGCGCGCGGCCCGGTCGTCCTGGTCACCGCGCCCGCCGGATACGGCAAGACGGTGGCGGTGGCCGAGTGGGCCCGTGCCGAGCTGGCGCGGGGGCGGCGGGTCGCGTGGTGTGCGCTGGATGCGGGTGACCGCGAGCCGGCCCGGCTGTGGGCGCGCGTGGCTGCGGCGGTGGCGGCCGGCGGTGCCGCTCCCGCCCCTGCGGCGGACGAGGCGGCCGAGTTGGCGGATGTCGTCGATCTGCTCTCGGAGGCGGGGGCCGGCGGCGGCGAACCCCTGCTCGTCGTCGACGGGCTGCTGCCCGGTCACCCCGGCCCGCTGCGGTCGGCGCTGGCCGGGCTCGCGCGGTGGCTGCCGCCGGGTGTGCGCCTCGTCGTCACGGCGCGCGGGGAGTTCCCGGAGCTGCCGGGCAGCGTCCTCACTGCGGGCGTACGGACGCGGGTGGACGCGGGGACGCTGCGGCTGACCGAGGACGAGGCCCGGCGGGTCGCCGCCGCCGCGCATCCCGCGTGCCCGCCGGGTGTGGTGCGGGCGCTGACGGCGCGGGCCTCGGGCTGGGTGAGCGGGCTGCGCCTGGCCCTCGAAGCGTGGGCGGACGGGACACCGGTCGAGGAGGTCGGCGGTGCCTCACCCGCGCTCCTGCGCTATGTGCGCGAAGAGATCATCGACCTCCTCGGCGGCCCGGAACTGGCCGTCCTCGTCCTGTCCGCGGCCGCGCCCCGCCTCGATCCCGTGGCCGCCGAGCAGTTGGTCGGTCCGCAGGCGGCGGGCTCCGCGCGGCGTCTCATGGACACGGGCGTGCTCCCCGACGGGGGCCGCTCCGTCCACCCCTTGCTGCGTGAGGCACTGCACGCGGCGGGCCACACCTTGCGGGCCACGTCCGACGCGCGGGGTCTTGTGCCGCGCCTGTGCTCCCTGCTGGAGGAGCAGGGTGAGATCGCCGCGGCGGTCGACTGCGCGGTCGCGGCGGGCGCCACCGGGGACGCGGCCCGCCTCCTCGAACGGCACAGCGACTGGCTGTTGCGCACGGGCCGCACCGAACAGGCGCACCGCTGGCTGCTGGCACTCGGCACCCGGCACGGCGGCCCCGCCGGGCGGCACGAGCTCAGCCCCGCCCTGGCCAGCGAGCTGGCGTGGAACATCGCTCTGCGCGGCTCGCCCGACGAGGCCGAGGCGTGGGCGGCGCGGCTGGGTGCGGACGCGCCGCTGCTGGTGCGGATGCGTGCGGCCGCCATCCGGGCGTTCGCCGCGCGGACCGTCGGTGATCTGGAGCGCACCCTCGAACTGGCCGACGAGGCGCGACGCCTGGCGGTGCTCGCCGCCGAGGAGGGCCACGCGGAGGACGCCGTCGGCGAGCGCATCTCGTTGGGCGTGCAGCGCGCCGTGGCGCTGACGCTGCTCGGGCGCGCCGAGGAGGCGGAGGACGCGACCCGCGAGGCGCTCGGTCTGCTGCCGGAGTCGGAGCATCCGGCGGGCGCGATCCGGCTGCACGGCATCCGCGCCCAGCTGGCGGCGCGTGCCGGGCGCCTGCGCGAGGCCGAGGCGGACTATGAGACCGGGGAACGCCTGGCCGACCGGCACGGCCTCAGCGACTTCGCGGGCCGCGCCGAACTCCTCCTCGCGCGGGGCCTCGTGCACCACGAGCGGAACGAGGCCGAGCAGGCGGAGGCCGCGTTGCGCGGCGCCCTGCGGCTGTGCCACGGCGCGGCCTGGCCGCAGACCCTGGCCCGCATCTCGCTGGACCTGGCGCTGCTGTTGCACGGGCAGGGCCGGGCCCGGGAGGCGGAGCGGCACTTCGAGGCCGCGGCCGGCGCCAACCCGCACCGCTCGCACGACCCCGCCCTGGCCCGCGCGGTGGCCGTCGGCCGCGCCCTGGCGCTGCTGCGCTCCGGCGATGCCGCGGCGGCCCATCCCTGGTTCACGGAGGTCGCCTCCTCGTCGGCCGCGCCGTCGGCCTCGGGCGAGGAAGCCGCCCTCGCCGGGTACGCGGCGGAGGCCGGCTGGACGAGGCCGGTTGCCGAAGCCGCCGGGTCCGATCCGCACCGCGCGCCCCGCCACCATGTGCGGGCACTGCTCGCGCGCGCCCGTGCCGCCGACGACCCCGTGCCCGCGCTGCGGCGGGCCGCCGCGCTCGCCGCGCGGCACGGTCTGGTGCGCTCGGTACTGGACGACGCGAAGGATCTGCACGACCGTCTCGCCGAGGCCGCCGCACGGTGCGCGGACACCCCGGAGGGCCCGCACCTCCACCGCTTCGCGCGGGCGGCGGCCGAGGAGCTGGCCCGGGACGTGCCCGCGTCGCTGGCGTCGCTCACCGTCCAGGAGCGGGCCGTCGCGGCGCTCCTCACTCAGGGCGCGTCGAACGAGCGGATCGCGGCCGGCCTCTTCGTGTCGGTCAACACCGTGAAGACACACCTGCGGCACATCTATCGCAAGCTCGGTGTGACCTGCCGCGCCGAGGCCGCCGAACGGCTCGGCCGTCCGCAGGTGACCCGGGAGATCACCCCTGCCGGATGACGTCGCCGCAGGCTGCCGCTGGGAGGGTGCGCAGCACTTCCACGCCCCTCTCAGGAGGCATTCCGTGTTCCCTCGCTCGCGATCGGTTCGCGCCTGGACCGTCACCGGGATCCTGCTCCTCTTCGTCTTCGTCAACTTCGCCGACAAGGCCGCGTTGGGCCTGGTCGCGGAGCCACTCACGCGTGACCTCGGGCTGAGCAACAGCGAGTTCGGCCTGCTCTCCGGCGCGTTCCACTTCCTCTTCAGCGCCTCGTCGATCGCCGTCGGCCTCTTCGGCGCCCGGTGGAGAGCCGGCCGGCTGCTGGTCGGCTGCGCGGTGCTGTGGTCGCTGGCGCAGCTTCCGTTCGCCTTCTCCGCCGGTTTCGCGGTCCTGCTCTTGACGCGGGTGGCGCTGGGCGCCGCCGAGGGCCCTGGCGTGCCGCCGGCGATGGCGGCGGCGTTCTCGTGGTTCCCGACCCGGCGGCGGACGCTGCCGAGCGGGCTGCTGCTGACCGGCACGGGGCTCGGCGTGATGGTGGCGAGCCCGGCGCTGACCTGGGTCGCCGAACGGCACGGCTGGCACAACGTGTTCACGGTGCTGGCCGTGGCCGGCGCGGTGTGGCTCGTGCTGTGGCTGACCCTCGGCGGCACCGGCCCGTACGCCACGGCGTCCGCCCCGCGCCCGGGCCGGGGCAGGGCCCGCGCGGACCTGCGCGCGATGCTGCGCAGCCGTACCTGGTGGGCGTGCGTGGTCGGCATGTTCGCGATGGCGTGGGGCACCTCCGTCATGACGAGCTGGCTGCCGCTGTTCATGGTCCGGGCGCTCGGCTAATCCGCGACGCAGATGGGGATCGCCAACAGCGCGTTCTGGGCCGTGTTCACCATCGGTTGTCTGTTCGTCGGAGTGCTCGCCGACCGGCTGCTGCTGCGCGGGGCCGGGCCGCGCCGGGCGCGTCTCGTGCCGGGGGCGGTCGTGCTTCTGCTGAGCGCGGTGGGCATGGCCCTGCTGCCGCGGCTGGGCGGTCTGCCCGCGCTGCTCGTGATCCTCGTCCTGCTCCCCTGGTACGGGCTGTTCATGCCGCTCGCGCAAGCGGCGATCGCCGACATCGCCCCGGACGCGCTGCGCACCATGGCGGGGCTCGGCATCGGCGCCAGCATGAACCCCGGACTGCGGTGGCTGGCCTCCGACATGATGGTGAGGATGCTCGACACGGACCACGCCGAGCGCGCGTTCCCGCTGCGCTCTGCGCTGTCGGCGGGTGTGCGCGCGACGACCGGTTCCGACGCGCCGTGCGTCGAACCGGACTGGCTGCGCGGCATCTCCTCCGCCGTACTGCGCGACACCCGTGGCGGGCCGTCCCCGGTCGGCCCCGCCGAACGCGTCACCCTGGCCGAGGCGGTCCGCAGCTGCACCGCGACCGCGGCCTGGCAGGACCACGCGGAGAGCTGGAAGGGCACCCTCGAACCGGGCAAGGTCGCCGATCTGTGCGTCCTCGGTGGTTCCCTCCTGCGCACACCACCGGCCGAACTGCCGGAGCTGCCGGTCGACATGACACTGGTGGAGGGCGAGGTGGTGTACCGGGCGGGGTGAGGGTGTCAGCGAGCGCGGCGCTCCGCCTCCCCGCTCGCCAGCACCGCGTACACCTCCGGCCGCCGGGCCTTCAGCACGAGCCCGTAGGCGACGCCCGCCGCCCCGCAGAAGACGACCAGGCCCGGCAGGATCCAGGAGAGCGAGGAGTCGCCCTCCGTGCCGAGCAGCACCGGGAAGTTGTCCCAGATCGCGACGGCGACGGTGAGGAGCACCACGCCGGAGACGACCGGAGCGAGCATCCGTGACCAGAAGGTGGTGCCGCTCGCGTCGTGGCGGCGGAAGTAGGCGACGACGGAGAAGGAGGTGGCGGCCAGCAGCAGGATCACCCCGAGTGCGCCGACGTTGGTCAGCCAGGTGAAGAGGGTGGCGACCGGGTCGAGTCCCAGCGCCGCGAAGACGATCACGACGACGACGGCCAGCGCGCTCTGGGCGAGCGATCCCATGTACGGGGAGCCGAAGCGCGGGTGGGTGCGGCCCAGTCGGCGCGGGAGGGCGCGGTCCTGACCGAGCACCTGGAAGTAGCGCGCGACGGCGTTGTGGAAGGAGATCAGCGCCGCCAGCATGCTGGTGATCAGGAAGAGGTGGGCGAAGTCGGCGAAGAGCCCGCCGAGGCTGTCGCGGGAGAGCACGAAGAGCAGATCGGGGCCGTACTTGGCGGACATGCCGACGGCGTCGTCGGTTCCGGTGCCCACGACCATGGCCCAGCTGGTGAAGGCGTAGAACACACCGATCAGTGCCACCGCGAGATACGTGGCCCGCGGGACGGTGCGCTGCGGGTCCTTACACTCCTGGCCGTAGATGGCCCCGGACTCGAAGCCCATGAAGCCGGCGATCGCGAAGCAGGCGGCCGAGCCCACGCCGCCGGTGGTGGCGGCGTCCCAGGTGAACGGCTCGGTGCTGAGGGGGTGATGGGTGGTGACGACCTCGGCGATGTTGAAGACGAGGACGGTCAGTGTCTCGATGGTGAGGAGGGTGACCAGGACGCGGGCGTTGAGGTCGATGCGCAGGAAGCCGAGCACCCCGACGACGACCACGGTCACCAACAGGATCACCCACCACGGCACGTCGGCACCCGTCTTGGCGTGGATGAAGTCGGCCGTGGTGAAGCCGAAGAGCCCGGCGATGCCGACCTGCATCGCGTTGTAGGCGAGCAGTGCCACGAAGGCCGCACCGGTGCCGGTGGCACGGCCGAGGCCCGCGGCGATGTAGGCGTAGAACGCGCCCGCCCCACTGATCCGCCGGCTCATGGCGGCGTACCCGGCGCCGAACACCACCAGGACGGCAGCGAGGCCCAGGTAGATCAGAGGCTGGCCGAGTACGCCGGTGACAGCGAGGGACTGCGGGAGTCCGCCTGCCGCGACGGTCAGGGGCGCGGACGCGGCGACGACGAAGAACACGATCGACGCAGTGCCCAGGCGACCCCCTTCCGGGGCGGCGGGGCGGGCTGGGGCGGCGGGTTCGGCGAGTGGGCCTGCGGCCATGTCGCGCTCCTCACATACGGAAATCCGGGAGAGAGCCGGGGAGTTCACGGCGGAGCGGGGCATGCCGCGGTGCGGCGGCACCATGGGGGCGAAGCGCTCCGTCGGGGGACCGACAGAGAGATCATGCGGGCCCAAACGACTTTCCGGCAAGGCTCCGTTGCGGAAAACTCTTGGCTCCCCCCGCGCTTGTGCCCGACGGCTACGCGCGGCCGTCGAGCGACACCCACAAGCTGCTCGGCGCCCGGAACTCCCACCCCCGGAATTCCACCGGCTCCCCCGACCGCAGCCGCAGATCCGGGAAACGCTGAAGCAGACGCGTCAGCGCGATCCGCATCTGCGAGCGCGCGAAGGCGTGGCCCACGCAGAAGTGCAGCCCGAATCCGAAGGGCATGCTCCGGCGCGAGCTGCGGTCCAGCCGGAAGCG
This sequence comes from Streptomyces sp. NPDC051684, assembly GCF_044453445.1. Lineage (NCBI taxonomy): Bacteria > Bacillati > Actinomycetota > Actinomycetes > Kitasatosporales > Streptomycetaceae > Streptomyces > Streptomyces sp. NPDC051684. The sequence goes on along the minus strand of NZ_JBITCS010000010.1, from coordinate 135,899 downwards.
GTCGGGGTCCTCGAACACCGCCTCGTCGCGGTTGGCGGAGGCGAGGACGGCACTGACCTTGGCGCCCGCGGGCAGTTGAACGCCACCGAGTTCGGTCGGCCTGGTCACCAGGCGGGCCTGAGTGCCGATCGGGGACACCCAGCGGATGCCCTCCTCCACCGCCGTCGCGCAGCACCCCTCCGGGTCGGTGAGGACGGTGGCGAGTTGCTCGGAGTCGGAGAGCAGGCCGTAGAGCGTGGACGCGGCGCCGTGGCCCGGCTCCTGCATGCCGCCGAGGATGATGACCCGCAGCGAGGGCAGCACCGCCGCGCGCTCGCGCGGCCCACGCCCGTCCGCCGCCTCGTTCCGGCCGGACCAGAGCATGTGCGCGATGGTGCTGTCGTCGGGCTCGCGCTCCATCCGGTCGAGGAGCGGGCCCATCGCGGTGAGCATCTCCTGGACGGTGGCGTCGGACACCGCCTGCCGGGCCGGGTCGTGCTCGAAGTTGATGGCTCCCTCGGCGAGCCCGCGGAACCAGCGGCGCAGTGTGTCGGAGGAGAACTCGCCCATGCCGAGCACCTCGGCGAGGCTGCGCACGGAGATCGGCTCGAAGTACTCGGCGAGCAGGTCGGCTTCGGCCCGCCCATCCAGCGCCTTGAGCCGCTCTGCCACGATCGGCTCGATCAACTCGTCTATGTAGCGGGCCACTTCACGGGGCTTGTACTTGGCCTCCAGGCTGCCGCGCAGTTCGCGGTGCGCTTCACCCGTGGCGGTGAGGATGTTGGGTTCGCCGAAGGCACGGTTGACGGGAGCGTCGGGCAGGGCGGCGGAGAAGGTGTCCGGGTCGTTGCCGACGGCGGCCACGTCCGCCCGGCGCGTCACGAGCCACAGGTCGACCGCGGGCACGTAGCAGACCGGCGCCTCGGCGCGCAGCCTGCGGTAGATCGGATAGGGGTCGCGCTCCAGGTCGGCGACGGTAATGGCATCCGCGTAGTCCTGAATGACCGGCATGTCGAACTCCCCTTTTCACGGGACATGTTGCGTGGGTACGTTGCGCGCGAACGTCAAGTTGGTCGCTCGACTATGTCGACCGGCCAACTTGACCGTCAAGAGGTTGGATCAAGAAGCTGGATCAACGGGAGAGAGGAATCGCATGGCGCACATACCGGTGGCCGAGCGCCGCCGTCAGTTCGTCCGCGCCACGACGAAGGTCGTGACCAAGTACGGAGTCAGCGGCGCGACGACGCGGCGGATCGCGGAGGAGGCCGGGGCGCCGCTGGCCAGCCTGCACTACTGCTTCTCCGGCAAGGACGAGCTGATGCAGGCCGTGTACGACTACGTGGTCGGTGACTTCATCGACCACGTCCGGGCCGCGACCGCAGACAGCGTCGGTGTCGCTGACGCCGTGACGGCGGCATGCGGCGCCGCGTGGTCCCGGATGGGCGAGGACCCCGAGGAGCAGGTCGCCACCTGGGAACTCGTGCTGCACTGGCTGCGGTTGCCGGGCGACAAGGGCAGGAGCCGCTCCGCGTACGAGGAGTACGCGGTGGCGATGACCGAGATCCTCACGTCCGCCGCGCGCCGTGCCGGCGAGGCCCCTCTCCCACAGGCGGAAACCCTGGCGCGACTCGTCGTCGCGGGCATGGAGGGGATCACACTTCAGTACGTCGCGGGGTGCGAGCGCGAGCGGGCCGACGAACTGGTGAGCACCCTTGTCCGTGCGGTGGGGCTACTGAGGGTGGCCGACGCGCCCTCGTGACACACCGTTTCGTCTCGTCGGCGGTCCTGGAACGCGCGTAGAGGCTCGGCTGAAATGACAGTTCGGAGTGCCCGGCCGGGCGCAGCGACGTGGCGCTCGCCCACCTCCTCGCGCCGGACCGCGACTACCCGCGGGAGACGAAGTCCACGACCGCCGAGACAGTGGTGCGGTGCCAGTGTGTGCTGGTGCGCAGCATCGCGTGGTCGCCGCCGGGTACGAAGGACATGTCCGCCCGTGCGCCTGCCGCTCGCGCGCGGCGGACGAACGCGGCCGAGGCCCGCGGATCGGTGACGCGGTCGTGGTCGCCGTGGAGCACCAGGACGTCCTTGCCCCTCAAATGCGCGACGGGTTCGTCCTGCGGACACCAAGGGGCCAGCGCCACCACGGCCCCGACCTGGGGCGCCCGTGCGGCGCGCAGAGCGGCGCGGGCGCCCATGGAGTGGCCCACGAGTACCACCGGCACGTCGCCGGCGAGCCGGGTCAGCTCGTCCAGCGCCCGTTCCGCGTCGTGCAGGGCGTCGGCGTCGGGCCCGTTCCAGCCGCGCACCCGGTACCGCACCCGCGCCAGGAGGACGGGGTCGTCCGCCAGGGCCGCCGCGGTCGCGCGCACGAAGGGCCGCATGCGCAGCGCCGCGAGGTGCCAGGGCCGTGACGGGGAACGGCCGTCCGCACGGCCGCCGTGCAGGAACAGGACGGCGGCGCGCGCCCCCGGCGGGGTTCGGTACGGCACCAGCGCACCGCCGGTACCCGCCGCAGTGGTTCTTTGCCCGGACTCGGTCATGTGTCCCCTCTCTGCCCCACGACGTGACCGTGGAACGCCCGCTACTGGTCATTCGGCGCCCGCCGTGGAAAGGCTTGGTCGGCGACCGGGCCGGTCCACGGGCCGGCCTGCCCTTCAACACCGTTCCCGGTCAGATCAGTCCCGTGACGGTGACAGTCACGTGAGCACGACCGCACTGGTCCGGGACAGCCTTGGCCAGGTGTTCCTCGGCCGTACGGCAGACGGCACGGGCCACGTCCACCGTGCGGGAGCGGGCGAGCGCGACGACCTGGATCTCGATGTGCCAGGTACCGTCCGGACCCCGCGGAGAGGTGAGCCGCACACCCGACGGCCCGCGGAGCGCGGAACGCAGGCGCCCGGCGAGATCGGGCTTGAGGAAGGCCACCCCGGGCACATCGGCCACGGCGCGGGCGATGTCGTCGGTGAAGTGGTCGGGGGCGCCGGTCGTGGTCATCGGGCTCAGCCCTCCTGTCCATCGGTGGTGGTCGTGCTGTCGGGGGCGTCGATGAGGCCGGCGAGGTCGGTGACACGGATGTCCACGGCCGCGACGGGCATGCCCAGTTCGCGGTCCGCCGCGTGCCACACCCGCGTACGGACATCCTCCGCGAGGTCGGGGAGGAAGGCGTCGAACGGTGCGTGGATCTCGAGTGCGACCTCGACCCGGTCCGGTGTCTCCGGCCCGGGCAGCGGCCGAAGGCGGCAGGAACCGGCCCGCACGCCGGGCACGGTCTCGGCGGCCGCACGCAGGGTCCGCGCGGCGACCGCCTCCATCACCCACAGGTCCTCGTCGGGCTCCCCCAGCGGCAGCGGGCGGCCGGGACGCAGTTCGAGTCGTACGACGTCCATGACGCGGCGGGTCAGCGCGACCGCGGCGTCGTGGCCGGGGTCGTCGTCCAGGAGATGCCCGCGCAGGTCGCGTACCGCGGACTCCAGCTGATCGAGATCCTGGACGGCGGCCCGGCAGTGCGGGCAGGCGTGCAGGTGCGGGTCGTCGGCGCCCTCCTCCCACGCCGACCACACCTGGGACAGCAGGCGGCCGCAGGGCAGCTGCTCGTCGTCGGCGTCCTCGGAGTGGGTGTTGGGCGGGTCGGTGTGAGCGGTCATCGCCAGGCCCCCAGTGCTTGAGTCAGGCAGCGTCGTGCACGGAAGACACGGGCACGGACAGCCTCCTGGCTGATCCCGACCGCGTCCGCGATGAAGTCGTAGGGTCTGCCGTCCAGTTCGCGCAGCACCCAGCACGCGCGCCGTTCGGCCGACAGCTGGTCGAGGGCCGCGCCCAGTTCGCGTACGGCGTCGCGGGCCTCGGTGATCCGGGCCGGTGAGACGGTGTGCTCGGGCGCGGGGACCTCCGCGGCCGTCTCCAGCGGCACGACCGGCCTGCGGGAGCGCAGGATGTTCAGGCACCGGTTGGTGACGATGCGGTACGTCCAGGTGCCGAACGACGCCGAGCCGTGGAACTCGGGGAGCCGCCGCCACGCGCTGACGAAGGCGTCCTGCACGGCGTCCTCCGCCTCAGTGCGCGTTCCGAGCAGGCGCGTGGCCAGCCGCAGCAGCGCCGGAGCGTGCCGCTGGACGAGAACGGCGAAGGCCTCCTCGTCCCCTTCCGCGGCCCGGACCGCCAGCAGCGTGTCGTCGTTCGCGCCGCCGCCCTCCGGCGGTGCGGTGTCTCTGCGGGCACCCGCCACTGAGTGGCTCCTCTCGTGTCTTCCTGACTGTTGGACACACCTGCGCCGCATCTGTGACGCGGCATTTCGAGGTCGGCCGCGACGTGGCCGAAGAATCGACGCAATCGATGAAACCGGTGGAACCGGCGCGACGGACGACGCCTCGGCCGGGGCGTCCCGAAAAGTTCTTCCTTTCGGCGCGTCACAGATGCGTCCGGGGCGGGTCTATCCACGTAAGGACATGTCACCGACCGCAGGAAGAAGGACACGCCATGACCACGAACACGCAGAGCGCACCGGCCGCCAAGAACGTGCCGCTGGAGCGGTCCGGCCGGGCGGAGCAGACGACGGCCGTGTTCGGCGGCGCGACGGGGGCCGACCAGCCGGCCGCCGACCGCGGCAGGACGTCCATCGCCGATGTCGTCGTGGTGAAGATCGCCGGGATCGCGGCGCGGGAGATCCCCGGCGTCCACGACATGGGCGGCGGCCTCTCCCGCACCATCGGCGCCGTGCGCGACCGGGTGCCGGGCGGGCGGCCGAACGTCGGACGGGGTGTGAAGGTCGAGGTCGGCGAGCGGCAGACGGCCGTCGACATCGACCTGGTCGTCGAGTACGGGGTCCCGATCGCGGACCTGGCCCGCGACGTGCGCGAGAACGTGATCTCCGCGGTGGAGCGCATCACCGGCCTGGAGGTGGTGGAGGTGAACGTCACGATCAACGACGTCCACCTGCCCGAGGACGACGAGGCACCCGCCGCGGAGAACCGCGTGGAGTGACCGGTTTCTCGTACGCGGCGGCCGGGCCCGTGGCACCGGCCGAGAAGGGGTGAGGTGGCAGCGATGACAGTGACCAGAGCGATGGCCGGGATGCTCGCCGGGACGGCGTTGGCCTTTGCGGGGTACTTCGGGGGTTTCGGGGCGTTCTTGCTGGTGGCCGCCCTCGGCGCTCTGGGCGGTGCGGTGGGCCACTGGTTCGACACCGGCGGGCGTGTCGAGGAGCTGCTCGACAGCCGGCAACGGAGCCGGCGATGACCGAGGCCGCCGAGCGGGGCACGACGGTCGTCTCGGACCGCGCCGTACGCAGGATCGCCGGGCGTGCGGCCGGGGAGGCCGTGCCCGCCCCCGGCGGCAGCGGGACGGGTTCCGCGACCGTGCGGGGACGCCGGGCAGATGTAGCGGTGAAGGTGGCGGTGCCGTTCCCGGCCCCCCTGCCCGAAGCGACACGTACGATCCAGGACCATGTCACCCGGCGCACAGGCGAGTTGACGGGCCTTCACATCAGAGCGGCACGGATCCAGGTCACCGGGCTCCTGCCCGTAGCGGCCGCGAGGACCGCGCCGGTGTCCACGACGGGCGCCGACACCGGCGCCACGGATCGCGACGCCGGCCGACGCACACCCTTGCGCTGGTGGTCGCCGCGCAGACTGCCAACGGCACTGCTCGCCCTGACGGCCGCCACCGCCTGCGGCGCGCTGGTGGTCGACCTGGTCAGGGTGCATCTGGCACACCGCCCGGCCGCCTCCTGGCGCGCCGATACGGTCCACTGGCTGGAGCGGCACGGCCCGGACGCCCCCTTCGCCACCATCGCCGCGGGTGCTCTCGCCGCCCTCGGCATCCTGATGATCGCCCTGGCGGTCACCCCCGGGCGCCGCGGGCTGCTCAGCGTGGACTCCCCTGCCGCACAGCTGCGGGCGGCCATGGACCGTAAGGCCCTCGCACTTGTGGTGCGTGACGCCGCGGGGGACGTCCCGGGGATCGGCGCCGTACGCGTCCGGGTACACCGGCGCCGCGTCGCCGTCCGTGCCCAACTGGCCTTCGGGGAACGGGCAGTGGCGCGACGCGGCGTCGAGACCACGGCACGCGAGGTCCTCGACGGCTGTTGCCTGCGGCGTTCGCCGAGAGTACGCGTCAAGGTCCGTGCCGACAGCGCCTGGACGGCCGAGGCGGACCAGGGCGAGGGAGACGGCGACGACGGCCAGCGGCCCCTCGACGGCACCCCGCCGACGGAAGAGTCACCTCAGCAGAAGGGCCGTGCCACAGATGCCCCGTAGCCGTACGATCCTGAACCGGGTCGCGCTGGCCCTGTGCGGCCTGGTCGCCGTGGCGGCAGGCGGCCGGCTCTGCCTGGGGCGCTCATCTTGGCGGTCCGCCGTCCCGGAGCGGTGGTCCGCCCTCGGCCCCCACACCCCGCTCGTCGCGCCTGAGCGCCTGGCCTCGCTGCGCGGCCAGGAGTGGTGGGTGCCCACCGTCATGGCCGCCTCGACGGTCGCCGCCGTCCTGCTCGCCTGGTGGGGTGTGCGGCAACTGCGCACCGGGAAACGGCGGTTGATGACCCTGCCCGCCTCACGGAGCCAGCTGCGCACCCGAGCCCTGGAGGACACACTGGCCACGCTCGTGGAGAGCGTCGACGGCGTCACCCACTGTCGCCCCCGGGTACGGGTCGCGGCACGGGCACGCCAACTCGACGCCGTGCTCCGCGTACGTCTCCACCACGACACCACACCCTCCACCGTCCTCCCCCACTTGACCAGGATCGCCTCCGACACGGGAGACGCTCTCGCCCCGTACCGTTTCCGCATGCACATCCGCTTCTCCGCACGCTCCCACCGCAGACCACATGTCCGCTGACCCGCACGCCCTCGACGGAACGCCGCACGGGCGGGACCCACGCCCCCTCCCCTCAAGAGGTGACAGCCGCGTGTCCGCCTGGCGTGCGGCGCTGCGCCGTACCCCGGTGTCGATGTGGCGCGACGACCTGTCGGACTCCGCGGCCGCGCTCACGTACTACGCCATCCTGACCGTGCTGCCCTCCCTGCTGGTCATCTCCCTGGCGTTCAGCGTCATCAGCCCGGACACGGCCGAGGAGTTCATCGCCCATGTCACCGCGTACGCTCCCGGCCAGTCCGGCACCCAACTCCACGACGTCCTGTCCCGAGCGCTGTACCACGGCACGGCTGCCTGGACCCTGCTGGCCGGCGGCGCGGTCAGCGCGCTGTGGTCGGCCTCCAGTTACCTCGCGGTGTTCCGTCGCGCGGTCCACCGCATGCACCGGGTCGCGGACCGCCGCTCGACCTGGCACAAGGCCCACCGCATTCTGGGCACGGCGCTCGCCCTGCTCGGCATCCTCGTCCTCAGCGCTCTGGTGCTCCTGATGACCGGCCCGGTCGCCGAGACACTGGGCCGCTACCTCGGCCTCGACACCGCCGCCACGTGGGCGTGGAGCCTGCTGCGCTGGCCCATGCTCCTCTGTGTGGTCGCCCTGCTCGTCGTCATCGTCTTCCGCACCGGCCCCGCGCAGGCCCGCGCCCGCGCCCACAGCATCCCCGGCGGCGCCCTGGCCGCCGCCCTGTGGCTGTGCGCCTCCGCCGGATTCGCGCTCTACACCTCGGAGTTGAGCACCTACAGCAAGCTCTACGGTTCACTGGCGGGCGCCGTGGTGTTCCTCATCTGGCTGTGGTTGTCCAACCTGGCGCTGCTCGCCGGTGCGCAGTTCACGGCGGAACTCAGTGGGTTGGAGGTACGGGCGTCGGACTGAGGACGCCCCCTCACTGCATTGCCCACCAACTGTTCGCGAACCGAACCGGGTTGTGCCTCAAGCGCCCGCCATGCGCCAGGGGCGAGGAACGAGAGCGGGAGAGAGCGGCGAGGGGACCGCCCTGCCGCCTTGCGACCTCCCCGTCATTGCGGTGTCCGGATGCGGAGAGCCTTGACGGACCAGTCGAACACCGGAGCCAGACTCTCCGGGGCCGGCCAGCCGTTGACCACTGCGAGCAGTTGGAGGTAGCGCTCCCTGCGCGGGTCGTTCACCCTCTCCAGCCGAGTCGCCAGCCGACGGCGAAGCTCGACGTCGTCGGGGCGGCCGAGGAGCTCCGCGTAGTGCGCGGTGAACGCCGCGACGATCGGATCCGCTTGGGCCGAGGCCGGGTCGATTCCGGCGGTCAGGGCCGGGCCGGCCTGGGCACGGACGGCTGCGGCAATGTCGCGACGCGGGCCCATCAGGCCGCTCCGGGCCTGCTCGGCTGCCTGGCCCTCGGTCATCCGCCGCACGGCGGCGCGGAAACCCGGGTCCAGGGACATTTCAGCCAACTCCACCCACGCCTGGATCTGTTCCGTCTCCGGGCTGTCGGGCAACTCGGGGGTCATCGAGCGCATGACCCCCGCGAATGCGGGAGCGGCGTCAAGACCACCGAATACGGCGTCGAGGAAATCTCCGATCAGACGTCTGCGTTCGTCTTCAGAGAGCTGGGCCAGTCGGTGCATGAGTTCCGTCTCCTCAGGTGTGGACCCGCGCTCGGCCACCGCCGTCAGCACCGCACGCTGCAGGCGCAGGACGCGGATCTGCACTGCCAGCGCTTCGGCGTGCGCCGCGGCGACCTCGGGAAGCGAGAGCTCGCGGTCCACGACCTTGCGGATCGTGGGAAGGTCCAGTCCCAGCTCGCGCAGAGTCCGCACGAGGTCCAGGCGTGCGACGGCGTCGATTCCGTAGAGGCGGTAGCCGGCCGGGCTGCGGTCCGTCGGCGCCACGATTCCGCGATCGGAGTAGAACCGAATGGTCTTGACCGTGAGACCGGTCCGCCGGGCGAGTTCGCCGATCGAGTAGAGCGTGTCACCGTGCATGTCCCCACCTTTGCGTCTCCCCCTACTGGAGACTCAAGTCCCTTCGCATGCCTGCGGGCGACCACCCCTCATCCGCTCCGGCGACTCGGGCCCCGCTTCTTCGGCGGCGGTCGGCCAGGCTGTGGCTGCTCGCCGGCACTTCAAGCATCTCTCCGAGATGGCCGCACTGCACTTCCTGCCTGGAGACTGTTTGGACAGTCCGGTCGCCCCCTCCCTGGACCAGCTGACCGCGCACCTTCCGAAGGCGGACAGGGCTCCAGACGGGCGGGCACGCCTGGAACCCCGACGGTGGCGAGGAACGGTCACATCGCAGACGGAGCAGGACCTTCAAGCTTTCGCGTGCTACTGGTCAAAGCGCTTCGTGAACACGCCGGACCACCTTTTGCAGGCGAGGACGCAGAGGCCGACGCCGACGGCGACAAGCACCGCGGCGATCCCCCCAAGGGTGTAGCTCCTGGACTCCTGCCCCGTCTCGGCGAGTTGGGGCCTACGGGAGGGGGAGGCGGGTGACGGTGCCGGCGGTGTCGTGACAGCCGGCGGAGGGGTGGGGGTTGCGGGCGGCGTTGCGCCCCGGTTCGACGGGCTCGGTGCGCTCGGTGTCGGGGTCGCGGGTGGCGTGACCGGCCCGCTCCCGGTCGGGGAAGGGGAGACGGGGGTTCCCACCGGCGACGACGGCGTAGGGGCGGGCGTCTCTTCCTCCCCATAGCCGGAAGGCTCGTTCTCCGAGCCGTAGCCGTCCCCCTCGTCGCCATACCCGGTCGAAGGCGGCCGGTCCTCACGCGGAGTGTCCGAGGCCCCGTACCCGCCGCCGGCCTCCGGGACAGGATTCTCGCCACTGACGACACTCGGGGGCCCGGGGGGTGCGGAGACCGCCAGAGCCGGTACGGCGGCACAGCCGACCGTCACGGCCACAACGGCCCCCACGGCCACTCTGCGCAAGCCGACCCGCAGACCCTCATGTCCAGATTTTGTGCAGTCTTCGTGCATACCGGCGATAATCGGGCGATCTGCCGGTGCACACAAGGCAACGCGCCGTCGACCCACTTGACCCGCACCTCAACCTCCTCCTGCACAGGCGCGAGACACGTGTCGGGCCTGGACAAGCGCATGCTCTGGTACGGCACCCTGCCCGAGGCCGTCAGGCCGCTCGCCCGGCTCCTCGGCACCCCGCTAGGGCTTGTCGTTTGGATCAGGCCGGGCTCGCGGGGCCTGGCACGCACGCTCGCGGCGTTGTCGTCGGTCGACGACGCTCCGCGTCGCCTCCCTCCTCCGCCTTGCGATCGCACGCACCAGGCCCCGCTCCCTGATCCGGCCTGATCCAAACGACAAGCCCTAGGCTCCGTCACGCGTCGCGCGGTGACCGAGTGGGCTCCGCCTCCAGAACAGCCAGCAACTCGGCGAACCGGTCCTCCTGCGAGGTTCCCGACGCCAGCTCGCTCAGCGCATACGCCGTGGTCTTGAAGCCGTCTCGGTGATGGAACTCCGCGCCCCACGCACCAAGCCTCACCGAGGCCACCTCATCCAGCCCCAAGCGGTGGGTCCCCCACGGATTGACCGCCACGATCCCGTCAGGACCCACCTGAAGTCGGACCCGGAGAATCGCCCACCAGAAGAACAACGTCGCGCCGACGGCCAGCCCCGTCCACAGCCCAGCCGACCGCGCGCCGTCCACTTCGGGAGAGGAAAACCACCCCGCCCAGCCGATGAACGCCTTCACCCCGACGACCCCCGGGATCACGAAGCCGGCCACGCGAGCCGACCTGCCCACCCGCCACACCGACACCGAGTCCCCACCCTGATCATCCATGCCCGCATTGTGAGCCACGCAGGTCGACCAAAGACATAGGGGCTCGGAGGACCCCGCCGGCGCGCGTACGTCCGTCCCTCAAGTACGCCCCGAACAGCCCCAGATGACCGAGGGTGCGCGATCGGCGCCCGCGGCCCGGGTCCATCAACCGATGCTCCGCCTACGACAAGTGCTTCCGCATCAACGTGCACACGGTTTCGTATCGTCGCAGGGTTCCGTCAGGGGCTTGCTCGTCCCACGAGTCGGGCCGACTGTCGTACGCGATGTAGCCCAGCCGTTCGTACAGGGCGCGAGCACGTGGATTCCGCTCTTCCACGCCCAGCTCCGCCCACCGAAGACCGCGGTCCATGATGCGTTGCTCCGCAGCCGCGACGAGGACGGTTCCGATTCCGCACGATTGCAGGGCGGGGTGGACGGCGAGCTGCCACAGAGTTCCAGCACCTTCAGTCGCCCGGTAGTCCACACCGCCCTTCGCGATCGGGATGTTGGCGCGCGTGCAGACGGCCAGATAGTCGACGTCACCGGCTTGAGCCCGCTCCAACTGCCGTGCGACACCCTGGAGATGCTGGTCGGAGCCGGCCCATGAGCAGGACGTCAGATCGGCGGGCTTCAGATCACGCACGACGAGATCCAACTCAACCTTGAACAAGAACAGCACCTCCGACGTGCCGGCGTCCCCCTCGACCCCAGACGGTCAGACCGGCGGGTTGGAGTAGGCCATGCGCCGGAACGCCGCCTGGGTCCCCGATCCTGCGACGCCGTCGAGGGCCCCCTTGTAACCGTGGAACTTCTTCAGGTTGGCCTGCAGCGACACGATCGTCTTGGGCCCCACGACCCCGTCGATCGAGCCCTTGTAGGGCGAGGGCTGGCTGGGCCAGGTGGCCAGGAAGCGCTGCATCGCCTTCCAGCTGTTGGTCCCGAGCGCCCCGTCGATCGAGCCCGTGTAGCCGTACATGGTGAGGATCCATCGCTGGATTCGTTTGGCGCCCTGGCGGTCGAGGCCGAGATTCACCACGGCCGCGCTCGCCGGTCCGGCAAGGCCGACCACCGCCACACCGGAAGCCGCCACCGCCAGCAGCCCGCCTCTGATCAGCCCGCGACGCGAGACACCGTCCCGCCTGTTCTGCTCCACTTTCGCCCCTCCCCTGTGGCCGGAGATCGTCTCCGGCACGCGGCACAACTTAACCCGGTTCGCGGCCGGGCGAACCGGGTTCGTGGACTCCGGTCCGTGCCAACCCCTGTCTCCGAGCCTGCCGGTGCATGCCATGCACGCTGGCTGGGCATGCGGTTCGCCCTTCGATCCCTGAACGTGCCCACCTCAGCCGGTCAGCGATACGTCCGAGCCTCCGACCGTCAGTTGCAGGCCGGAGCGGAGTGGCTTGGCGTCCTTCAGGCTGATGCCGCCGGGCAGCCGGGTGAGGGTCTGCTGAATGCTTGTCGCGGCGCGGATCTGGTCCGCAGAGACTCCGGGAACCTGTGGGACACCCTGGGCACGCAAGCGCAGGGTGTCGCCCTCGACGGAGACGGAGCTGTAGAGCGTGTGCTCGCCACCGTCGGCGGCCCGGAGGGCAATTCTGACGCGGCCCTTGCCGCCGTCGGACAGCGAGGTGACCTTGACCCGGTCGCTGTTCGGGGCAGCGTGCAGCAACTCGGCGTACGGGACGAGCGCACTGCCGGTCGCGTCGCGGGCGACGGCGGTGCGGTAGCTGTTGCCGAACTGGACGTTGTGAAGCCGCAGTTCGAGATCATCAACGCGTCCGGTACCGCCACCGGGCAGGGCCGACTCGTAGTGGTCGACGTGGGCGTACAGCTCGTCGAGGTCGTTTGCCGCGATCTGGGTCAGGAAGGGAAATCCGGTGATGGACACCGAGGTGGACTCGCCGAATCCGGCCGAGGCGCGCAGCTGGTCGGCGGCGCGCCCTTCGGCGATGTGAACAGCGAGTCGGTCGGCGCCCGTGAGAATGGCCGCGAGGATCACGGCCACGATCAGAAGTCTTCGAAGAATGCGCATGGGGACACCACAGCAAGGTACGTACCAGGATGCTGTGGCGGGCATCACATGCGGCGTAACGGTCGGGACACGTCGGCGGGGAAATCGGGGAAATACGGAACCCGCCGCGTTCAGAGGGGAGTTGCGCCCGGCTCCGCCCAGGCGGCGTCGGGTGCGAGACATCACCAACCGGCGGAACCGCGACCTCGGTCCACACCTCGCGTGCCTCCCAGGACGGGCACGTCGACCTCTCGACGGGCGATGCCAAAATGTTAAGACATTAGGTCTTCATGCCAACGCGATGTCGTGTGAATCTTGCGCACGATCATTTCGTGCAAGGAGGCCGAATGGAAGTCGTCGCGCGGCGAACCGCGTTGACAGCGGCCGCTCTCGGTGCGGGATCGATGCTGCTCTCGGGATGCGGGACAGCGCTCGACCTCACACACGGGGACGGTGGTGGGGGCGACAGCATGCTGCTGACGATCGCCACGAACGCGGTGTCCGGTGGCAAGAACGCCGACGAGGCGGACTGGATCCAGAACTGGGTGATCCCCCGGTTCGAGCGCGCCCAGCGGGCCAAGGGGCGCCGGGTCAGGGTGGAGTACGCCCCCAGCGGCGTCGACGACGAGCAGTACAAGACGAAGCTCGCTCTCGACCTCAAGGCCCACGCGGGACCCGACATCATGGCACTCGACGGCATCTGGGTCGGCGAGTTCGCGCAGGCCGGGTACATCGAGCCGCTGCGGCCCGTGGTCGGGGCCGACTTCGAGCGGTGGGAGGGCTGGCGGCAGATCAGCCGTCAGGTGCGCCGGCCGGCCACGTTCGAGAACGAGCTCTACGGCATCCCGGCCGGCACCGACGCGCGCGTCCTCTTCTACAACAAGGTGCTGTTCCGCAAGGCGGGGCTGCCCGAGGACTGGCAGCCGCGCGACTGGCGGGAGATCCTCGACGCCGCGCGCCGGCTCAAGCGGCTCGACGGCGTGGTGCCGCTGCAGCTCAACGCCGGGACGGCGATGGGCGAGGCCACCACCATGCAGGGGCTGTTGCCCTTGCTCGCCGGTGCCGGCGGGAGTGTCGAGTCTGGTGGCAAGTGGGCGGGAGCCACCCCCGAACTGCGCGCCGTGCTCGGCTTCTACCAGGACGTCTACGGCAAGGGTGCGGGACTCGGTGACCCCCGGCTGCAGCAGGAGGCCAAGGGGCGCGACAAGTCCTTCCAGATGTTCGCCGACGGCCGCGTCGGCATCCTCGCCGAGGGCGACTACTTCTGGCGCGACGTGATCGCACCGAAGACCGGAACCTCCCCGATGAAGCGGCGTGACAACGATGTCGGATACGCCCTCTTCCCGGCCCGCGCCCGCGGAAAGGGCCTCGGCGGACGGGAGTTCGTCAGCGTCTCCGGCGGCGGCGTGCACGTACTCAACCCGCACACCCGCCACCCCGACCTCGCCTTCGAGCTGCTGTGTGCACTGCACTCGCCCGCCGCGCTGCGCGCCCGCCTCGGCGACACCGCGCAGATCACCGAACGCGACGACGTCAACAAGGCCGTCCTCGCCCGCGACCCCATGCTGAAGTTCGCCGCCGACAAGGCGCTCCCCGTCACCACGTACCGACCCGGCCTCGCCGCCTACCCCGAGGTGTCGATCGCGCTCCAGGAGGCCACCGCGCAGGTGGTGTCGGGGCGTTCGCCCGAGCAGGCCGCGGCCGCGTACTCCGCACAGTTGAAGGAGGTGCTCGGTGGCAGCGACGACATCGCCGGCTGAACCCGGGACGTCCGCCGAACCGACCCGGGCCCCGGCCCCCGCGCCCGCATCGGACGCCGTCGGACTCGGCCGCAGGCGGGCCGCCGGGTTCATCGCCCCGGCGCTCGTACTGATCGCCCTGTTCCTGGTGGCGCCCGCCCTGTGGACGCTCTATCTGGGAGCGACCGACTACCGGCTCACCGGCCTGCCGGCCATCGACCCGAGCTTCGTCGGGCTCGACAACATCAAGCAGGCCCTCGGCGACGACGGATTCCTCAAGTCGCTGTGGTTGACCCTGCTGTTCGTCGCCGGATCCGCCGTCATCGGCCAGGCCGTGCTCGGCTTCGTCCTCGCCTGGTGGATGCGCGAGCGGGCCGGCTGGCTCAAGGGACTGTTCGAGGCCCTTGTCATGCTGTCGTGGATCCTGCCCAGCTCGGTCGTCGCGTTCCTGTGGATCGCGTTCCTCGACCGGGACGGCGGCACCCTCAACGCCCTGCTGCACACGCCCGGCGCCGCCTGGCTGCTCGACCACCCGATGCTGTCGATCATCGTCTACAACATCTGGCGCGGCACCGCCTTCTCGATGATGCTCTACAGCGCCGCCCTCGGAAACGTACCGGCCTCCCACCTGGAGACCGCCCGGCTCGTCGGCGCGTCCCGCTGGGAGCAGCTGCGCGACGTCGTCTTCCCCTGCGTGCGCGGCCACGTCCTGACGAACCTGCTGCTGATCAGCCTGTGGACGTTCAACGACTTCTCCCCGTACCTCATCACCGCGGGCGGCCCCGACGGGAAGACCGAGACGCTGCCGGTCTTCATCTACCAGACCGCCCTCGGCAGCGGACAACTCGGCTACGGCGCCGCGATCTCCCTGTTGATGCTGCTGGTCAACCTCGTGGTCGCGTTCGTGTACCTGCGGCTGCTCGGGCGCAAGAAGAAGGAACGCGCTACGGCGAAGGAGGCCGAGGCCGCATGAACGCCGCACACCCCAAGGGGCCGGTCGCCGCACTGCTGCGTGGCATCGGCAGATACGTCCTCGTCGCACTCGGTCTCGCCTTCTTCGCGCTGCCGATGCTGTGGCTGGTGACCGCGCCGTTCGACAAGCACCCGGGCATCACCGCCACGCTGCCCGAGTTCACCCTGGACAACTTCCGACGGCTCATCGACAACCCCAACGCCATGACCTCGCTGGCCAACTCGGTGATCCTCGCCTTCGGCACGGCCGCCCTCGTCGTGGTCCTGTCGGCGCTCGCCGCCTACGCGCTCAGCCGCGTTCGCATCCCCGGCCGCGACGGACTGCTGTACGCGCTGCTGCTGCTGTCGTCGATCGTCACCGGCACGGCGGCCATGGTGCCGATCTTCCTCCTTGCCGCCGACCTCAACCTGGTCGACTCCTACCTCGGCGTGATCCTCGTCCTGACCGGCGGACTGCTGCCCGCCGCGATCTTCATCCTCAAGGACTTCATGGACACCACCCCGCGGTCCTACGAGGAGTCCGCGCGGGTCTTCGGCGCCTCGCCGCTGCGCATCGTCAAGGACATCGTCGTGCCCGTGGTGCGGCCCGGCCTCGCCACCGTCGGCGTGTGGTCGGTGGCGCAGGTGTGGGGCAACTTCCTCATTCCGTTCCTGCTGCTGCGCTCGCCGGACAAGTCCCCGGCCGCCGTGGTCATGTACACCTTCTACACCGAGGGCGGCCAGCCCGACCTGGCCCTCATCTCGACCTTCTCGCTTCTCTACTCGCTGCCCGTGGTGCTGATGTTCCTGTTCGTCAGCCGCCGGTACGGCTTCCGCTTCCACGGAGGGATCAAGGCCTGATGGCTGACATCAACCTGCGCCACCTCGCCAAGGTGTACCCCGGCGGGGTCCGCGCGCTCGACGACCTCGAACTGGCCGTCCAGGACGGCGAGTTCTTCGCCCTGCTCGGCCCCTCGGGCTGCGGCAAGTCGACACTGCTGCGCACCATCGCCGGCCTGGAGAACGCCACCGGCGGCACCATCGAGATCGGCGGCACGGACGTCACCGCCATGGAGCCCGGCAAGCGCGACATCGCCATGGTGTTCCAGGACTACGCCCTGTTCCCGCACATGACCGTCACCGAGAACATCGGCTACCCGCTGAAGATCAAGAAGATGGGGAAGGCGGAGCGCGCCACCAAGTCCACCGAGACCGCCGAGGCGCTCGGCCTCAGCCACCTCGGGGAGCGCCGGCCCGCACAGCTCTCCGGCGGACAGCAGCAGCGCGTCGCGCTCGCCCGCGCCATGGCCTGCCACCCGCAGGTGTTCCTCTTCGACGAGCCGCTGTCCAACCTCGACGCCCGGATGCGGCTCGAAGCCCGTACGTTCCTCAAGAAGCTCCAGCGCGAACTCGGCGTCACCACGGTGTTCGTGACGCACGACCAGGCCGAGGCGCTCGCCATGGCCGACCGGATCGCGGTCATGGAGGGCGGCAGGCTGCGCCAGGTCGGCACGCCCGCCGAGGTGTTCCGGCGCCCCACCAGCACCTTCGTCGCCTCCTTCATCGGCTCGACGCCGATGAACCTGCTGCCCGGGACGGTCCGCGCCGACGCCGTGCGCGTTCTGGGAGCCGAACTCCCGCTCCCCGACGGGGTGTCGGGCGCGGTGCACGCCGGCGAGTCGGTCGTCTACGGCATCCGGCCCGAGTACATCCGCTGGTCGGCCACCGAGCCCACCGAGGACGGCGCCCTGACCGGCACGGTCGCCGTCGTCGAGAACCTCGGCAGCGCCCACCTTGTCTCCCTCGACGTCGACGGCACCACCGTCCAGGCCGTCGTCGACGAGGACGACGAGCCGGCGGTCGGCGACCCGGGCCGGCTCCTGCCCCGCGCCGACCGCGCCCTGCTCTACCGCGACGGCGACCTCGTCGAGCCCGCGGACCGCAGCACCGCGGGCACCGTGAAGGCGGAGGTGACCGCGTGAGCGGGTGGGGTGCACCGACGGCGGTCCGCGGGCCGAGCCCGCAACTCCGGTTGACCAGTGGGCTGCTGGTCGGCGGGGCGACCCGTCGGGCAGCGGACCGGCCACGGCCGGCAGGCGCAGGTGCGCGTACGCGTTCCCGGGGCCACGACGGTCGGCCGGCGGCGGAGGCCCGCAGGACCGGTTCGGTGCGTGGGCCGGCCGGCGGCCACTGCCCTGCGCGGTGCGGGCCGTCGTGGTGCGAGGGCGGGGGCGTCCGCCGGTACCACGTGCCCGGTGAAGGCGGGGTGCCCGCATGACCGGCCGTACCACCAGGCACCGCGGCACCTGGACCATGGAGCAGCGCGCGCGGGACGTGCTGCGGGAGCTGCCCGTCGAGGTCCCTGCCGGTACCGGGGCGCTCACCGTCACGCTGTTCTACGAGCGGGCCGCGGGCGGCGTGCTCGACCTCGGACTCCTCGGCCCCGACGGGGAGTTCCGCGGCTGGTCCGGCGGCGCCCGCTCCACGTACACCGTGACCGGGAGCTGGGCCACGCCCGGGTATCTGCCGGGTCCGCTCGCCCCCGGCACGTGGCGGGTGCTGCTGCGGCTGCACCGCGTCCCGCCTCAGGGCGTGCCGTACGAAGTCCGGGCCGTCGCCTCCGACCGGGTGCCGCCCGAGCCGGTCGTCGCCGTGCCGCAACCGCTCGCCGCCGACGCGCGGCGGGCACGTCGGCGCGATCTGCCGGAGGTGGACGGGGCCCGCTGGCTCGCCGGGGACCTGCACGCGCACACCCTGCACAGTGACGGCGGCCTGACCATCGACGAGCTGGCCCGGTCCGCGGCGGGCGAGGGCCTGGACTTCCTCGCCGTCACCGACCACAACACCGTCAGCCACCACCCGCACCTCGCGGCCGCGGGCGCCCGGCAGGGCATCACGCTGCTGCCGGGGCAGGAGGTCACCACCGACCTCGGCCACGCCAACGTCTTCGGCGACACCGGATGGATCGACTTCCGTGCCCCCGCGGCGAGTTGGCTGAAGCAGGCCGAGGCGGGCGGCGGGTTCCTCTCCGTCAACCACCCGCTCGCCGACGACTGCGCCTGGGAGCTGCCCTTCGGCGACCGCAGGCCCCGCCACGCCGAGCTGTGGCACCACACCTGGGGCGACCGCACCGACGGCGCGCCGCTGGCCTGGGCCCGCGCGTTCGCCGACGGGGCGCTCGTGCCGCTCGGCGGCAGCGACTTCCACCGGCCGGAGCAGGGCCGCCCGCTGGGGGCGCCGACCACCTGGGCGCTCGTCGAGGGCGCCGACGTCCTCGGCGCGCTGGCCGCCGGCCGGACCGCCGTCTCCGCAGGCCCCGATGCGCCGGTGCTGCTGCGCTGCGGCGACGAACTCCTCGCCCTGGGAGCCGAGTCGACGGTATTGGTGCGCCCCGACGGATCCCGCACTGTGGTCCGCTCCAACCGGGAGACGCTGCCCGCGGCCCCCGGCCCACACCGTCTGGAGACGTATCGCTGCGAGGTGGTCGCGCTGTGCGGATGACGTGAGGCGGGGCCGCCGGTCCCCGCCCCGGGCCCCACCCCTGTCAGGCACCACCCAGCCTCCTACGGGAAGTCCCCGCCTTCATGACCTGCTCCGTCCGCATCGCCAACGCCCCCGTCTCCTACGGCATCTACGCCCCCGACACCGCCCCGCTCGACCCCGACGCCCTCCTCGCCTCCTTCGCCACGGCGGGCTACGAGGGCACCGACCTCGGCCCGCTCGGCTACCTCGGCACGGGCGAGGAGCTCGCGGCCCGGCTCGGCCGGCACGGCCAGGGGCTGGCCGGCGGCTGGGTCGACCTGCGCTACGGCGACCCCGAGGGCTTCGCCGCCGACCTGCCGGGACTCGATGCCGCGCTCGACGTGTTCACCTCGGTGCCGGTGGACGACGAGCGGTTCGCGCCCCGGCCGACGCTGGCCTGTCCGGCCGATCCCAGGCGATTCGCCGCCCCGGCCTGCCCGTCGCCCCGGCGCTGCAGCTCACCGACGCCGACTGGCCCGCCTTCGCCGCCGATGTGCAGCGCGCCGCCGACCGGGTCCGCGCCCGCGGCCTCGAACCGGTCTTCCACCACCACCTCGGCACCGACGTCGAGACGCCCGACGAGATCCGGCGACTGCTCGACCTCACCGACGTCTCGCTCTGCCTGGACACCGCCCACCTGTGGCTCGCCGGCGGCGACCCGGTCGAGGCGCTGCGCGAGTGGGGCCCATGCACCACGACACCGGCAGCCCCGAACTCGCCTTCCCCGCCCCCTATCTCATGAACGCCCCCACCGTACTGACCGCCACTGACAACGCCGCCGGCATGGAGCGGCGTGCGCGATTCACCAGCGACGTCGAGGCGTTCGAGCAGGAACTCGCCGCCTTCCACGACATGATCGTGAACGGCACCCCGCCCCGCACCGGCGTCACCGGCGCCCTCGACGACCTGACCACGGCCCAGCGCGCCGCCGCCCGCTTCGCCGCCCAGCACCGGCTTCCCTGCGCAGGAGAGACCAAGACCGCATGAGCACCACCGACCACACCACCAAGCCCGCGACCGACACCGCCCAGCCCCACGACCGGCAGCAGCAGGAGCTGGTGGTCGTCCCGCACACCCACTGGGACCGCGAGTGGTACCTGCCCTTCCAGCAGTTCCGCCTGCAGCTCATCGGGCTCCTCGACGAGGTCGTGCAGCGCATGGAGGACGACCCGCGCCAGCGCTTCACCCTCGACGGCCAGGCCGTCGCCGTCGACGACTACCTGGAGGTGCGCCCCGAGCAGCGCGAGCGCCTCACCGCCCTGGTCGAGGAGGGCCGCCTGGCCGTCGGACCCTGGCAGATCCTCCTCGACGAATTCCTCTGCTCGGGCGAGAACATCGTCCGCAACCTGGAGCTCGGCCTGGCCCGCAGCCGCGACATGGGCGAGGCCATGGAGGTCGGCTACCTCCCCGACATGTTCGGCCACGCCGCCCAAGTGCCGCAGATCCTGCACCAGTTCGGCATCCGGCACGCCTGCGTGTGGCGCGGCGTGCCCGTCGCCGTCGACTCCCACGCGTTCTCCTGGCAGTCGCCCGACGGCACGGCGGTGCGCACCGAGTACCTGGCCGCCGGCGGCTACGGCTCCGCCGCCGGGCTCTTCGACGACCCGGAGCGCGTCGCCGAACGGGCCGCTGCCATCGCCGCCAAGCTGCGCCCGTGGCGCCCCGACGGCTCCCCGATGCTCGCGATGTACGGCTCCGACCACACCGCCCCGGCCGCCGACCTCTGCGACCTTCTCCAGGCGCACAACGCCGAGCAGGGCGAGGACGGGGTGACGCTGCGCCTGGCCACCCTCGCCGAGTACTTCGCCACACAGCCCGTCACCACCGAGGGCCTGGGCACCGTCGCCGGCGAACTGCGCAGCCACGCCCTCGCGAACATCCTGCCCGGCGTCTTCTCCGTGCGCGCCCCCGTCAAGCAGGCCATGGCCCGCGCCGAACGTGCCGTCGAGCGCTACGCCGAGCCGCTGTCCGCGCTGTTCTACGAGGGCGACGCCGCCCGTTTCCTCGCCATGGCCTGGCACCGCCTCATCGAGGTCTCCTGCCACGACTCGGTCACCGGCTGCGGCTGCGACGAGACCGCCCAGCAGGTCGCCGCCCGTATCGCCGAGGCCGAACAACTCGGCCTGGCCGTGCGGGACATGACCGGGCGGGCCCTGGCCGCACGCGTCCCGCACACCGGCCACCTGCTGCTCAACCCGGCCCCGAAGCCGCGCACCACCTTCGTCGAACTCGACGTCCCCGGCACGGGCCCGGTCCACCTCGCCGACGCCGCCGGCCGCTCCTACCCCGCCCAGGAACTGTCCGCCGCGCCGACGCTGCTCGCCGACGACACCTTCCCGTACGAGAGACTGTCCACGGTCCTCGCGCGCGTGCACGGCATCGAGCTGTACGGGCAGGAGATCACCTCCTGGAGCGTCGACGCCGAGGCGGGTGTGCTGCGCTTCACCGTCGCCCTCCGCTCCGAGCTGGCCTTCGACGTGGCCGAGGTGAAGGCAGCCCTGGCCGAGGCCCCGCACGACGGCGACTGGCGCGTCGTCATCGAGGCCGAGCCACGCCGCACCGTCGCCGCCCTGGTCGAGACACCCGCCCTCGGCCACACGGCCGTCCGCCCCGAGCCGGGCGGCACCCCGCTGCCCGAGCACACGGTCACGGCCACGGACAACACCCTCGCCAACGGCCTGCTGACCGTGGCCATCGCCGACGACGGCACCCTCGCGCTCACCGGCGAGTACGGCACGACGCTGTCCGGCGCGGCCCGCATCGTCGACGGCGGCGACCTCGGCGACACGTACAACTACGCGCCGCCCGCCCACGACACCGTCGTCGACACCCCGTCGAGCACCGCCGTACGTCGCGTCGCGGACGGCCCGTTGGTGTCCGCCTACGAGATCGTCCGCGGCTACGCGTGGCCGGCGGCCGGCGACTTCGCGGGTGACGCCCGCACCGGGGCCACGGAGCCGACCACCGTCACCACCCGGGTGGAACTGCGCGCGGGCGAGCGTTTCGTGCGCCTGCGGGTCGCCTTCGACAACCGCAGCGACGACCACCGCGTCCGGCTGCACGTACCGCTGCCACGCCAGGCCGACGTCTCCTACGGCGAGGGCCAGTTCGCGGTCGTCGAGCGCGGCCTGACCGCGGAGGCGGGCTTCGGCGAGGAGGCGCTGCCCACGTTCCCGGCGTCGGCGTTCGTCGCGGCCGGGGGAGTCGCCGCCCTCCTGGAGCACGCCACCGAGTACGAACTGGTCGACGAGGGCCGTGAGCTGGCGCTGACGCTGCTGCGGCCCACCGGTCAGATCTCCCGCAACCGGCACGCCCACCGCGACGAGCCCGCCGGCCCGCAGATCCCGACGCCGCAGGCCCAGTGCCGCGGCCTGCGCACCGTCGACCTGGCGCTGCTGCCGTACGCGGAGGAGTGGCACGCGTCCGGTGTCCTGGAGGCGGCGGAGGAGTTCCGCCACCCGGTGGCGACGCTGCCCGGCACCGCGCCCGCGCGGACGCCGCTGCCCGCCGCCGAGGAGGGCCTGCGCGTCGAGGGCGACGGCGTGGTGCTCAGCTCCGTACGCGAGCGCGCCGGCGCCCTGGAGGTGCGCGTCGTCGCCCAGACCCCTCGGGCGACGACGGTGCGTCTCGCCCGCGCGGGCACGACGGCCGCGCGCCGCGTGGACCTGACCGGCACCACCACCGGTGAACTGCCGGTACGGGATGGCCGGTTCGATGCCGAGCTGCGCGCATGGGAGATCGCCACCTTCCGGCTGACGGCGGAACGCTAGGGACTGTGGTCAAACTCCCGTCTGCGTCGCGGCGGCTGGTACGCACGCTCGCGGCGTTGCCGGACCATCCGAGTAGCTCCGCCACTACGGGCCGGGGCGGGCGTGGCCGGGGTGGGTGGCGCGGGTGATGGCCGACTCGACCGACGCGACCTGTTCCGCCAGCAGCCCGATCGCGGCGACCGCGCGCGTGGCCGGGTCCTCCTCGGGGCCTCCGAGGGTCCGGGCGCGTACGTGCCCATGTTTGATGTCGGTCCAGCGGGCGGACTGCTCGGCGGTCAACGTGCCGCGCAGCACGGCGAGTTTGAGGAGGTTCGCCTCGGCGTCGGCGGTCAGCGTCTGGGCCTGTGCCCGGTAGTGGTCGTCGATGACCGCGACGAGTTCGGCCTCGTTCATCACCGGGTCGATGCGGGTGGCGATGGCGTTCATGTCGCGGTACGAGCCCTGGAGCTGGAAGGGGGGTTCGGTGCGCGTCGCCGGGTCCTGGGCGGCCGATTCGATGTACGCCGCGTTCACCGCCAGTACCGTGGCACGCGCCGTCAGCAGGTGGCGCAGGACCGCAACGATCCGCTCGCGTTCGGCTGTTGGGTACGGGTGGGTGAGGTGGTCGGGGCGGGCCGTGGGGTCGCCCTCGGCCATGCGGAGCAGCAGGGCGAGATCGGCGCGGTCGCGGCCGGCGAGCGGTGCGAGATGCGGGTTGGCGGTGAGCGCGTTCTCGACGAAGGAGAGGGCGAAGATTTCCTCCTTGCCGGTGAGGACATCGCCGAGGTTTCGCACATCGGCACGGTTGGCGAGCATGTCGGGGATGCGGAAGCGAGCGCCGGACTCGGTGTACGGGTTGCCGGCCATGCACACGGCGAAGCGCTTTCCGCGCAGGTCGTAGGTGCGGGACACGCCGTTCCAGACACCTTCCATGCGGCGTTGCGCATCGCACAGGGAGATGAATTTCTGCAGGAGTTCCGGGGACGTGTGCTGGATGTCGTCGAGATAGAGGAGGACGTTGTTGGCCGCCTCCAGCGCGAAATTGACCTTGTCGATCTCCTGGCGGGCCGTCGTGTTCGGGGCCTCGGCCGGGTCGAGCGAGGTGACGGCATGGCCGAGGGCCGGGCCGTTGACCTTGACGAGCATCATGCCAAGGCGGTCCGCGACGTATTCCATGAGCGTTGTCTTGCCGTAGCCGGGCGGCGAGATGAGCAGCAACAGGCCGCCCGCCGTGCCGAGTTGCTTACTGAGGTTGTCTCCGACGAGTGGCAGGTGGACCTCGTCGACCAGGCGCCCGCGCACGAACGTGGACATCACGCGGGGCCGGTGCTCGTCCAGGCGCAGACGCTCGCGTTCGGTGGCGGCCAGGCGGGTGCGAAGGGCCCGGTAGTTCCTGTACCCGGGGAGCGTACCGTCGCGGAACTCCCGCGTGCGGCCGAGGAATTCGTCCAGCCGGATGGCCAGTGCGCGCCCCTCGATGCGCGGGTGGGTACCGAGCAGGCCGGTCACGGTCGCGGCCAGTTCCGCGTCACTGTCGTAGCGGTCCAGGTCGGCGCAGAGTTCCACGGCCACCGCCTCGGAAAGGTCGTAGGCCCCCTCCCCCGCCGAGTTCGCGTAGGCGTGCAGCCAGGCCTCCGCGAGCTGGCGGCGGGCCGGCATGTCCTCGACCCCCGCCAGATCTGCTTCGTACGCCGAGGTGTCCACCGATCCGCGGAACTTGTCGAGGAACGTGCGTGCCCCCATCGACAGGACAAAGGCGGCGGACCCGTGGCTCAGTTCGTCGAAGAGGTACGCGGCCGCCGCCCGGTCGCCGTCCATGCGTGCGGCCAGCTCGGCACGGAAGTCGTCGATGGCGGGCGCGAGCCCGAATGTGTCGCGGGCGCGGGCGAGGGAGGCTGCGCGGCGGGCCAGTACCTCGCGGTCGGCCGACGGCACGCGATGCGCCCAGAAGATCTGCGCTGCCGCGCGGGCCGCCGAAGTGTGCCGCAGCGTCCCCGCCGCCGCGTTCAGCCGCAGCAGCGCCGTGAGGATCAGTGTCGCGTCGTGGTCGTGGACGCCGCGCTCGTATCCCTCGTCGTAGGCGTCCTCGGCCGCGGCGCGCACGAGGCCGGGGAGGTCGTCCGCCGCGAGCAGCGCGTCGGCTCCGTGCTCGGCGAGGAGGCGGGAGGCGAGGTGTTCGGCGCGGTAGACGGCGGCATTCTCGGACGCCAGGTGCTGGTCCCAGTAGGGGTGGGTGGCGGCGAATGCGGGGTCGTCGACGGGCGCCCGGTAGTCGGTCCCGGTGAGCGCGAAGGCCATACCGTCGCCGTGCGGGACGAGCGTGAGGTCGAGGGGCTGGGTGTTCACCGCGAAGCGGTGGCGGCCGATGCGGATGCCGGAGCCGTCGTCCGTGTAGAGCTCGGTACGGTCGCGCAGGGCCCGGGCGGCTTCCTGGCGAGCGGCGTCGAGGCGGCCCGCCAGCTCGTCCGCCCGTACCTGGTCGCCGAGTTCGCGCAGCTCGGCGATGCTGCGGTCGACCTTCGTGACGAGCGGGTCGGAGGCGAAGTACGTGTGGATCTCGTCCGGTGAGGCGAGGGTCGCGGCGCGCCGGGCGACGGTGTCCAGGACGCGGCCCGCGGAGGCGGCGAGTCGCTCGGTGCGGCGGGCGCGCTCGTCAATGAGGCTCTGTTTGCGTGCGGTAAGGGCTTCCTGGATCTCGGTGCGCTTGGCATCGAGATCCCGGAGGAACCCGTCGGATTCGGCGAACCGGCTTTGCAGGTCTTCGAGTTGGAGAAGAATCCGGGCAAGCTGGTCGTCACAGCCCGCCGGGGTGGCGGCCGCGGCGAGCGCGCCGGCGGCGGCCTGGCCGAGCAGGGCGAACTCTGCGGCGAACTCGGCCCGTCCCTCCCGTGCGTTCAGTTCGCGGCGTCGCGCCTCCAGGGTGGCACGGGCGCGGTTGACGCCGGCGAGTGCCTCAGTGACGCGTTCCAGCACCGTGGTACGCACGGTGGCATCGGCGATGTCGACTCCGGTCACGACGTCGGCTGCCGTGTGCAACTGGTCGCTGAATTCCCGCAGTTCCTCGTGCAGTGCGTCCGCCTCCGCGACGGACGCGAGGGCCTCCGCGTTCCGCGTCAGCTCCTCGATCCGCTCGCGATGCACGGCGAAGGCGTCGGGGCGCGCGAGGAACGTGACAGCCCGCTGCCCAACCGCCGCCAGGTCGGCCGCAAGCTCCTCACCGAGCGCGTCGATACGCTCGGCATCGGCGTACCGCAGATCCTTCAGCCCCAGCAAGCGCCCCTGAGCGTTGCGCAGTTCGGAGAGCCGCTCGAACCACTCGGATGCACCGCGCGGCACTTCGCCGCGCATGCGGCGCGCCAGTCCGGTGACGTGTTCCGCCGCCGAGTCGAGCGCGTCGGCGGCCTGCCGGGTGAGGATCTGCACGGTCTCGAACTCGGTGAGCACTTGCCCGGCCGTGGACCGCACCTCACCCAACAGGCGGTGCAGGCCGCCGAATTGCGGGTCGTGCAGCCAGTGGTAACGGTCGGCCGCGCTGGTACAGGCCGCGACCAGTGCCTGGTACGCGGCCGCGGTCGGCGTACCGGTGGTGTCGATCGCCACGCGCGCCACGGACAGGCAGTCGGAGATGCCGCGCACCAGGTCGCCGTTGCCGACGCGGGCCAGCGGGCCCTCACCCGGCGGCTGCGCGGCGGCGTGGGCGTCGGAGACGTAGGGGGAGGTCCACCGCTGCAGCCCGTGGACGTGTGCGGGACCGTCGTCGATCGGGGAACGCAGCACGAGCAGCTCGCCGTCGCCGAACAGGGCGTGCCCGCGGCAGGTGATCGGTGTGGCGACCTCTGTGCGGATGACGTTGTACGGGAGGAGCAGGGTCCGGTCTGCGCCGGGCGCGCGGAAGACGTACAGGACGTCCTCGCCGTTCGGCGCGCGCACGGTGCGCTCGTAGGCGAGTCCCTTCGTGTCGAGCGCCTCGAACGTCTTGTGTTCACCGCCGGCCAGGCAGTATCCGCCCGGGAAGACGATGCCCTGTCCCTCGGGCAGCGCCCGGCATGCCTGCCCGATGCCGTCGAGGCGAACGACCGTCCGGGTGAGTGTGTTGTAGACGAGGTGGCGGTCGGACGTCTCCTTGTAGGGGCGCACGCGCAGCAGGATCAGCGGGCCGACGCGGGCGTGCGCGACGGCGGCGTCGGCGAGCGACTGCAGGGGTTCGTCGACGGGTTCGCTGTGAATGCCCTCGGCGGTCTCGGTGTCGTTGTCGGTCTTGAGGGTGAGGGTGCCGCCCAGCGTGGCGACATACAGCTCGCCGCCGGGGACGGCGATGTGGGGGTGGCGGCCGGGTACGTGGTCCTCGCGG
Organism: Streptomyces sp. NPDC051684; assembly: GCF_044453445.1. Classification (NCBI taxonomy): domain Bacteria; kingdom Bacillati; phylum Actinomycetota; class Actinomycetes; order Kitasatosporales; family Streptomycetaceae; genus Streptomyces; species Streptomyces sp. NPDC051684. The sequence continues at coordinate 108,991 of NZ_JBITCS010000010.1, read as the reverse complement.
GTGGCGGGGGTCCATTCGATGTCGTGGGCGGGCGGCAGCACGTGGTCGCGCTCGCCGCGCGCGTCGAGAAAGGCGGCCCGGCCGTCGGCCCCGGCCTTCCAGCGCAGCACACGGGTGTCGGAGGCCTTCTCTCCCGTACGGAAGACGGCGAGCAACAGGCCGTCCACGAGCCGGAGCTGTACCAGTTCGGAGGCCCGATAGTAGCGGTGCAGTGCGGAGCATTCGCGTACGAAGTCGGGGTCGTCGAGCAGTCCCGGCACGGCGTCGTCCGGGAGACGCTTGAGGGTGCGCCGGTCGTGGAGGGTGAACACGCCCTCGGCTCCCGTACTGTTCCGTGCCGTCCGGCCGAACAGCAGGATGTCGCCGATCGCCACCACGTCGCGCGCCGTCGACGGCTGCTCGGTGCGCAGATTCTCGGTGCCGGTGAGTGCGAGGCCCGTGGCACCGAACTCGGCGACGCGGCGCTCATTGAGTTCCGTGGTCCGCTCGGTGAGCTGTCGGGCCTGCCCGGCGAGACGGTCGCGCAGAACGTCGTACGTACCGGCGTCCAGCCCCGTTTCCATGACGTGTTACCTCTCAGTGCGCTGCGGATGTCTGCATGACCGGGGCCTCCGACCCCCGTGCGGTGGCCCCGGCCTGTCTGGTGCGGGTTCTCAGCCCTTGCGGGTCCCGTTCAGCTCCGCGAGCGGCAGATCGGCGACGCCCAACTGGCCCGCCTGGTCCAGCAGTTCACGAAGCTGCCCGGCCTGCTCGCTCATGGCCCCGCTCTTCATCAGCTTCATCAGCAGTGCGGAGACCGTCAGGTTCTGCACGTCGGCCGTGGAGACCGAGCCGAGGATCCTCGCCAGGTCGTCGGTGAAACTGGCAGAGCCGTCCAGCCAGGGCTTCGCCAACTGCTGCGCCGTCTCCGAGTGCTGGACGAAGCCGTCGATGCCCTTGCCCAGCGCGATCGAGTTCACGAGCCGGTCGAAGAAGACGGAGTCGCCGCCCACGATGTTGATGTCGGCGTTCTCCAGGCCCGTGGCGAGCACCGTGGCCTGCGCTTCGGCGACCTGCCGGTGCACGTCGATGCCGGCGAGGCGGATCTCCTTCTCCGCCGCCAGGCGCAGCCGGTACTCCTCGTGCCCGCGAGACGCCTCGTCGAGCGCGGCCATCGCGACGGCCTTCTGGTTGATGCCCTCGGCCTCCGCCTTGAGCTTCTCGGAGATCGCGGTCGCTTCCGCGAGGGCCCTGGCGCGGGCCCCCTCGGCCTCGGCGCGCATCCGGGCCTCGGTGGCCTCGGCCTCGGCGCGGCCCGCCTTCTCGATGACCTCGGCCTCCTTGTCGCGCACCTGCACCTCGGCGAGGCCCGGCGCCGCGGCCTCCGCCTGGACACCTTCGGCGAGCTTCCGCTTGGCCTGGGCCTGCAGGTCGGCCGACTTCAGCTCGGCGTCGGCCAACGTGAGTTGCTCGGCGGCCCGGTGTGTGGCGGCCTGTTCGGCGGCCTCTGCCGCCTTGATGTCCTTGACGAGCTTCTCCTGCGCCTCGGCCTCCGCGGCGATGATGACGGCCTGCCGCCCGCGCTCGGCCTCCTCGATCGCGCGCAGCTTCTTGATGGACTCCTCCTGCTCGGCGACGGTCCGGTCGACGGCCACCCGTTCCCGTACAACCTCGGCGATCTCCCGCTTCTCCGCCTCGACCTCCTTGTCGGCGGCGATCTTCGTCAGCTGGGTCTCCCGCTCCCGCGCGATGACTTCGAGGAGGCGGTCCTTCTCGATCCGCTCGTTCTCTACGGCGATGACCCGCTCCCGGTTCTTCTGCGCGACGGCGACCTCGCGGGTCTGGTTCTCGCGCTGGACCCCGAGCTTCTCCTCGGTGGCAAGGAACGCCCCTTGCGAGCGCAGCCGCTCCTCCTCCACCACCCGCGCCGTCTCGGCCTCCTCCCGGGCCCGTACGGTGTCGATCTCCCGCTTCTGCTTGATCTCGGCGTCGGCCTGCCGGCGCTCCAGCTCCAGGATCGCCTCACGGGCGTCCACGTTCTGGCGGGTGATCTCCTTCTCCTCGGTGCGCTGGAACTCGTTGGTGCGCACGTGCTCGACGGTGGTCAGCTCGGTGATCTTCCGGATGCCCTGGGCGTCGAGCACGTTGTCCGGGTCGAGCTGGGACAGCGGCGTCTGCTCCAGGTAGTCGATCGCCGCGTCCTCGAGGTGGTAGCCGCTCAGGTCGACGCCGATGACCTCAATGATCCGGAAGCGCAGCTCCTCACGCTTGGTGTAGAGGTCGGTGAAGTCGAGCTGCTTGCCGACCGTCTTGAGCGCCTCGGAGAACTTCGCGTGGAACAGCTCCTGCAGCGTGTCCCGGTCGCTGGCCCGCTGGGTGCCGACGGCCTGCGCGACTTTGATGACATCGTCGACGGTCTTGTTGACCTTGACGAAGAACGAGATGCGAATGTCCGCGCGGATGTTGTCCTTGCAGATCAGGCCGTCCCGGCCGGTCCGCGTGATCTCGATGGTCTTGACCGAGATGTCCATCGTCTCGGCCTTGTGCAGCACGGGAAGGACGATCTGCCCGGTGAAGGTGACATCGACCTTGCGCATCTTCGACACGATGAGCGCCTTGCCCTGCTCCACCTTGCGGAACAATCGTGTGAAGACGAGCAGCAGTACGGCGACGACGATCAGGACAACGGCGACGGACACGCCGATGCCCACAGTGGTGGCATTCATTTCGGACGTCCTTGCGTCAGGCGTGAGACGTGAACAGTGACGGCAGTGCACAGGGGGCCGGCGAACCCGCGAACGGCTCGGGGTCAGACGCGTGGCGGGGCGAGATACCGGCCCGCAGGCTCCGGTTCATCGGGCCACCGCTTGGCCAGCGGCCGGGCTGCCGCCCGCGTCAGCCGCCAGGCGACGGTCGAGGCAACGGCGGCACCAACGAGTTCGAGGAGCAGATGAGCCGATCCCGTGGGGACCATGGCCGCCAGCGGGATCGTGATCGTGAGGTCCAGGCCCCATGTCAGGGCGCACAGCAACGAGAGCACGACGGCGGCGGGAACGCCTCCCGTCCCCCAGCGCCTCAGGTCGACATCACGGTCGAAGGACCGGACACCCACCGCGCCCACGGCGACAAGCAGCCAGAAACAGACGACGACGGCCACGGCCGCGGTGAAGACGACCGTCGGGAGCCCGGTGGCCGCCGCGTAGAACACCTCCATGCCCCATCCCCCCTCGCAATTCACGGCTCCGGCGCCGGACACCATCAGCCGTGCGGCCGGCTGCCGATGTTCGGCATCGGGGTCGTCCTCAGCGCTCCGCCGGGCCCCATCTTGCCGTCGTGAGCGCGACGGCACACTGCCGGTTTCCAGCAACGTTCACGACGTCCTTCATGCCGGGCGAGTTAAGGAAGCGTCATCAAGTCACGGCAGGAGTGGGGGCCTTACGCCGGGAATCCACCGGGACGGCACTGCGGACAGCGGACTCGATTGGGTAACGGCTCCCCGTCCGTTCCCGTGAGGCGAGGCAATCTTTGCATAGTCTAAAGCTCGGGGGGAGGGTCGCTCGGCGAAGGCGGCTCGCACGCCGAAGCAACACCGCCGGGAGCACCATGGCCACCATCGTCGAGGGACAGGACCGACAGCTGGTTCTGTCCTGGCTGCCCGTCGCGGCAATGGCGGTTGTGGCCGGGGTGGACCTCACAGCCGGTCCTGAAGTGGGGTTTCTTCCGCTGGTGTCGCTCGGGCCCGCCTTCGCCGGGCTGATCGGCACATGGCGGCGCACCATGCTGACCGGCGTGGTCGCGCTGGTGCTCTGTGCGAGCCTGGGGCTGTACGACGGGCTGTTCGAAACCCGACGGGGGTACACGGCGATGTTGTCGGTGGCCGGCGTCACCGCGACCGGGGTCGCAGCCGCCGTCATGCGACGGCGGCGCGAAGCGGAGTTGGCCAGCGTCAGATCGATCGCGGAGGTCGCACAGCGAGTGCTGCTGCGGCCGGTCCCCCGCAGCGCGGGACCACTCAGAGTCGCGGTGTCGTACACCTCCGCCCTGGCCGAGGCCCGCATCGGCGGCGACCTGTACGAGGTGGTCGCCTCGCCGCACGGAATCCGGGTCATCGTCGGTGACGTGCAGGGCAAGGGACTTGCCGCCGTCGAAACCGCGGCTGTCGTCCTGGGTACCTTTCGGGAGGCCGCGCACGAGGAGCCGGACCTGTCGGCCATCGGCGCCCGACTCGAGCGCAGCATGGCGCGCGAGGCCAATGGAGAGAAGTTCGTCACCGCGATCCTGGCCGAGGTACGGCCGCAGGCGGAGCAGGTCGTGTTCCTCAATCACGGCCATCCGCCACCGCTTCTCCTTCGCGAGGACGGCACGGTCGACCTGCCGGAACCGCCCGCGTTCGCGCTTCCGCTCGGCCTGGGGATGCACGGCGGCGACTCCCCGGCCCCGTACCCGGTCGAATTCCGGCCCGGCCAGCAACTCCTGCTGTACACGGACGGGGTGACCGAGGCCCGTGACGCCACCGGGGTCTTCTATCCACTCCCCGAGCAGGCGCCGGCTCTGCTCGTCCACAAGGACGCCCAGAATGCCTTGGAGGACCTGCGCGAGGACGTGGTCCGCCATGCGGCGGGTCCCCTGCATGACGACGCCGCGATGCTCCTGCTGCGCTATCACCAGCCCTGGGACGCAAAGGACGGGCAATGAGTCGAAGGCGGCATGCGAAGCGCGGCACCCCCGCTTGGGGTCATGGACGGTGTCTTCGCGCGGCGCAACCAAACCCGTGACGCTCGCCGAACTGTTGCACGTGGCGCCCTCGACCGCGACACGCCATGGTGACCCCCGAGACGCCTTCATCACGCCGCCTTCACACCAGCTCCCTTCATTTTGCATAATGCAAGGGTGCTTGTCGGCCGACTTTGCAGGAGGGACTCATGCGAGGCGAACGGGTACGCCGTCGGCGCCCCACGCCCGCGCGGGGCCTCGTCGACCATCTCCGGACCACACTGTGGGGTCCCGCCGAGTTCGTCGGCCTGCCGGGCCGGCGACTGGTGGTGCGCGGACTCGCTGTCGGCGTCCTGGGCACCGCGGCCGTGGCCGGCGTGGGATTCGCCGGCATGTGGTGGGGCCCGACCGCACTGGGCAGCGGCGAGGTCGGGCTCTTCGTCCTCGGCGTGGTGCTCGTCCACCTGGCCACGGTTCGCGCCGGACGCGCGCTGATCGGCGTCGTCGCCGCACTTGGCGTATGCCTCGCGCTCACGACACCGCAGATCGCCGCCGGCGTGGCGCTGAAGACACGGGGACGAGTGGAGTCCTTGCATGTCACGGCAGTCGAGTGGACCGATGAGGCGGCTCACTCCGCGGCGCGTCGCCTCTGTTCGGTCTCGGGCGGCACGGCGACCGAACCGCTCACCACACAGGTATGGCGGGGATGCACCGCGGCGAAACAGCCGGGCGATCAACTCGCGGTGGTCTACGACCCTGAACAGCGGGCACCGACACGCGGTCTCGCCGCACCCGGCGAACTGCGCACGGCCGGACTCCGACTGGCCGCGCTCGCCTCCCTGTTCGCCGCCGTGACAGCGGTGACGACCGTGCGCTCCTTCCGGCTCACCGTGTGAGGGTGCCGCCGCTCGGGCATCGACCCGTGCGGCGGCTGCGGCATCGCTCGACCGCCATCGACCGCACCACTCGACGCGCGATCCCTCCAGCCCGCGTCCCTTCCTTCTCCGGCCGCCCGGCCAGTCGGTGCGCAGGCCGCCTGCCGTGCCGAATACGCCGGCATGGACGGGTACGGCGTAGAAGGGGGCCTTCGCCGGCGGTGCCAGGCACGGGTTGGGGGTGTTCGCGGGGTCGCCGAGGTGGCGGTCCTGTTCACTGGCGCCCCGCCCGTACTCGGTGTCCACTCCGCGAACCGCGTCCGCGTCGAAGCGGTCGAGCGGCCTTGGAGGGCGTCCCGCTCATTCATGCTGATCAGCGGGAAGTACGTGGGCGGGCGCAGGGCTTCGGCGAGTCCGGGGTGCGGGCCGCGCCCGGTGGCCGCGCCGTCCCATTCCGGGTGGTAGTCGGGACGAGCGAGCGGCGGGGAACCGGCAGGGCTCCCCGGTCCACTCGCAGCCGACCGCACCGCCGATCACCCAGGAAGAAACAATCGCTCCGACCGTGCGGAAGCCATCGACGACATCACCAGTGACGCCGCCCCGATCGCCCCGCCGTCCTCGCCCAGTGTCGTGCCGCACACCTGGACACCGTGGACGTTGCTGACCGTCAGCAAGGACGCGGCGATAGGAGGGACCACCTTGAGGTAAATGGCCGACAGGGCAGACCAGTTGGGCCCGCCGAGCACGACCGTGGCGAGATCCAGGACGTTCGCGAGCTGGCCCGCCGCGCGGCCGATGGCTTGCGCCGACCGCTCCACGATGGCTGCGCAATTCGCGTCACCGGCGTCGGCGAGCGCGCAGAGGCGGGTGAGTGCGGTCTCTACGCCGAGATGGTCCTGGAGATCGACGGGGCCGAGTGCGCCGACGTCGACGGCGGCCGCGACCAGGTGGGCCGGCGCGCAGGTGAGCGCGATGCAGCCGCGGCCGCCGCAGGGACATGGCGGGCCGTCGGGGTCGCCGCTCAGGTGGCCGATCTCGCCGAGGTTGTTGGAGGAGCCGCGTTTGACCTCGCCGTCCAGAACGACGCCCGCGCCGATGCCGGTGCCCAGGTAGACGAAGGCGAAATCGGTGAACGCGCCGCCGCCCGCCCAGAGTTCACCCGTGGCCGCGGCGATGGTGTCCTTCTCCAGTACGACGGGCAGGCCGGTGCGGTGCTCCAGTTCCTCGCGCAGGCGCACCACGCCCCAGCCCCGCAGATTGGGCGGCCCGACCACAGCATCGGCCAGGACCGGCCCGGGGGTTGAGACACCGAGGCCCGAAAGGCGCTGGCGTGGGACCCGGTTGCGGCGCGCGAGGTCATCGACGGCGGCGACGATCGCGTCCAGTGCATCCTCGGGGCCGTCCGTGGTCGGGGTGGCGATGGAGGCCCGGTCCACCACCTCTCCGGCAAGGTTCAGCAGGACCGCCGTCATCCGGGCCGGGTCGATGTGCAGACCGACGGAGTACCGGCCGCCGGGCACCACCCTGAACATCGTCCTGCGCGCCCCGGTCTCGGCCTCCGTGCGCCCCGCGGGCTCGATGAGTCCGGCGTCGACGAGCCGCGCACAGATGTTGGAGACGGTCTGTCCCGACAGGCCGGTGCGCCGCGTGAGTTCGACGCGGCTGATGCACGCGCCGCGCCGTACCAGGTCCAGTACGAGCAGCTGGTTGTAGTCGCCGACGCGCGGAAGGTTGGAGCCACGTCGTTCCATCCTGATCTGCACCTCCACGGGGGCCGAACATCCTTGATCCGCAACGGTGCACGGGGTGCGCCAGATCCTAGATGAGAAACCAGCAGGTCGGGGCGGGAAGCACCAACTGGGGCTCGTGCAAATCAAATTGATTGTGTTAGCTTCCAGCATCCGCCGCGCAGTGATGATCTTCAAGGGAGAGGCATCATGAAACTGCCGAAACCGACGCTGGCCGCCCTGGCGCTCTGCCTCGTCGCCCCGCTCACTGCCTGCTCGGGCTCCGGATCGGACTCGGGTTCCGGGCCGGTGAAACTGGTGCTGCGGCAGTTCGACCCGGAGAGCGAGACCAAGGGACTGGCCGCCGCGATCCACACCTGGAACGAGCGCCACCCGCACATCCAGGTCGAGTTGGAGACGCTCAGCCCGAACAACGTGCAGCAGTTCGCACGCGAGGCCAACTCGGGTTCGGGCCCCGACATCGACCAGATCGGCTACAGCGACGTCCAGTTCCTGGCCAGGCCGAGGATCCTGCTGCCGCTGGACTCCTACCTCGACAAGGATCCACCGGCCGGCGCGAGCGGCCTCCTCGCCACGGACGCGACCCGATTCGAGGGCAAGACCTGGGCCATGCCCTGGACCGCCGACACCATGGCCCTGGTCCACAACCCAAAGGCGCTCGCCGACGCCGGTATCACCCACCCGCCCACGACATGGGAGGAGTTGGCCGCCGACGCCAAACGGATCAGTGCGCACGGCTCCGGCGCGACCAAGGGGTTCTGCTTCCCCGGCTCGGGGTCCGTCACGAGCGCCCAGTGGTTCGCCATCAACTACTTCCTCTGGTCGCACGACAGCACGCTCGTGAAGAAGGACGCGGACGGCGACTGGACCACCGGCGTCTCGCGCCGCCAACTGACCCGGGCCATCGACTACTTCGCCGGCCTGTTCCGCTCCGGCGCCACCCCCGCCGGCAACAAGGCGGTGCAGGACTACAGCGACCCCACCATCGTCAACGGCCTCGCCCGCGGCAGCTGCGCAATGAGCTATCTGCCGCCGTCCACGTTCGCACCGCTGCGGCAGCAGGCCAAGAAGTCGGGCACGGAGCTGAGGGCCGCTGTGATGCCCGAGGGGCTGAAGACCGGCGCCACGCACCTCGGCGGGCGCGCGCTCGGGATCAACCGCAACACCGCGCACCCGGGCGCGGCGTGGAAGGTGGTCAAGTACCTGATGAGCGCCACGACGTTCAAGACCTACAACCAGCTCCCGGCGTCGAAGACGACGCTCGAGACCGTGGCCGTACCGGCGTCGCAGAAGGCCTACACCGACCAGCTGCCACACGCCCGCTCGTTCGGACGCTATCTGGGGTCGGGCGCGACGATCACTTCGTTCCAGGAGGTGGTGGACCAGAACTTCTCGGCCGTCTACTCCGGCCAGCGGTCCAGCGAGGACGCGGCCGGCACGATCCTCGACGGCCTCGACCAGGCTCTGGAGGACTGAGCGCCCGATGGCTTCCCGTACGACCGACGCGCCCCGTTCGGCCAACCGCCTCCCCTACGCGCTGACGCTCCCGGCGCTCGTTGTCATCGGCGTCCTCTTCCTCTTCCCCGGCATCTACAACGTGGTGCTGGCCTTCCAGAAACTGACCCCCTACGACCTGCCGAGCGACGCCGAGTGGGTGGGCTTCCACAACTTCGTGAAGCTCTTCCAGGATCCGGAGACCGGCTCCGCCACGTTCAACACGGTCGTCTGGCTGACCGTCGTCACCGTGGTGGCCCGGCTCGCGATCGGCCTGGGACTCGCCCTGCTGCTGCAGAGCCCGGTCCTGGAACGTTGGCGGCTGCGGGGCCTGAGCCGCACCCTCGTCCTGGTCCCCTGGATGGTGCCGCCCGTGGTGGCGGTGGCCTGCTGGAAGTGGATCTTCGACGCGGACACCGGGGTCCTCAACCAGTTCCTGGTCGCCCTGCACATCCTGCCGCACGGCGAGGCGTTCCTCGCGCAGACGAGCACGGCGTGGTGGGCGGTGGCCACCATCATCGTCTGGCGCGAGCTGCCCTTTGTCGTCGTCGTGTTGATGGCGGGCCTGCAGTCCATACCCAAGGAGCGGTACGAGGCCGCCGCCCTCGACTCGGCGGGCCGTTTCCAGTCCTTCCGGTACATCACGCTGCCCGGCCTGCGCCCCGTCATGGTGGTCGTCGTCCTGATGACCGTGATCCAGACGTTCAACAACTTCGTCTACGTGTGGCTCTCCACCGCCGGAGGCCCCGGTACGTACACCCAGGTCCTCGCCACCCGCCTGTACTCGGCGGCGTTCGTCTCCAATCACCTCGGGGAGGGTGCCGCGATCGGCATCGTCATGACCGTGGTGATGGCCCTGTTCGCCCTCGTGTACCTGCGGATGACCGGAGAACGAGAGGGGCGGTCCGCATGACCACCGACGTCACGACACGGCCGGCGACGACGGCCGGCGCCTCCGGCCGGGCGGCCGTCCGCCCCCGCGCCTCGGGCCGGCGGGCCCGCGACCTGCTGGTGGTCGTGCCGACCCTCGCGATCCTGCTGGTGATCGTCTTTCCGGTGCTGTGGATGGTGTTCACCTCACTGCGGCCCTCGACGGCGCTCGCCGCGAAGGTGCCGGTCGGCGAGTACCTGCACGGCCTCGGCTTCGGCGCCTACCAGCGGTTGTTCGCCGACTCCGACTTCGGCCGCTACCTCGCGAACAGCCTCCTGGTCTCCGTCGCGAGCACCGCCTGCACCGTCGTGCTCGCCTGCCTCGCCGCGTACGGGCTGTCCCGCTACCGCTTCCGGCTGCGCGGCTCGATCCTGATGGTCGTCCTCGCGACGCAACTCCTGCCCTTCGTCGTGCTGATCACGCCGATGTACATCGCGCTCGGCGAGCTCGGCCTGCTGGACTCGTACGTGGGTCTGACCCTCGTCTACGTCGCGATGACGCTGCCGCTCGCGATCTATCTGACGCTGAGCTACTTCAACACCATCCCGCTCGCCCTGGACGAGGCGGCACGCATCGACGGCTGCTCGACGGTCGGCGTCATCTTCCGGGTCATCGTGCCGGTCGCGCTGCCCGGCATTTCCACCGTGGTCATCACTACGTTCATCGCGACATGGGAGGAGTACTTCTTCTCCAGCGTTCTGATGACGAGCAACGACCACAAGACCGTCCAGGTGGGGCTCTCCTCGTTCTTCGGGGAGTACGCCAGCGACTGGGGAATGATCATGGCCGCCGCGACGGTGGCCACGGTCCCGACCATCGTGCTTTTTTCCCTCGCACAGAAACGACTCGTCGCCGGAATGGCTGCTGGGAGCGTCAAGGAATGACATCACCGATCGACCGCCCGAACGTCGTCGTCATCTACGCCGATGACCTCGGCTGGGGAGACCTCGGCTGCTTCGGCGCCGACGACTTCGACACCCCCGCCCTCGACGGTCTCGCCGCCTCCGGCGTGCGCCTGCCGCAGTGGTACGTGAACTCCCCGGTCTGCTCTCCGTCCCGGGCCTCCCTGCTCACCGGTCGCCACCCGGCGCATGCCGGGGTCGAGGCGATCCTCGGCGGCACCCGGCGCACCGTCGGCCTGCCCGACCAGCCCACCCTCGCGAGCGAGCTGCGAGAGCGCGGCTACGCGACCGGGATATTCGGCAAGTGGCACCTCGGCGTCGACCCGGAGTACGGCCCGCTCAAGCGGGGGTTCGACGAGCACTTCGGATTCCTCGCCGGCTGCGTCGACTACTACTCCCACATCTACTACTGGGGCGATCACAACCCCCTGCACGACCTGTGGGAGGGCGAGGACGAGGTCTGGTACAACGGCGAGTACCTCACCACGGTGATCGGTCACCGCGCCGCCGACTTCATCGAGCGCAACGCGGAGAACCCGTTCCTCTGCTACGTCCCGTTCAACGCGCCGCACTATCCGATGCACGCCCCCGCGGAGTACGTGGCCCAGTTCGCGCACCTGCCCGCCGGGCGGCAGATGATGGCCGCCATGGTGAAGGCCATGGACGACGCGATCGCCGGAATCCTCGCCACCCTGGACCGCCTGGGGCTGCGCGAGAACACACTCGTTCTGTTCTCCTCCGACAACGGCCCCTCCATTGAGGAGCGCAACTGGCTCGACGGCGAGGAGATCTCCTACGACGGCGGTTCGGCCGGTGGTCTGCGCGGCCACAAGGGCTCGCTGTTCGAGGGCGGCGTCCGCGTACCCACGATCATCTCCTGGCCGGCCGGTCTCCCGTCGGGCGGCGACGGCGCCGTCGTCGGCTGCATGTCCGACGTTCTGCCCACCGTCCTCGAAGCCGTCGACGGCACACGGCCCAGCGACGAGAACCTCGACGGCCGCTCGGTGCTCGCCGAACTGGCGGCGGGCGAGGCCGGACCCGACCGCTGGCACTTCTGGAAGTACGAGGGCCAGCTCTCCGGCCGCCTCGGCCGTTGGAAGGCCGTCCTGAACGGCTGCGAAAGCATGGAGGAGGCCGTCGCCGTGACCGAAGGCCTCTACGACCTCGACGCCGACCCCGCCGAGGAGCACAACCTGGCGCCCTCCCACCCCGAACGCTTCGAGGAGATGCGCGCGCAGGTCGAGCAGTGGGGCAAGCGCTGCGCCGACTGGAACCGCGCGGCCGCCGCCACGGTGTAGCCCCCTCCCGCACGCAGCCAACAGCCTTTTCCTTATGGAGAGTTGATGCACGACAGCACCGCACAGATCGAGTCGCGCGTCGAGCGTTTCGTCCGTGAGCGCATCGCCCCGGCCCTGGAACGCCGGCACCTCGCTCTCGACGTGACGGCATGGGACGTGCCCGACGAGCCCGTCCCCTTCGCCGAGGCCGTCAAGCAGGAGTACGCGCCGATCACGCCCGGTACGCCCTGGAGCAGGCCGTGGGGCACCACCTGGTTCCACGTCACCGGCGACATCCCCGCCGGCTGGGGCGGACCGGACATTGCCCTGGAGCTCGTCGTCGACCTCGGCTTCTCGGACCGCCAGCCGGGCTTCCAGGCCGAGGGACTCGTCTACCGCCCGGACGGCACCATCGCCAAGGGCCTCGAACCGCTCAACAACGCGATCCCTCTCGGCCCGGGACCCGTTGACCTGTACGTCGAGGGCGCCTCCAACCCCGACGTCGGCGGCCACTACTTCTATCTGCCGACTCCGCTGGGCGACAAGAAGACCGCCGGCACCGACCCGATCTACACGCTGCGCCGGGTCGATCTCGTCGAACGGGACCTCACCGTCGACGCCCTGTTGCGCGACGTGTGGACGCTGGTGGGCCTGATGGGTGAGCTGGAGGCGTCGCTGCCGCGCCGCGCGGAGATCCTGCGCGCTCTGGAGCGGATGTGCGACGTCGTGGATCCCGACCGTGTGGCCGAGACCGCGGCCGCCGGACGCGAGGCGCTCGCCGGGGTGCTGGCCGCACCCGCGAGCGCGAGCGCCCACCGGGTCGTCGCCGTCGGCCACGCGCACATCGACTCGGCCTGGTTGTGGCCGACCCGCGAGACCATCCGCAAGTGCGCCCGCACCTTCTCCAACGTGCTCGCCCTCATGGACGAGAATCCGGACTTCGTGTTCGCCTGCTCCAGTGCCCAGCAGTACGCGTGGGTCAAGGAGCACTATCCCGAGTTGTTCGAGCGGATCCGCGCACGGGTCGCCGAGGGCCGCTTCGTCCCCGTGGGCGGCATGTGGGTCGAGTCGGACACCAACCTGCCCGGCGGCGAGGCCCTGGCCCGCCAGTTCGTCCAGGGCAAGGGCTTCTTCCTGCGCGAGTTCGGCTTCGAACCCCAGGACGTGTGGCTGCCGGACTCGTTCGGCTACACCGCCGCGCTGCCGCAGATCGCGCGCGCGGCCGGAGCCGACTCGTTCCTGACGCAGAAGATCTCCTGGAACGACACCAACCGGATGCCCCACCACACGTTCTGGTGGGAGGGCATCGACGGCACCCGCGTCTTCACGCACTTCCCGCCCGCCGACACCTACAACTCGGAGCTCTCCGGCGCCGAACTGGCCCGTGCCGAGCGCCAGTACGCCGAGAAGGGGCTCTCCAACGTCTCGCTCGTCCCCTTCGGCTTCGGCGACGGAGGCGGCGGTCCCACCCGCGAGATGATGGAGGCAGCCGCCCGCACCCGCTCCCTGGAGGGCTCGCCGCGCGTCGAGGTCGGCACGCCCCGCCGCTTCTTCGAACTCGCCAAGAAGTCCCATCCCGCACCCGCCACCTGGTCCGGCGAGATGTACCTGGAACTGCACCGCGGCACGTACACCTCACAGGCGAGGACGAAGCAGGGAAACCGCCGCAGCGAGCACCTGCTGCGCGAGGCCGAACTGTGGAGCGCCACCGCCGCGTGGCGCGGCCTCGCCGACTACCCCTACGAGTCGCTCGACGAGATCTGGCGGACCGTCCTGCTCCTGCAGTTCCACGACATCCTGCCCGGCTCCTCCATCGCCTGGGTGTACCAGGAGGCGGAGCGCGACTACGCGGCCCTGGCACGGACGCTGGACGGTGTCATCGACCAGGCGCAGCAGACGCTCGCCGGCCCCGGCGACACCCCCGTCGTCTTCAACGGCGCGCCGGTCGCCGCCGCCGGAGCCCCAGCGCTCGGCGCCGCCCCCGGCACCGCCCCGGCCTGGACTGCGCCCAGCGCCTGGGAGGATGGCTGGATCCTCGACAACGGCATCGTCCGGGCCGCCTTCGACGCGGCGGGCCTGCTCGTCTCCCTCGTCGATCACCTCTCCGGACGCGAACTGATCGCCGAGGGGGAGGCCGCGGCGCTGCTCCAGGTCTGCCGCGACACCCCCAACCAGTGGGACGCCTGGGACGTCGATGTCCACTACCGCCACAACATCACCGACCTGCGCGAGGCCGACGCCGTCGAGCCGACCCCCGAAGGCCTCGTCGTACGGCGCTCCTTCCACAACTCGACGTTCACCCAGACCTTCCAACTAGGTACGTGCGCCGGCGAGTTGGAGTTGGAGACCCGTGTCGACTGGAAGGAACAGGAAAAGCTCCTCAAGCTTGCCTTCCCGTTCGCCGTGCACGCCGACCGGGCCTCGTCGGAGGTGCAGTTCGGACACGTGCAACGCCCCACGCACACCAACACCTCCTGGGACGCGGCCCGCTTCGAGACCGCCGCCCACCGCTGGGTGCACGTCGGCGAACCCGACTTCGGCGTCGCAGTCGCCAACGACTCGACGTACGGGCACGACATCACCCGCCGCTGGGCCGCCGACGGCTCGACCGTCACCCTCGTACGACAGTCGCTGCTGCGCGCACCCCGCTTCCCCGACCCGCAGGCCGACCAGGGAACCCATGTGCTGCGCGCCGCGGTACGGCCGGCCCCCACCGTCCTCGAGGCCCTCGACACCGGCTACCGGATGAACCTCCCGGTGCGCACGGTGACCGGCGCGGGCGCGGTGGCACCCCTGGTATCGGTGCCCTCTCCCGCAGTCGTCGTCGAGGCCGTCAAGCTGGCCGAGGACCGCTCCGGCGACCTCGTCGTGCGGCTCTACGAAGCGCGGGGCGGACGGGCGACCACCCGTGTCGACGTGTCGGAGGCCGTCGCACGCGCCTGGACGACGGACCTCCTGGAGCGTGACGCCGCGAGCCTCGGCAACGGTGCGGTTCAGGTACGTACCTGGGAGCGGGGCGACCCGATCGAGCTCACGCTCCGCCCCTTCGAGATCGTGACCCTGCGACTGCGCAAGGCGTAACCGCCCCGGCGTCAGGGGCCCACGCCCCTGACGCCGCACTGAGGGCGCCCCCTCCCTCACGCCTCGCATCCGCGGCCTGTCAGACCCCCGCCGGGCGACCCCCTCCTCGCGTCAGCGCGTAGCCCCCGATGCCCGCCAGCGCCGCGAGCACCGCTCCCGTCGCCGTCCACAGCCAGCGGCTCGTCCACCAGGCCGAGGACCAGCCGTCCGCCGGCGCGGCCTGGTCGGCGGAGGCGGTCGTGCCGGGGACCAGCGGGGTGGACAGGCTGCCGTCGACCGCCGCCGCGCCGCCGATGTCCTTCGAGTGGGCCTCCATCGACACCGTCACCGGCTGCCCCAGGTCGGCGTCGGCGAGCGAGGTCGTCGTGAGCCGGACGTAGTAGGTGCCGGGCAGTGGGTCGTTGCTCCAGGCGTCCGCCGAGGCGCGCACCGTACGCAGCGTGCAGGCGAGTTCCACACGGTTCGCCCCGGCCTTGACGGCACGTGCCTGCATGCCGTACTGACAGGACTGACGGCGCCTCAGCCCGTCGTAGACGTCGATGCGCCAGGTCTGCGCGCCGTGCCGGGCCTGCGGCTCGGGCAGCTCGACGGTCGCCTTCACCGTCGGGCGCTGACCGGCGTCGGCCGGGAACGACCAGTACAGGTAGTCCCCCGTCGACGCGCTCGCCGTCGCCTTCTGGCCCTGCTGCGTCTGCGCCGCCGTACGGAACGACGTGCCCGCCTCCGTCGGCGCCTTCTGGCCGGTGCCGTCACCCTCGTCCGCTGCGACAGGTCCGGCCAGCGCCAGCAGCGCGGTGGCGGCGCCTATTACACCGCACGCCACCAGTCTCGTACGCCCCAACAGCGTGCTGAATCGCATCAGTTCGTCCTCCAAACAGCGACACGCCAGCGCGAGAGCCAGCCCCAGATCACACCTGCGAGGAAGCCGACCACGACCAGGGCGGCCAGCAGCCACCAGCCGTTGCCGAGCCCGAACGCGGCCACGTCGGACGCCTGGTCCGGGCCGTCCACCAGGTCGACCGTCAGCTCGACCGGCAAGCCGGGTGCGGTCTTCACCGAGGCGGGCGCGGAGAAGGACTGCGAGACCTGGAGGCAGACCGTCTCCGCCTGTGCCTCGTCCTGCGCCTCATCCGTTTCGTTGTCCTCGTCCTGCTCGGACTTCGGGTAACGCAGGCCCGTCGAGAGGACGTCGGTGCGCCCGTCGCCAGCTTCCTGCCCGCGTACGATCTCCCGGCCGTGCGTGGTGAGTGCGCGCAGCAGCACGCCGTAGTCCTGGTTGACCGCCCGGTCGGCCGCGACGCTCACCGAGGCGCGCAGCTCCTGTCCCGGTTCGACGTCGACGCGGTAGAAGCGGTGCTCACCGAACTTCTCGCGGTCGGTGTAGAGGCCGGCCTTGAGCCGCGGCGCGTCGGCGCACTGCGCGGCGCCGTCGACAGCCACCGGCGTGATCACCGGGTCGGCCGCACGGTCGACCAATTGACCGACCTTGTCCGAGAGTTGATCCCTGTGCCGGACGGCGGTGTACGTGCCGCCGGTCGCGTCCGCGATGCAGGACAGCTGCTCACGCGTCTTCGCGTCGGCGACGAGCCCGAGCGTGTCGATGGTCAGACCGATGCCCTTGGCGGACATCTCGCGGGCCACCTCGCACGGGTCGAGCGGCTGACAGGTGTCCTCGCCGTCGCTGATGAGGACGATGCGCTTGGCGCCGGTGTCGGCGCCGGACGTGAAGTCGTCGGCCGCCTTGAGCAGGGCGGGCCCGATCGGCGTCCAGCCGGTGGGCTGAAGCGTGGCCACGGCCGTCTTGGCCTCGGTGCGGTCCAACGGACCGACCGGGTAGAGCCGTTCGGTGTCCTTGCAGCCCGTCTTCCGGTCCTCTCCGGGGTAGTTGGCCCCGAGCGTCCTGATCCCGAGCTCCACCTCGTCGGGTGTCGCGTCGAGCACCTCGTTGAACGCCTGCTTCGCCGCGGCCATCCGGGAGCCGCCGTCGATGTCGCGGGCGCGCATGGATCCGCTTGCGTCCAGGACGAGTTCGACCTGAGGCGCCGGTTCTTCGTCGGCCCCATCGGCATACGCCTGGGTGGGCGGCAGGCCGCCGACGGCGAGGGCGGCGAGCAGGGCACACAGGCCCGCCGCCAGCCGTTGTCTGATGATCATCGGCGGATCTTATGGATCATCACGGGAGAAGACCAAAACGGCCCTCCTCCCGGGGCCCGGAGCCGGCCACGGCGGTCACCGTCCGGCTCTTCGGACAGATGCGCCCGAGCGCCCGGGTACCTTGCTCGCCCTCCGGCTCAACGTGCGCAGCGTCACGGCAGCTTCCCTGGTTTCTCGTGCAACCCTCGGACGCCTTTACGCGTCTCCTGATTGCCGAACATTGGGTGACGTCTGGATCAGCTTCGGGCAAAAACCAACGAATCGGCACCTTATCGACGCGGGATGTCCGCCGGACGCCCCTGTCCCTTGCAGGAGCTCAACGCATGGCCGAGCACATACGCCCCACCACCCCGACCCCGCCTCCCACGCGCGTCCGCGCCGCCACAGCGAACGCCTCGGCGGCGCCTGTGACCGGCGGCCTCCTCGCCGCGTCGGCGGGCACGGCCGGCGCGGGCGGCGCCGTCACGCACGACAAGGCGGATTTCTGCGGGGAGGGCTACGGCGACGTCGCGTTCTCCGGGTTCGGGGCGAACGCCGCCAACTGCCCTGAAGCCACGGGCAGCTGATCCGACCGGATGACGGGCGACCCCGTCACTCCGAACTGCCGGACAGGCCCCCCGTACTGCGACGTCGACCACCAGTCCCCCCCCCGCAGCGACCACTCATGGGTCGATCAGGGTCGAGCACCGCGGCAGCACCCCGTCTCGCCATCGTCAACACAACCCATAGAAAGGCACGTCCATGAAGCGAACACACCGAACACTCACGTTGATCACCGCGCTGGCCATCACCGCCCTGTCGCCCACAACGGCGCATGCGGCGGTCAAGAAGGCCAAGACTCCACTCAGTTGCGAGTCCCGGACGTTCACCTCGAGACCGGGCCCGAGTTTCAGCGACCCGGAGGACCCCAACTCCCAGATGAACGTCATGGGCCCGATCATCGAATCGATCAACAGCGCCAGTTGCGGGCAGACGATACGCGTCGCCATGTACTCGATAGGCAAGACGAACCCGGGCCCGGACTTCGCGAACGCCCTGATCGCCGCGCACCAGCGCGGCGTCATCGTCAAGACGCTGATGGACTCGCACAGCGACAACGCGGTCTGGCAGTCGTTGGTCACCGAGTTGGGCAACGACCCGCGAGCCTCCAGCTTCGCCGCGCTGTGCCCGGGCGGCTGCCTGACCCACTACGCCGGGTCCGCCCTGCACGCGAAGTACTACATGCTCAGCGGCGGGAGCGACGCGAACAGGACGGTGACCGTCAGCAGCGCCAACCCCACCTCCGCCCAGGCCAAGACCGCGTGGAACAGCGGCGCCACCGTCAAGGGCAACGTCGACCTGTACAACTCCTATCTCCGCTACTTCACGGCCATGGCCAAGGGTGCGCTCAACGGCCCGGGCCCGCTGGTGCCCGACTACTACAACTCCACCAGCGGCACGGACGCCAGGACGACGCTGTCCCCGCCCTCCTACCAGTGGCCCAAGGCGCGCTCCAGAAGCGACACCTGGGTCGACTTCCTGAACAACATCAAGGCACCGGCCACGATCAACGTCGCCATGTTCCAGTGGACCTCTCACGGAGAGCCGGGCGACCGGAACTATCTGGAGCTGCCGAAGAAGCTGGTGAGCCTGGCGAAGACCGGCGTAAAGATACGGATACTCTTCACCGCCGGCCAGGTTGACGGCAGCGTGCAGAACTACCTGAAGGACCGGCCGAACATCGACGTGCACGACACCAGCCGCGGCACCGACGCGAACGGCAACGCTCTGCACTACACGCACGACAAGTACATGATGGTCAGCGGCGGTTACGCGGGGGCGACCAATGCCAGAGTCGTGTTCGTCGGCTCCTCGAACTGGACGAGCAACGGCGTCTGGCACAACGACGAGTCGGATCTGAAGCTGGTCGGCCAGTCCAGCTACGACATGTTCAAGACGGACTGGCAGAACCAGTTCGACCGCTGCTGCGGGACCGTGGCGCGGGAGTTGATCGCCGAGGAGCGCGCCGAGAAGACGGCCCCCGAGATCCCGATCGACCCCGAGCAGATCGAGCAGTAGGCGTTCTCGGCCCCCCCCCAGGTCCTTGTGGTGCTCGAGTCGGTGTTCATGCGGCGGGGCCGAGCGCACCGGCGGTGAGCGCACCGCACGCCTCGGTGAGGATGCCTACGGTGCGCGGGAAGTCCTTCAGCTGGCGCTGCAACGAGTCGACGGCGGGCAGCAGGCTCCGCGGCGGGACGCCCCGGGACCGCAGGATGTCCGCGGTCCACGTGATGAACGTGGTGAACAGGTCGGCGTCGTCGACGTACACGGAGGTGGCCAGATACGTGACGATGTGGTCGATGTCCTCGGCGGTGCGCTCCCGCTGGTACTCCGTGTAGGAGCGCAGGGGAGGGAAGGCCTCCTCGACGTCGGCGAGGGTCTGCTTGACCAGCTGCCGCGCCGTCTGCCGGACCAGCGTGTACTCCTGGTCGTTCAGGTGCGGCAGGTCCAGGTCGGGGAGGCGGGCCGCGTCGGCGGTGGGCCGGCCGAGGCCCTGCTTCAGCAGGGCGTGGGCACCGGGCGCGTCCGGGGCCCAGGCGGCCCGCATGCGATGGGCGTAGCGGCCCTGCGGGCCGAACGCCGCGCCGCCCACCATGACGGGCACGCCCGCGGCCTGACAGGCGCTGATCGCCGCGTGGGCAACGGGCAGGTGCGCGGGAATCGACGAGGACAGCAGGACGGCGTCGGCCGGCCGCCGGTGGAGGTACGAGACGAGGTGCTCGGTGGGGACCTGCGCGCCCAGGTAGTCCACGTGCCAGCCGCGCAGGCGCAGCACCTCGGCGACCAGGCGGGCGGGCAGGGCGTGCCATTCGCCGTCCACGCAGGCCACCGTCACCCGGCCCAGCGGCGGCACCTCCGCGAGCGCGGGGGCCGCCAGGTCGGCGACCGCCGAGACGCAACGTTCGTTGACGGCGGTCGCCGCGTGCTCCTGGGCCACCGTGATGGCGTTGGCCGCCCACTGGATACCGACGCGCTCCTGGACCGGCGCGATCATCCGCAGCAGCGTCCGCTCCGCCGCGGCCACCACCTGCGCGGAAGATCCACCGCCCACGGCGTTGCGGACGACGGCCACGGCATGGATCTCGTCGCAGTCGATCGCCGCCCGCCACAGCTGCTCGCACAGCTCCTCGTGACTGGGCATCGCCGGGCCGTCGGTGACATGTGGTGCGGTCATGAAATGAACCTGCCTCTGGTGTGTCCTTCGACGGCCGCGAGATCGTGGGTGCGCGGCGCGGTGATGGCCAGGACGGCAGTGTCGTCGTGCGGCCCGCCACCGACCCACTGCGTGGCGACCATGTGGAGCCGTTCGGTGACCGCGTCGGCGGGCAGGCCGGCGCACTCGGCCAAGGTGTGGTGCAGGCGCTGTTCGCCGAACATGACATCGCCGAGCGGGCCGCCGCGGGCCTCGGTGATGCCGTCGGAGTACAGCAGACACGTCTCGCCGGGTGCGAGGTCCACGGACATGGTGGTGATCTTGACCCGGTCCGTGGGGAGGACGCCTATCAGCGTGCCCTTGGTGTCCGCCTCCTCCACCCGTCCGTCGGCACGCAGGATCAGAGGGGCGGGGTGCCCGGCACTGGAGACCCGCAGCCGCACGCGGTTTCCCTCACGGCGGACGGATGCCAGGGCGAGCGTCGCGAACCGCGTGTGGTGCGAGGACAGCAGAGCGTTGTTCAGCAGCTTGAGCACCTTGAGGTGGTCGGCGGCGAACGGGAGCAGCGCCTCGAGCGTGTTGCGGATCTTCCCGGTCAGCACGGCCGCCTCCAGTCCCTTGCCGCACACGTCGCCCAGGACAACGAAGCTCTCCGCGTCGTCGCCCTCTGCGGGATAGACGTCGTAGAAGTCGCCACCGATCCGGTCGGCGGCGGACGCCGGCCGGTAGCGGCCCGAGTAGTCGATGCCGCGCACCGTCCCCAGGTCCGGCGGCAGCAGGTCCCGCATCAGGACGTCCGTGATGTGGGCCTGCTCGGCGTAGATCCGCGCCGAGGACAGGGCCACGCCCGCACGGGCGGCGAAGAGCCGCGCGAAGGCCTCCTCGGCCTCGGTGAACGCCGCTTCCCGGCTCTGCCGCAGCAGCACGACGGCGCCGGCCGGCACCCCGTGCCCCGGCAGCGGGACCACCACGATGGAACCGATCTGCGCGCGCCCGCCGATGAACTCCTGTGGGACCGCCCAGTCCGGGACGAGAGCGGGATCGATCCATCGCGAGGGCACCGGCGGGAAGCCCGCCAGCGCCTCCGCGAGCCCCGGCATGCTCTGCGGGTCCAGCCCGATCCGCTCCTGCACCACGGCGCCGCCAGTGGAGCAACGGGTGACGGGATACACGCGGCCGGACCGGACGCCTACGATGACCGCCGCGTCGGCGAGATGCCGCGTGGCCAGGCGGGCGGTCACCTCCATGCACCGGTTCACGTTCAGCGAGGCGAGAAGCTCGCTGGAGATCTCCTGAAGGACCCGCGAGCGGGCCCGTTCGTCCGCCAACGCGTCCCGCACGTGCCGCAGTTCACTGTCGTCGACCAGCCACCACGAGACCGAGCCGTCGGCCGCGCGGCTGGGGAACGCGTCCACGGTCGCCTCTCCGATGCGGCCTCTCGCCACCGCCGCCGCGCCCGCATCGGCGCCTTCGAAGCCTGCGCAGAGTCCGGCGTGCGCCGCGGTCAGCCAGGAGGGCGCCACATCGGCGAGCAGCGCACCGGTCCGCACACCCTCCAGGAGGGCGACGGCTCCGTGGTCACAGGACAGCACGCGGCCCGCCCCGTCCACCGTGACCGACGGGTAGGACGAGTGCGCGGGGTTCGACCAGTACGAGGGGGACGCCGCATCGTCGCCGGCAGGGGGGCCGGCGCTTCGGGAACTCACCGGTTCCGTTGGGGTTTTCATCACGCGGGACCCGCACGGTGCGGGATCCCCACCACCCTTCGCTGGGGAACCAAGGCTGTCATCAACGCTGGACGACTGCTCTGGGCTGCTCCATGATCATCGTGACCGAACATCACGGCCGATCATAGTTGCCATAGGGCAACAGTCGCACGGCCGAAGGGCTCGCGGCAACCACGAACGCCCCCTGTCCGTTCACGGCCCCGCCGCTCGGCGGAAATTGCCGGCCCGCCACGAACACGGGCGAGTACCCACGCCACCGAAAGCAAACCGAACTGCGCGGCCGAGCAGACAACTTCGGCCACGAAGCAGGAGCGAACACGGCGGAGACCGGCGCAATTCCGGACGGATACTTCCCGCGCAACGGGCATACGAGGAAGACGGGTAAACGCGTGTACCGACTGCCTCAGCTCGCGAGAGGTGCCCTTCATCTCATGGACGACCGTGACGGTCGCAGCGACTTCATCGACTCCCCGGATGATCCCCGCCCATCGCTGGCGCCGGAGACGGCGGCAGCCGTCGACACGCTGGTGACCCTGTGGACGCGCACTGCCGGAACCGGCACGCCGCAACTCTCCGCCCTGCAGTTGCACGCCCTGCTCACGGCCCGAACCGCCCCCGGCATCAACCTGGGCACCCTGGCCGAGACGCTCGACACGGTCCCATCCGCGGCCAGCAGGCTGTGCGACCGGCTCGAAGCGGCAGGACTGATCCGCCGCGAGCCCGCGCCGGCCGATCGCCGCTCGATCGGCCTCACACTCACCCGGCGCGGACACGACGCGCTCGACGCCGTGTCCGCCCGCCGCGAGCGCCTGCTCACCGAGGTGCTCGACCGGATGCCGGAACACACACGGCGTCAGTTGCTGGCCGGGCTGCACGGTTTCGCCACGGCGTCCCGCGCCTCGGAAGTCGACCGGCCCGTCCCGAAGCGCCCCTGACGCCGCGAACAAAGCAGCGGTGGGCCCGGCCGTCCCAGGCCGGGCCCACCGCTTCAGCGCGTGCCACCGCCCGTGGCACCGCGCCGTCTCGCACCCTGTCGGGCTCGTCTCACCATCGGTACCAGCGGCCCTTGCGGCCGCCACTCGCCGCGGGCCGGATCACGAATCCGAGCAGCCACACCACGAGCACGATGACAGCGATCCACCACAAGGCCTTCAGCGCGAAACCCGCGCCGAAGAGGATCAGAGCCAGAAGAAGAACCAGCAGCAGGGGAACCATTGTTATTACCTCCTGTCCGCCAAGTGCTCGCTTATCGCGGCTACAAACACACTCGGCGGGCACATTCTCTTCGCGGCCTCGTCGAAAGACTTCGCAGAGCCGCCGAACGAGGCCGCACACGATTCTTCGGCGCCGAGGATGTTTGCCTCGCCGTCGAGCGGCCAAACGGAGGGCAGCACATGATGTCGATGCCAAGGGAGTGTGAGCGGAGATGACCGCCAACGAAAAGGCCAAGGCAAAGACCGAGCAGGTCACCGGCGCCGCCAAGGAGGCGGTCGGACGCGCGGTGGGCAATGAACGACTCACCGCGGAAGGCCGCGCCCAGCAGATGAAGGGCGACGCCCGCCAGGCCAAGGAAAAGACCAAGGACATCGGCAAGCACTGAATTCGGCGTGATCGCGCCCGTGGTGGGCGACCCCTTTCGAGAGCTCGCCCACCACGGGCGCACACACGTTTCGGCGGCCGCCGGCGCCGCGCATTGCAGCGTCAGGAACGGACGTCGCGGCCGAACCAGTCCAGGCACAGCACCAGCGCGTCATCGGCGACTTCAGGGCCGGGCCCGGCATTCAGGTACTGGGACAGCTCCCGCAGGACCGCTCGGGGCACGGCGGCAGCCGGCAGCAGCCGCGCCGCCTGGATGGCCCGCGCCAGCATCCTCTCGCCGAAGGCCTCGCCCTTGTCCGACAGCGCGGCGAACACACCGTCGCTGACGAAGATCAGCCGGTCCCCCGGCTCCACCTGGAAGTCCTCGGTGACGTAGTCGGTCTCCTCGAACATGCCGAGGGGCAGCTGCTCGTCGAAGGAGATGCGCTCCACCGTCCTGCCCCGGTGGCGCCACATCTGCGGGGAGCCGCCGTCGACGACCTCGACGCGGCCGGTGTCCAGGTCGAAGGAGAGCAGCAGCGTCGCGACGTACTGCTCGCCGCGGTACTGGGCGAACAGCGCTTGGTCGGCCAGGGCCGCCTGGTCCGCGATGCCGACGCCCGCCCGCCGCGCGTTGCGCAGGGCGTTGACGGCCAGGCTGCTCAGCAGGGACGCCTGAATACCCTCGCCCATGCCGTTGGTGACGCTGAGGGTGAGCGACTTCTCGGTCTCGGCCCAGTCGAAGTTGTCGCCGTAGATGGCGTACGCGGGCTCCAGTTGCGCCCCGATCGCGTACTCCTTGCGACTGCAGGCCCGTCCCGGCAGCAGGTTCCACTGCACCTCGGCCGCGAGCGTGAGCCGACTGGCCCGGCGGGCCTGGAGGAAGACGTCCGTGTCGCGTTCCGCGACGAGGATCTCGTGGCCCAGGACGTCGGCGATCGCCACGATCTCGTCGACGACGTGCGGCGGGTCCTTCTCCTCCGGCAGCCGCACGGACAGGATTCCGTGCCGGTCGCCGTGCGCGGCCACCGGCACGTACAGCTCGACGGAGTCCGCGTGGCGCACGATCTGCAGGGGCTCGCGGCTCTCGAAGGCCCGCCCCTGCGGGCTGCCGTGGACCGGGAGCTGCTCGCCGCCGCCCGGGCCCGCGGCGACGGACCGCAGCACCTTGGAACTGTAGTCGGCGAGCAGCAGATCGACGCGGAGCGCACCGTAGTGCTCGACCAGTGCGGCCCGCACCGCGGGATAGAGGTCGTACGGTGCGGCGGTGCGCAGCGCGCGTTCCACAGCCAGGAAGTTGGTCACGGCAGCCTTCGTTGATGGTGCGAGCACAGCTCAGCAGTGGTCGATAGATCAAGCCGAACAGATCGTAGCTGCCGGGCAACTATTGTCATGGGGCAACGGTCAAGTCTAGCCCGCCCGTCCAACGGCTCGGCGGGAGTGGCGGCTTGATTCCTCGGCCGCGCGCGATCGGTGGCCAGGGGATGCTCCGAGGAGGCTCAGGCGATCGCGGAAGTGTCGTCGGCGGCGGGCCGCTCCAGGCCCACGTGGACCGTCGCCGCCTGCCGCAGCCGCTCCAGTCCCTCGGACAGCATGCCGAGATGGGACGGTGCCATCGTGCGCAGCACCTCCGCGACCTCGCGGGTGCGCGCCAGGCGCAACTCGTCGAGCACCTTCTCGCCCTGGGCACTCAAGGTGAGTTCGACCTCACGACGGCTCGTCGCGCTGGGGACCCGCTCCAGCAGCCCGGCGGCCTCCAGGCGGTCGCACAGGCGGCTGACGGAGGACGGGCCGGTGCCCAGGACCTCTCCCAACGTACGCTGGTTGACGCTGCCCTGCTCCTCGATGAGCTTCAAGGCGCGCAGCTGAGAGGGTGGGATCGGACCCGACGGCGCCTTCTCCTGCGCCCGTCCCCACAGCACCTCGAGCAGCTCACCCACGTGGTTCGCGGTGTCCGCCACCTGTTCGGGATCACGTGGAGATGGATTCCGGGGCATTCCTGCACCCTCTCTGCCCAGGGAGCGACGTGGCCGGTTGTCGAAGTGCCGCCACGGGCGAACCGCCCGGAACGGCCGAGGCAAGTCGGGGCCACCCAGGGTAGTGGAAGCGTCCGGGTCGAGCACGACGACATGGCAGACGCCATTGCCGGCGCATGTCCCGGTCCCCCGGCCGGACATGACGCTGCACCGCCCGGCTGTGCGGCGCAGCGGTCGAATACGGCTCCGTGGCGTTACTCCGTCGCCATCAGCCCGGCGCGGAGCTTGGCCACCACCTTGGAGATCAGCCGGGACACATGCATCTGCGAGCAGCCCAGTTCAACGGCGATGTCCTGCTGGCGGCGCTCCTCGACGAAGCGCAGATGGATCAGGCGCCGGTCCCGCTCGTCCAGGTCCGCGACCAACGGGGCCAGGGAGTGGAAGTTCTCCACGAGCTCGAAGCGGTCCTCCTCCATACCGATGAAGTCGGCGAGCATGGTCTCGGACTCGTCGTCGGCCCCGTTCACCGCCGCGTCCAGGGAGACACTGTTGTAGCCGTTGGACGCCTTCTGCGCCTCGGCCACTTCCGCCACGTCGAGCTGCATCAGCTCCGCCAGCTCAGCCGTCGAGGGCGTGCGGCCCAGCCGGGTGCGCAGCTCGTCGGTCGCCCTGGACAGCTCGATCCGCGCCTCCTGCAGCCGGCGCGGCACGTGCACGGCCCAGGACGTGTCCCGGAAGAACCGCTTGATCTCACCGACGATGTACGGCACGGCGAACGATGTGAACTCGACCTCGCGGGTCAGCTCGAACCGGTCGATCGCCTTGATCAGGCCGATCGTGCCGACCTGGACGATGTCCTCCATCTCCTCGGGCCCGCGGTGCTTGAACCTGGAGGCCGCGTAGCGCACCAGGGTGAGGTTCATCTCGATCAGCACGCTGCGCACGTAGCTGTACTCGTGCGTGCCCTCTTCCAGTTGGGAGAGCCGGTCGAAGAAGTGCCGGCCGATCTCGCGGGCGTCCTTCGGGCGGACGGAGGACGGATCGACCCAGGCGCGCTCGATCAGACTCACGTCGGCTCCGTCGGTCGCGATGCGCGTCTGCTCGTCAACTGCCGTGGTGCTCATACCCGCAAGCCCCTGCCTCTCGTCGTGTGCTCTTCGGTGTCCCGTCCGCATCCGATTGCCCCCGGCTGCCGCGCGTACACATACGTTCGGATGCGCGGTGCGCGGCACGTCGGGTTCAAGCCAGGGCCAGGACGGCGGTGACCGTCTTTCCGTCGGGCTCCGTGTCGATCTGCACACGCCTGCACAGACGCCGGATCACCTTCCAGCCGTACCCGCCCTTGCTGCCCGGCACCGGCGTCCGCTCCTTCGGCGCTTCGGGGCTGTCGTCACTGACCCGCAGATGCAGTTCGTCCCCGATCCGGCGGACGGAGAGGCCGGTCACCGTACCCGCGTACAGCAGGGCGTTGGTGACCAATTCGGTGACCACCAGCAGCGCGTCGTCCCGCAGTCGCTCCGCGTCGTCGGTGGGCAGATCCCGGTACTCCTGCGTCAACACCGAGCGGACCGCCATCCTGGCGTCCGCGCAGCTGATGTCCTCGCACTCCAACGCTGTCGCCGCTTCCCCCGCTTCCACAACGGTCGGCGCCCCGTCGGCCGTGTCGTACATGTGCGGTCACCGCCCTCATCCCATCGGTCCGGGTTCGTATGCCCGACCCTGCGGGCCCCATACGTTTCCGTCGTCCCCATCCAGGCCCAAGATGCCCGAGGTTCTCCAACGGCTGACCTGAGCGGGACCTGTGGGAGGCTCTGCGGATGACTTCCGACAGACAGAGCATCGAGCTCGCCCGTCACCAGCAGGTGGTCATCGTCCCCCTGCGGGGCGACCTGGACTTCTCGGACGGGCCCGAGATCATGCTCGCGCTGGACAGCGCACGCTCCGACGCCGGCACCACCGGCACGCTCCTCGACCTGGCCGGGCTGTCCTTCGCCGACAGCACCCTGCTCAACCTGATCCTGCGCGCCCAGGCCGATTACGAGGCGGCCGCCAGGCCCTTCGTGCTGTGCGGCCCCTACCAGCGCCCCGTCGAGAGGCTCTTCGAGGTCACCGGCGTCGCCGAGGTCCTGGACCTGACCGCCACGCGCGAGAACGGACTGCGGCGCATCCGCGCGCTCCTCGGCGACGACAGCCCCACGCACGGCGAACCGGCCCACTGACCGCGCTTCCCCGCCACGTCGGCGCATCTGGCGCGACTACCTGATCCATGGGCGCGGGCATCGGCCGTGGCGCACCTCTCCCCCTTTTCGACCCCGAATTTTCACAGAGCGGTTTCAGGAGCGCGGCGGCGGCAAATCGGGGTGCATGACTGAAGCTGCCAAGACCGACCAGCCCGTACAGAGCACGGCGACGAAGACCGCAACGTCGAAAACGTCCGCTGCTACCGGAAAGGCCGCATCCACCGCGTCGGCCCGGTCGAAGGAGACCGAGGCCGCCAAGGCAACGGGCCGGGCGGGTGCGCTCGCCGCGCGGGCCAAGGCCGGCGGCGCGCATCTGGCCGCCGTTCCCGCCAAGTCCGCACAAGTGGCCACCGCGGCCTGGGACTTCGTCCGGCATCGCAAGGTGATCGCGGCGGGGACGGCTGCCGGCGCGCTCGCCGTCCTCGTCAGCGCCTACGGCCTCGGCAGGGCCGGCGCCAGGCGCGGGCACGGCCCGATCACCCGCGCGACCGGCGGCCGCTTCTGATCGGCCACGTACCGCACACGCTGCCCGTCCCGACACGCCCCAAGTGCACTGATCCACACGAGCACTTGGGCGGGAGGTTCACATGGACGACTCTTCCGGGCCGACCGACGCCGAGCCGGACGCGAAGCCCAGCACGAATTCCGACTCGAATCGCGACACGCATCCCGGCGCGAAGAAGAAGGCACCCACCAGGAAGACTCGGGACGCCCCGCGGCGCTCCGAGTCACCGGCCCCACAGCGCAGCAGGAAGCTGCGCCCCGCCGAAGCGATCCGCGAGGCACGCGAGCAGCTGGCGGAGCTGACGGGCAAGCCCATCGAGTCGGTGTCCACGTTCAACGCCACCGACGACGGGTGGCGACTTGAGGTCGAGGTCCTGGAGCTCTCCCGGGTCCCCGACACGATGAGCCTGCTCGCGAGCTACGAGGTCACGCTCGACGACGCGGGACTGCTCACCGGCTACCGACGTCTCGGCCGCTACGAGCGCGGTCGCGCCACCAGCCGCAACTCCGGCTGAACCGGCGGTCGTTGCCGGACAGGACGTCGCGGTGACCGAAGGGACCACACCTGGACCACCAGCACAGCTTCACCGCAGCCGGAACGTCCAGGAACCCGAACGCACAGGAATGGGAGGAACGACCATGACCGTTGCCACCACCCAGAGCGGCGGAGGAGGTGGAGGCACCAGTGGTCTCTACGACGTCCTCGAACTGGTCCTGGACCGCGGCCTCGTCATCGACGCCTTCGTCCGCGTGTCCCTCGTCGGTATCGAGATCCTGAAGATCGACGTGCGCGTCGTCGTCGCCAGTGTGGACACGTATCTGCGCTTCGCCGAGGCCTGCAACCGACTCGACCTGGAGACCGGCAGCAAGAAGCCGTCCGGCCTGACGGACATCGTCGGCGACAGCCTCGAGTCCGGCGCCCGCGGCAAGACCAAGGGCGCGCTGTCGGGGGCGGCGGAGACCATATCCGACGCCTTCAGCCAGGCCCGCGAGGAAGGCAGCAGCCAGTCCCGGGCGCGCCGCCGCACGTCGAGCCGTAAGGAGGAGCGCTAGTGAGCACGTACGTCTACGGCATCACGGCCGCCGACCACCCCGGCCTGCCCGAGGGCATGGAGGGCATCGGCCGCCCGGCACTGACCGTCCGCACGGCGACCGGCGGCGGACTCGCCGCCCTGGTCAGCGACGCCCCCGAGAATCTGCGGCCCAAGCGCCGGGATCTGCTGGCCCACCAGAACGTCCTGGCCGAGGCAGGCGGCGGGGGCACCGTGCTGCCCATGCGCTTCGGCAGCGTCGCGACGGACGACGACGCGGTCGCGGCCACGCTCGAGGAGCATGCGGACCACTATCAGGAACGTCTTGCCGCCCTGCGGGACCGGGTCGAGTACAACGTCAAGGTCCAGCACGACGAGGAGGCGGTGCTGCGCACCGTCGTGGCGGACCAGCCCGAGCTGCGCGCTCAGGTGGAGCACAACCGCGCGACCGGCGGCGGCACCCACGAGGACAAGATGCGACTCGGCGAGACCGTCGCCAAGGCCGTGCAGCAGCGCGAGGCCGAGGACGGCGAGCTCGTCCTGGCGCAGCTGGAGCCGCACGCGGACGCGATCAGCCCCGCGCCCGACACCACCGGATGGATCACCAACCTCTCGTTCCTGGTGGACCGTTCCTCGTCCGAGCACCTCCTGGGGGCGATCGAGCAGCTCCGCAAGGCGCATCCCCACCTCGTGTTCCGGGTGAACGGTCCGCTGCCGCCCTACAGCTTCGTGGACCAGGCGCCCGCGGCGACCACCGCGGAGTGAGGCGCCCATGGGACTGCGGAACGAAGTGCTCCTCCTGCCGCTCGCCGGCGGGTGACATCAACGAGGAGACATTCGACCGCACGGAGGACCTTGATGCTGCTCCACCACCGGATGGCCGAGCTGCGTGAGCGCTACGGCCTCACCCCGGAGGCCTCACATCGCCCTCGGCCCGCTGGACCCCCTGCTCCCGCGCTGAGCCCGCCCGCCTCCCGTAGGCGCGGACGGGCTCGGCGCGCCGCCGGTCACTGCGCGCCGGCGCGCGCGGCGTCGACCTCGGTGGAGGCATCGGCCGTGGCGAGGGTGCCGCCGGCGGTCTCCAGGTGGGCCCGCACGAACCACTGGAACTGCTCCAGGTCCCTGAGTTGCCCGATCAACAAGTCCTCGGTGGCCGCGTCGAGGTCTCCGACCTCCTTCACCGCGGCGCGCAGGTCCCCGATCACGCCGGTGTAGACGAGATCGAGTGCGCCGAGATGGGCGATGGCGTCGGCCCGGCCCACGCTGTAGTCCTGCCAGGAACGCTCCGCGACCAGCGCGCCCGGCGTCCCCTGGGCCACCCCGCCGAGGGTGGCCATGCGCTCGGCGATGTCGTCGGCCATGGCCCGGACGCGGTCGACCTGGGGGTCGAGCATCTCGTGCACGGCGATGAAGTGCGGCCCCACGACGTTCCAGTGCACATGCTTCAGCGTCAGGTGCAGGTCGTTCAGCGCGTGCAGACGCTGCTGGAGCAGCGCGATCATGGTCCCGGCGTCCTTGGTGGTGATGCCGGGCACGGTGTACTTCGGGGCAGCCTCAGAGGTCAACGTCGTATCTCCTTGCTCGTACGGATGTGCTCCACCCCCGTACCCCTCCGCCCGTCCGGTATGTAGGCGAAAAGCCGACGAAAAATGTGACGTCGCACCAGGGAAAGAGTGGGCATGTCCTGAGCATTACGGGGAATTGGGTGTCCGACGATCCTCAGGACAACAGAACAGGCGGAGCCTCGTGCTGAATCCCGATCCGAAGGCCATCCGGACGCTTCTGAGCCGATATGCCGACGTGCAGCTGCGTTACTCGGAGCGGCCGACCCTGGAACTCCAGCGACAGCTCGACGATGTCACCTACACGTTGTGCGTGAGCACTGGCACCCGGTGTGTGAGTGATGCTCTATTGGCAGCCGATCGAGTCCTGGAGGCCGCCGCGGCACCACGTTCGGACGACGAACCCCAGGCGGCCTGAACCCCCGGTGCGTGCCCCGGGCGCACCGCGGCGCCGGCGCTGACGGAGGCCGCGACGATCCTGCGGCCGACGTTCTTCTTCATCACTCACCTCCCGGCCGCGTGTGGTGAGTGCGCGCAGCCGCACACCGTCATCCTGCTTCGCCGCGGCCATCCTGGATCATCACGGGAGAAGACAAGAACGGGGAGCGGTCGCAAAGCTCAGGCGGCTTCACTTCGCGTGGTGTTCGGCGCGGCCAGGCGGCGCAGGCAGTCGGCGCCGTGGGTGCGGCCGTCGGCGTGGCCCGCGAGGTCGCAGCAAGGGACGGTGTCGAACACGGCCGGCTGGACCGGGAGCCCGCTCACGGCGCGTTCACGAAGGGCGGCGCGGGCGCGGAGGGTGCGATGGTGCTGATGGTCGCGGTGCGCGCACCAGGCGAAGAACGCGGCGACGTACAGGCATGCGGCCATGAGCCACAGACTGTGGGTGAGGCCGAGGTACACGGCGGAGCCGAGGGCTGCGAGCGCAACGGCGGTGAGGGCGCGGGCGGTACGGAGAGCGGATGTCACGGGGGCCACCTTGGCATCGGCGAGGGCTCCTCAACTTGGCGTCGTACGTGTCGGGTTCGTCGCCGAGGAGGTTCTGGGCGTGGTCAGTTCGCTCAGCGACGACGCAGACGGCCGAGCCACGCGCGAGCCTGCGCCCGCTTGCGGGGGTCCGATGCCGTCCGGCGCGCCGTCGCGATGGTCCGTCGACCCTGCGGGCTGCGGCTGTACTGCTTGATCCGGTCGAGAATGCCGGGCATGACGCCTCCTCGGTGTCGATCGGCGAGGTCCACTTCCTCGCGTTGCCACTTTGGTTACGGCTACCCGGGATGCGATAGAGAACACGAGAGGGGGCATACGGGCGACAACACCACCGCCACACAAGGGAGTTGCCATGTTCGCCGTAGTCGCTGCTGTGCTGTTCTTCTTCGCCTTCCTGATCAACGCCGCCGAGATCTCGACGAATGACGTCTTCTCGTCCGTGAACGTCATGCTGCTCGGACTCACCGCCCTGGCTCTGCACGTGGCGGGGGCCGCCGGCTGGGCGAGCAGCCGGTCGTCCCGTCGACGCTGAGCACAGACCGTACCCGCAGTGGAGGTAGTCGGTGAGCGCAGACGAGACAGTGCGGCCGGACACGTCGCCCGACGGCTCCTTGGAGGAGGCCCACGGGCGCTTCGACGACCTCGGCGCCTTCGACACCCACGTCTACGTGGCCACGGTGCTTCTCTGGTTCGCCCTGTGCTGGTACGTCCTGCCGCTCTGGCTGAAGAAGCGCTCCGCCCGCCGCTCCACCCACCGCCGACGGAACACCGCGCCACAGCGGTGATCACCCGTGTGCCGCCACGGACCGCTTGCACACGCCCTCACGGGGTACCAGTGGTCCATGATCAGCGACGCCACCCCTCCCACCGACGGCTACGTACCGCCCGCCGTCGACGTACCGGCCCTGACCGCACTGCTCGACGGCGAGTACGGCGAGATCCGTGATCTGGTGCGCGCGAATCTGTCGACGCACGCCTCCGTTCTCGAAGAGGCCGAGGAGCTCGGCATCGACGCGTTCCGCGAGCGGGTGCGCGAGCTCGCGGTCGAACTCGCGGCCACCGGCCAGACGGGAATGGGCTTCCCCAAGGAGTACGGCGGGGGCGGTGACGTCGGAGCGTCGATCGCGGCGTTCGAGACACTCGCCTACGGCGACCTGTCACTCCTGGTGAAGGTGGGCGTGCAGTTCGGTCTCTTCGGGGGCGCCATCCTGCACCTGGGCACCGAGCGCCACCACCGGGCCCACCTGCCGGACCTGATCACCGGAAAGCTCATGGGCTGCTTCGCGATGACCGAGACCGGGCACGGCTCCAACGTCCAGGCGCTCGGCACCGTGGCGACGTACGACACGGCCCGCCAGGAGTTCGTGATCACCACGCACGGCGACGCCGCACGCAAGGACTACATCGGCAACGCCGCTCGGCACGCCGAACTCGCCGTTGTCTTCGCCCAGTTGGAGGTCGACGGCAAGAAGGAAGGGGTGCACGCGTTCGTCGTGCCGATCCGGGTCGACGGCCGCCCGGCGCCGGGCGTACGGATCGAGGACGCCGGCCGGAAGATGGGGCTCAACGGTGTCGACAACGGCCGCCTGTGGTTCGACGGCGTGCGGGTGCCGCGCGAAGCGCTCCTCAACCGGTTCGCCGACGTGACACCCGACGGTGTGTACCAGAGTCCGATCGAGAACCCCGGCCGCCGCTTCTTCACCATGCTCGGCACCCTCGTCCAGGGCCGGGTCAGTGTCGGCGGCGGAGCCATCAACGCGGCCAAGGTCGCCCTCACGATCGCCACGAAGTACGCGGTGCGCCGTCGCCAGTTCGAGGCGGCGGCGGACGGCGAGGAGCAACTGCTGCTCGACTACGGGATGCACCAGCGGCGCCTGTTGCCGCTGCTCGCCCGCACGTACGCCCTGCACTTCGCCCAGGACGTGGTGCGCACCCAGTTGCACGAGGTCTTCTCCGGAAACCGGTCGGCGGACCAGGGCGACGACGAGCAGGTACGGCGGGAGCTGGAGTCACGGGCCGCCGGCACGAAGGCGCTGGGCACCTGGCACGCGACGCGGACCATCCAGGAGTGCCGCGAGGCATGCGGCGGCGCGGGGTACCTCGCCGTCAACCGGTTCGCCGCGCTCAAGGCCGACAGCGACGTCTTCACCACGTTCGAGGGCGACAACCACGTCCTGCTGCAGCTCGTGGCCAAGGGGCTCCTCACGAACTACGCGAACGAGTTCGAGGACCTCGACCAGCTCGGCATGGTCCGGTTCGTGACCGGCCAGGCCGTGGAGACCGTCATCGAGAAGACGTCGGTGCACAAACTGCTGGAACGCGTACGCGACCTGCTGCCCGGGGGCGACGAGGGCGACCCCGAGGTCGGCCTGCTCAACTCGGACTACCAACTCGCCATGGTCCGCTTCCGCGAGGAGCACATGCTCGCTTCCCTCGCCCGGCGACTCAAGCGCGGCATGGACGAGCAGCGCGATCCCGGGGCGGTGTTCTCC
Source organism: Streptomyces sp. NPDC051684 (assembly GCF_044453445.1). Taxonomy (NCBI): domain Bacteria; kingdom Bacillati; phylum Actinomycetota; class Actinomycetes; order Kitasatosporales; family Streptomycetaceae; genus Streptomyces; species Streptomyces sp. NPDC051684. Next base: position 74,550 of record NZ_JBITCS010000010.1, on the reverse strand, counting down.
CACGTCCAGGACCATGTCATCGCCGTGGCCCACGCACACGTGGAACGCCTGATCCTGGAGGCGTTCATCGACAAGCTGCGCACGCTGCCGGACGACGGCGACGAAGGCAGCAACGGCGGCGACGGCAACAAGTCCGCCCTGGGGCTCCTGTGCGACCTGTTCGCGCTGTCCGCGATCGAGTCCGACCGGGCGTGGTTCATGGAGCACGGACGCCTGACCGTCCAACGCTCCAAGGCCATCAGCCGCGAGATCAACAGCCTCTGCCGCAGGGTCCGCCCCCTCGCCGTCGATCTCGTCGACGCGTGGGGCATCCCTCCGGAGATGCTCCGCTCCCCCGACCTGGTGGACTGACCCGCGGGGCCCCGCGCCACGGCCAGGTCCCCGTCGACGCAACCCCCTTGAACCACAGCCGTCGTCCGCCGGAGGGCGGCGGCACTGGATTCCCGCCGACCTCCGGCACGGCCGGCGTCAGGCGGTAAAGGCGCGTTCGGCTTCGTCGCGCCGGGTGTGCAGGTCCCAGTAGAGGGGGGCGACGTCCTCGGCCGGGGCCGCCGGGACACCGGGTGGGCCGTCGGTGCCGATCCAGGCACCGATGGCGACGTGGGCCGCCTGGATGCCGGTGCCGGTGAGCTCCTTGTGCAGACCGAGCACCCAGTTGCGCAGCGCGGCCTGAGCGGCGTTGAGGTTGCCGAGCATCGGGTTGGGGTCGGCCGAGCCGGCGCCGTTCGTGTAGAGCAGGGTGCCCGCGCCGGCCGCGCGCATCGAGGGCAGCACGGCCTGCGTTGCGGCCATTGCCCCGTAGAGCAGGATGTCCATCACCCACTGCACATCGGAGGGGGCGGCCTGGGACGGGGTGGTCAGTGACACGGATTCCAGGCTCCCGGCCGGCGAATACTCCAGGACATCGATACGGCCGAAACGGGTCGCCGCGTCCTTGAGCGCCTGGGTGAGCGCTTCGTGGTCGAGTACGTCCGCGCAGAACCCGGCAGCGCTGATGCCTTCGGCCTCCAGACGGCCGGCCAGGGCGTCGAGCTTGTCGCGGTTGCGGGAGACGAGAGCGACGTCGAAGCCGCGAGAGCCGAAGGTGCGGGCGATGGCCAGGCCCATACCGGGGCCGGCTCCGACGATGGCGATGGTGGGCACGGTGAGTCCTTTGCTGGCAGGTTGGTCGGGACGGAGCGGATGAGGAAAGGGCGGGTGCGGCGGTGCGGTCACCGCTCGTCGCCGGGGAAGTGGTTGTCGTGGGCTTCGTGGAGCCGGTTCAGGTCGCGCTCGTCCGTGGTGGCGAGGGCGGCGAAGTACTCCTCGCGCGGCACGCCCGGTGAGAGCGCCATCAGGAGGGTCGCGCCTTCGGCGCGCTCCTTGCGCAGGGCGTGCACGTCACCCGCCGCGGCGTGCGCGGTGTCTCCGGGCCGGAGTGTTCGCCAGTCCCGCCCGTCGAAGTAGTCGACTTCGCCCTCTTCGACGATGAAGGTCTCGCTGAAGGTCGTGTGGAAGTGCGGGGCAGGCCCGGTGCTGGAGGGCGCCATGCGCCACCGATAGAGGCTCAGGTTCCCGCTGGCCTGATCGGGGTTGGCGAGGACCTCGATGGTCGATCCGGCGGCGCCCAGCCGGATCGTTCGGATCTGTTGGGGTTGCTCTTGCTCGGGGTACGGGCGGATCGATTGCCTGTCGGTCATGGCCCGAGTCTGGGAGCTCGGCCGGATCGCTCGCGCTCGATTCGGCGGTGGCCTAACAATGGAGAAGTGATCCGTTATCGACTGGGGGCCGGTGCCGCGGGTGTGCGGTGGGCGATGTCGCCGATCCACGAAGTCGTCAGCCTGGCCCAGCTGTTGACCGAGCCGCAGCGGCACCCGTTGTTCCACTCCTGGCTGCGCCGTCGACGCCCGCGGCTCTCGCTTGCTGACCTGCGGGCGCTCACCGTCTTCATGGCCGACGGCGCCTACCGGCCCGACTTCCTCGACCCGTCGCCGATGTCCAGTGAGCCGACGTTCGCGGAGGGCATGGACGCCCTCCGCGCGGCGCCGGCGGACCAGACGTACGCCGAACTGGTCGACGCCACGACCGGGCGGGGAGCAGACATACGCCGCCGGCTGCTCGAGAACCCGGACCGGGCCAAATCCGAGGCCGCCGACGCGCTGCGGCGCCTGTGGAAGACAGTGGTGGAACCGGAGTGGCCCTCGATGCGGCAGGCGTTGCGGGCCGAGATGCTGGATCGGGCCCTCCAGGTCAACCGGGAGGGGCTGCGTGCGGTCCTGCCGCGCCTGCACCCGTCCGCCGCGTGCGAGGGCGACACCGTCACCGTGGACAAGAGCGTCGACATCGACGTTGACTGCCCCGAGGGGCTCATTCTCGTTCCGTCGCTGTTCATCACCGACCGGATCCAGTGCACCACCTCCAGCCACTGGACGCCGGCGATCTACTATCCGGCATCCGGGCGCTACCTGTGGTCCACGCCGTCCACTCCCAGGTCGCTGGACCGCCTCCTGGGCCCGACCCGCGCGCGGATCCTGGCCGCGCTGACCACGCCGCTGCAGACCACCGTGGTGGCCAGGCTGGTGAACGTCACTCCGCCGACGGCCAGCGAACACCTGGCCATCCTCCGCGATGCCGGGCTGATCGACAGCAGTCGGTCCGGCCGTACCGCCACGCACGAGCTCACCAAAGCCGGGCGGTCTCTCCTGGACGCCGCCTCGCCGCAGTCATGATCTTTCCGTCTGGAGCGTGAGGAGACCAGTGTGCCTCGCCTGTCCGACCAGAGCGCGAAGCTGCTCGCGGGTGACGCATATCCCTTGCCGCAGCCCCTGCTTGCCCAGTTCGCGGGCGGCGACAGCGGCAAGCCGCGCGGCGCGATCCGCCTCAGGATCGAGGAACCGTCGGAGCGCTGTCGAGAACGGCTCAGCCGATCGGCCCGACCCCCGTAGCCGCGACGGAGAGTTCCCACAGCCGTGCGGCCGAAGCGCGGTCGACGGCGTAGGAGCGGACCCAGCCGTCGGCCATCGGGCCGTCCTCGTCGGTGACCCGCGCCACTTCACAGTCCTCCAGGTAGAGCCCGCCGCGTCCGGCCAGGAGCGGGGAGGTCGCCGCCCACAGGCCGGTGGCGGCGCCCTGCGACGGGCTCTTGAAGCCCTCGCCGATCACGGTGCCGTGCTGGTCCACCCAGCCCAGCTCGACCTGCTCACGGCGCGTCAGCTCCCGCTGAAGGCCGGTGATGATGCTGCCAGGGTGGAGGGCGAACGCCTGCACGCCGTCACCGCGGCCGAGGGCGTCCAGGTGGACGGCGAACAGGACGTTGGCTGTCTTGGCCTGGCCGTACGCCTGCCAGCGGTCGTAACCGGTACGGAAGTGCGGGTCGTGCCAACGGAAGTCGCTGATGCCGTGGCCGCCGGAGCTGTAGACGATGACGCGGGCGCCCTGCGCATCGCGCAGGAGCGGGTACAGCTCGCCCACCAAGGCGAAGTGCCCGAAGTGATTGGCGGCCAGCTGGTACTCCCAGCCGGGCCCGACGCGCCGCTGCGGCGTGGCCATCACCCCGGCGACAGCCATGAGGAGATCGAGCCGGTCGACGGACCCTCGGATGCGCTCGGCTGCGGCACGGACGCTGCCGAGGTCGGTGAGGTCCATGGGAACGATCTCGCAGAGGTCGCCACCGAGCCCGGCGAGCGCCTGCCGGGCTGATTCAGGCCGCCGCGCCGGGACGACAACGCGGGCTCCGGCGGCCACCAGGGCCCGTGTGGTCTCCAGACCGAGGCCGGAGGAGCCGCCCGTGACCACGGCGGTCCGGCCGGAGAGATCGACCCCGGCCATGACGTCCGCCGCGGTGGAAGCCGCGGCGAAGGGGGAGTTGATCGGGTGCTGCGCGGTAGCGGTTTGAGTGCTCATGTCGAGAACGCTATGAGCTAGAGGAAGGTCTAGATCAAGCCCTAGAGTGACCCGCATGGCGACGCCCGAACCCCTCCCGGAATCGCTCGGCATCGGCGAGGTCGCCGACCGCACCGGCCTGAGCGTCCACGCCCTGCGCTTCTACGAGCGCGAGAGCCTGCTGGTCGGTCCGGTCCACCGCACTACGGGCGGCCGCCGACGCTACAGCCCCGCCGACGTCGACTGGTTGGGGATCTGCACACGGCTGCGGGAGTCCGGGATGCCCCTCGCCGAACTGAAGCGCTTTGCCGCACTGGTCCGGCAGGGCCCGGGCAATGAGTCAGAGCGGCTCCAGCTCCTCGACGCCCACCAACACCGCGTGGAGGACCAGATCCGCGCCCTGGAGGAATGCCGCTCCATCATCGCCCGGAAGGTCGGCGTCTACGCCGAGCACGTCGCGCGTGGCACGGCAGCCGGACTGTGGGACCCGACGGCGACCGGGGCATGAGAACGGCCGGCACCATGTGCATCGCCCCAGTCGGCATTTCCTGCCAGGGCAGTTGTGCCTGAGTCCGGCCCGCGGTGACCTCACACTCCTCAGCGTCTTCACTGGCTGCTGGAATCCGTTGTTGTTCCCGGGGTGGGTGGGGACCTCCTGCCCGTCTCTCGATCGGTGAGTTTGCGGGCGATACCTTCGATGGCCGCCAGTTCCTCGGACGTGAGGCGGTCGACGAAGTGCCGCCGTACCGAGGACAGATGTGAAGGCGCGGCGTCGCGGAGCGTGGACCAGCCGGTTGAGGTCAGGGTCAGGAGGCAGCCGCGACCGTCGGCGGGGTCCGGGGCGCGCCGAATGAGTTCGCGCGCTTCCATGCGGGTGGCGTGTCGGGACAAACGACTGCGCGACCAGCCCATCTTCGTGGCCTGCTCGTGGAGTGTGCTGGTGCCGTCGGGGCGCTCGGACAGGGTGCTGAGTACCTCGTAGTCCGGTTCGGACAGGCCGACTGCGGCCAGGTCGCGAGCTGTTGCCGCCTGCACGGCGGCGACCATCCGGACATAGGCGCGCCATGCGCGTTCCTCGTCGGGGGTGAGCCAGCGGGCACGGGGACCATTCACCTCATTCGTTGACACGTAACCAACCTAGCTTCTAATTTCGTTTCCATGGCAACGAAATTACGTGTCCTCGTCCTGGTCTGCAGTACGCGGCCCAACGCGCTCGGCCCGTCGATCGGCCGCTGGCTGACCGACACGCTGACCCGGTCCGCGGGGCTGCTCGACGCCGATCTCGAACTCCGGGCGATCGGCGACCTGGATCTTCCGTTCCTGGACGAGGAGGAGCACCCGTCGACGGCCCTCCCCCAGCACGACCACACCCGGCGCTGGAGCCGGATCGTGAACAAGGCGGACGGGTTCGTCTTCGTGACTCCGGAGTACAACCACGGGATGCCGGCCACGCTGAAGAACGCGCTCGACTACCTCGGCCCCGAGTGGGCGTGGAAGCCTGTCGGCTTCGTCAGCTACGGCCACACCTCGTCCGGCACGCGTGCGGTCCAGCACGCCAAGCAGGTGGTCACGGCGCTGCGGTTGGTGCCGCTGGGCGCGACTGTGGCCCTGAAGGTCGCGGATGCGTTCCAGGACAGCTGTCCCACCCGCGACGCGCGCCATGCCGCTGCCGCCCAGGATCTGTTGGCAGAGCTGGTCCGGGTGGCGCGTGCCCTCACTCCGATGCGTGAGCGCGAGTTCGCGGCATCCTCCCCGGGTCCGGTGACCGGCTCCTACACACGCCGGCTCGGCCCGGACGATGCCGCCGAAGTGACGGTGCTTCAGCGGTGTTGCTGGATGGACGAGGCCATCGACAACAACACGCTGTCGATCCCGGCTCTGCACGAGTCGCCGGCCGAGGTCCGGGACTGGCTGGGCACCTGGCACGCCACGGGCCTGTGGCGCGACGGACGGCTGCTGGGCATGGTCCGCACACGCAAGTCCGGGACCGACCTGCACGTCGGCCGCCTCGGTGTCGCTCCTGACCTGCGTGGGGCCGGGACCGGGCGCTGGCTGCTACGCCAGGCCGAGGCGGCGGGAGCCGACTGCGAACGCATCGTCCTGTCCACCGGCGCCGCAAGCCACCGCAACCTGTCTCTCTACCGCCGCCAGGGATACGTACCCCTGCCCGATGCCGACGACGGCGCTGTAGTGCGCCTCGCCAAGAGCACCGAGGGTGCGGGCTGAGCCACGAGCCCGACGAGTACCGGCATCGTCCCGCACTCCTCGCGAGGTATCGAAGCCCTGCAAAGTCACGTGCCGCCGGATGCCGTGGCCGCGAACAGGACTTCCCTGCGCGGTCATTGGGCGTGCCGGAGCCGCGGCGCAGGGCTCAGCATCCGGTGCGGCAGATACGCCAGGACACTTCCGAGGACGCCGCCGAGCGTATTGAACAAGACGTCGTCAATGTCGACGGTGCGGCCGGCGTCCATCCCGTACTGCGCCGCCTCGATGAGAACGCTCAGAACCAGACACGTCGCGGCCGCACGGCCCAGGCGGGGCCCACGGGTTCCCAGGACGAGGAAGAGGCCGAGGGGACGAACATCAAGGCGTTCGCCAGCTGCAGCCGCAGGATCATGTCGACTTCCATGTCACTCATCCCCAGCGTGCTCACGTGGTCGCCCCACAGTCCCTCACCCGGCAGCACAGTATCCGAGGAGGGTGAGCACGGCCGGGAGCCGAAAGCGGGGGCCGAGCACGCCTTCCAGGTGCGGGTGGAACCGGGTGAGCAGTGTTTCGACTCACCCACGGCAATCCGCGAGGCCGGGCCCGGACCTTTTCACCGCGCTCGACGAGCAGATCGTCATCGTCTCGGGCACCGACGCGGCGGCAGCGATCGTGCCCGATCTCGCCAAGGGCATTGAGGAGTTACTCCACGTCGCCCCCTCCCCGGGCGGGCTCCCCGGCACCCCGAAGAGACCGGTCCTCGATCCGCGCCGAGAGCCCGTCCCGCCGAGACAGGAAGCACGAAGCACGAAGCGCCTCGAACGAGGCTTCATCCTGCCCGCGTTCGCTGGAGCGCCCCGTCAAGTCCGCTACCGGAACGGCACGTTACGACTCCAGCGGCCCGCATGCAACGCGAGGTGACAGCCCCTCAGGCCGTACGCAAATTGCCCGCAAAGTCCGATCACGCAGCTGCCCCTCACGGCACATCCGTGTAATGGTCATCCAAGTCACCTCTCGCTCCCCACGTCACCGTGGCCGCGGGCCGGAGCCGGTCAGGCACCCGCACGCGGCCGAGCAACCGAAAGACCTGCTGTCCGCCCGGGGGAACCACGTCCGGACCGTCGTGCCAGAAAGGTGTCTCATACATGCCCGAGATCACACGCCGTCGACTGCTCGGATCCCTGGCGGGCACCGCCGCCGGTGCGCTCATCGCCTCGAATCTGCCGCCCAATCTGCAAGCGGCGGCAGCCGCGACGGCCAGACCCGGCTCCCTGCGCGACATCGAGCACGTGGTCGTCCTGACGCTGGAGAACCGCTCGTTCGATCACTACTTCGGCTCGCTGGCCGGGGTCCGCGGATTCGACGACCCGGACGCGCTGCGGCTCCCGGACGGCAAGTCCGTGTTCCATCAACCGGATCCGAAGAACCCGGATGGTTACCTGCTGCCCTGGCACCTGGACACGCACCGTACGAGCGCCCAGGCCATCCCCTCCACCAGCCACGCCTGGTCCGTGCAGCACGAGGCCTGGAACAACGGCAAGATGGACAACTGGCTGCCCGCTCACCGGCGAGCCGACGGAGACGCGGTCGGGCCGTACACCATGGGCTACTACGAATGGCAGGACATCCCCTTCGACTACGCGCTGGCCCACGCGTTCACCTTGTGCGACGGCTACTTCTGCTCCCTCATGGGCCCCACCTGGCCCAACCGCCTCTACCTGATGTCCGGCACGATCGACCCGGACGGCGCGGCGGGCGGCCCGGTCATCAGCAACGTCGTACCGCAGCCGTACCGCTGGAAGTCCTATCCCGAGCAGCTGGAGGAGGCGGGGGTGAGCTGGCGCGTCTACCAGGACGAGGACGACTACGGCTGCAACCCGCTGGAGTTCTTCCAGACGTTCCAGGACGCCAGACCCGGCTCGCCGCTGCACACGCGGGGCATGCGGATCGGCCCGGCGGATCAGTTCGAGTACGACGTCAAACGCGGCCGGCTGCCCGCCGTCTCGTGGATCGTCCCGACGTCGGAACAGTCCTCCCACCCGGCGTATCTCCCGGCCGCCGCGGCCGACTTCGTGGCCCGCAAGCTCGAGGCCGTCGCGTCCGACCCGAACCTGTTCTCCAAGACCGTCTTCATCATCAACTACGACGAGAACGACGGGCTGTTCGACCATGTGCCGCCGCCCACGCCGCCGGCCGGCACCCCGCACGAGTTCGTGGGCGGCCTGCCCATCGGCGGCGGGTTCCGGGTGCCCTGCACGATCGTGTCGCCGTGGACGCGCGGCGGACACGTGGCGAGCGAGGCGTTCGACCACACGTCCGTCCTGCAGTTCCTGGAGCAGGTCACCGGCGTGCGCGCGGCCAACATCACGGACTGGCGGCGCGAGACGTTCGGCGACCTGACGTCCGCGCTCGGCATGAAGGTGAACAAGCGGTTCCCGCCCATGCCGCCCACGCTGCCGTCGTTCTGGCTGGCGGAGTACGAGGCCGGGAACCTGCCCGCACCGACGCTTCCCGGCACGGACCAGACGCCGCCGCACCAGCAGCAGTCACCGTCCCCCATGCCGTCCCAGAAGAACCCGGGCCGGCGCCGGGGCGGCGCCCTACGTGACTCGCCCAGCCGCCTGGACGAGGTGCGCACCAGTGCCCGCGACGACTATCCCGACCACGGCAAGGGCACCAACTTCCCCGGCATCATGGATGCGGTGTCCAGCCAGAGCCACCTGGACGCCGCGGCGGACACGACCACGCCCGCCGTGTATGTCGCGTCGCTCGGCGGCGGGCTCGCGATCCTCGACCGGTCGTCCGGCACTCTGATCGCCGCGGTCAAGGGGTTCACCAACGCGTACGGCATCACGGCCGCCGCGGGCAAGGTGTACGTGACGAACTCCGGCACGAACACGGTCGCGGTGGTCGACCGGTCCACCAACAAGGTCGCGAAGAAGATCACCGTGGGCGTGTACCCGCACGGCGCCGCCGCCTCGCCGGACAGCACCCGCGTCTACGTGGCCGACACCGGCCCGGACACCGGCTCGGGCGGCTCGCGGGACATCTCGGTGATCGACGTCGCGACCGACACGGTGACCGCCACGTACCAGGCCGGTGAGGCCCCGTACACGATCGCGGTGTCCCCCGACAGCGCCCGGCTGTACGTTCCCTGCAGCAACGGCCTGTACGTACTGAACGCGGCGGACGGCCGTCGGCTGACCGTCCTGAGGGAGCTGTCCCGCGCCCGAGGCGCCACGCTGAGCCCGGACGGCAAGTCCTGCTACGTCACTCTGCCGATGGACGACCGTGTGGCCGTGGTGGACACCGCCACCGGCAGGGTCACCAAGCGCATCACCACCGGCCGCGCCCCGTGGAACGTGGCCTTCACCGGCGACGGCTCGCGCGCGTACGTCACCAATGCCAACGACGACAGCCTGTCCATCATCGACACGTCCCGCCTCGCCGTGACCGGCACCCTGACGGTCGGCCACATACCCACCGGCATCATCGGCGACGGCACCGACATATGGGTCGCCAACAACACGTCCAGCACGATCATCCGCGTGGACACGACGACCAACACGGTCTCGGCAACCACCCCCCTGGGCTTGAGCAACGAGCCCACTTCCCTGGTGATCGCCTAGCGATCACCCGTCCCCGAGGGCGTACCTAGGGCTTGTCGTTTGGATCAGGCCGGGCTCGCGGGGGCGGTGCCAAAAGCCACGCCCTAGCCCCCCCCGGCGGGGA
>NZ_JBITCS010000010.1:0-64742 GCF_044453445.1 Streptomyces sp. NPDC051684 | reverse complement strand
GGCCGGGGGGGGCCACCCGGGGGGGGGCCCTACCCATTTTGGGGGTTTGGGGTTGGTGTTTGGGGGCGGGGGGGGGGGGGGGGCCCTCCACCAAACGACAAGCCCTAGCCCCCCCGGTCGTGGACGGCAGCCACCAGACCTTCGGGCACGGCCCACATGGCCTCACGCGCCTGATGTGCGTCAGCCGGCGGGTGCAGCGCGCACTGGACCACGAGCACGCTGCTCGGCATGGGGCAGCCACCGCCAGGGGCTCCGGAGGCGGGGGGACTCCGTCCGGTCGGGCAGAGGTCCCTTCACTGGCAGGCCTTTCGTCCCGATCTGTCAAAAATCTGGGCGCTGTAATTTGTCTGTGATATTTCGTACGGAAGATCTCCATATGTCCCTCCTAGCTTCATGAATACGCGGTCAACACGACGCGGAAGACGCAATCAACTCGGTCGACTCATGGAAAGGGGCCGGCAAATGCAGACCTCTCGTATTGCCCGCACGACTCTGGCATCCGCCGTTCTGGGCCTCGGCGCCGTGACCGCCGTCGCCGCCACCGCCGAAGCCGCTCCGCGACCTACTCAGCCCGCGACCACCGCCACCGTCTCTGCCGCCCAGCACGGCGACAAGGTCGGCCGTGCGCAGACCCTGCCGCTCAGCGACGGCAGCACCGCGCATGTCACCAAGCTGCCGAACGGTACGTACCAGGCCTGGGTCACCAGGCACGGCGTGCGGATCGCCGCCCTGGACGCGCACCACAGCACGGCCCGCGTCCACGGACACCACTACACGCTGAACGCCCACACCGGAGCCGTCCACGTGCGCTGATGCTGATACAGCCGCCGGTCCTCGCCCTGCCCCTCCCCCTGCGGCCGCGGGGGGGGAGGAGGAGGGGCGAGGCGAGAGCCGTGACACGTGCGACACGGAACCCGGGCTGAGTTGGGCGGAAGGCCTCGTGTTGGTCGCGTCAACAAGGCCGTCTGGACGGACACCGTCTCCGGATGGATGAACTCGCCCTGCTCGTACGCCCCGTCGCCGACCGTGTCCCGCACAGCACCGGCCGACCGAGCGCTGCGACGAAGCCGGCGCCGCCGACCGCCGTACCTAACCAATCACGAACCCGATCCAACACATCCACCTCGACATCCACCGCCGCGACCGCCTCGGAGGCATGCTTCACGAGCACCCCGCTCAGCGGCCCGACCTGCCTGGACGGGTTTTCCGGCACGCACAGGTTTCCAGAGGTGCCGATCGCGGATGATCCCCCCTCCGAACATCGCCACAGTTCACCGCACGGCGCGGCGGAGGGATCACGCGCCCACGATGCACCGGGGCCTCGGGCAGTGTGTCCGTGAACTACCCCTTCGTGAGAAGTTCTTCTGGCTTGAATGAATGCGGCGGTGCTGCCCCGGTTGGCTAGAGCGGCGTCCAGCGGCCCCACCAAGGCGACTCTAATTGGCGTCCTTCTGCGGGTGGTTGGTGAAGACTGGGGGACTTGAAGTGGTCCCGAAGGGCGGCGCCCTCCGGGACCGCGGGTTGCCGCTGTTGGCGGCTATGCGGGAGGCCTGATGCGACCCGTCTGGGACCAGCGGCGAGGCCGATTAGGCTGTGCCAACAGGCTGAGGCGCTCCGACAGGGGGCCACGTGGATGGCATTGAGCGCGAGCTGACCAACCCTTGGGAAGGCATTCTGGTCGCTCCCGTCCGTGGCAGCGACACCGGCGTTCTGGTTCTGGCGGGTTCCAGCGGGCGCGTCGAACGGGAGAGATCACGTCTCCTCGCCGAACAGGGCATGGCGGCCTTGTCGATCCGCTGGTTCGGCGGGCCCGGGCAGTCCCCCGGAATCTGCGAGATCCCACTGGAGACCTTCACCACCGCCGTCGACCACCTACAAGAGAACGGGGCGGAACGCATCGGCATCCTGGGCACCTCCAAGGGGGCAGAGGCAGCTCTGCTCACGGCAGTGCACGATCCGCGCGTGGACGTGGTCATCGCGCTGTCGCCCACGTCTCGCGTCTGGTGCAACGTCGGACCAGGCCGTGACGGAGCGCGGCATCCTTATCGATCGTCCTGGACCTGGCGAGAGCAGGCTCTGCCCTTCATCCCGATGGATGATTCCTGGAATCCCGCAGAGCCGGGCAGCGGGCCGGCAGCCATCCGCGGATGGTACGAACGCAGTGAGGTGACCTTCGCACACCTACTTACTCCAGCGGAGATCCCCGTAGACAAGGCTCGGGCTGATCTCCTGCTGGTCGCTGGCGGAGATGACGCGATGTGGCCGTCCCTTCCCTTTGCCAAACAACTGGCCGAGCGTCGGCGCTCAGCCAGAGCCACCGTGCATCTGGTCGCCCACCACGATGCCGGCCACCGCCCGCGCTTTCCCGGCGAGAGCCCCGCGCCGGCCTCCACACGATTCCTGTACGGAGGCACGCCCGAAGCCGACGCGCTCTTGGGGGCGGCCGCCTGGCCCCGGATCCTTGACATGCTCCGTAGCGACGGCTGACCTTCTCGCGCTGATCGCGTCCGATGCTGAGAGGCCATTTCTCAGTTCGTCACGTTGTGCCTGTTCGCCTTGGTGCGGGCTAACTGGCTGTTCTCTATCCGCCCACGTGCTCGGCCTGCTTCGAACGGCGCTCTGGAACAGGTGAGTTGATCAGTGTTGCGGCATGAAGGAAGGGCCGCTTGGCAGCTCACGGACTGTCTCCGAGTGGTACGGCATCCCCCACAACCATCCCAGTGATCCCGCATGCGTCGCGGAGACCTCCCTTGTTCTCGCGCAGGTCATCGCAGCCTGCCACTCCGGCGTCGGACGCCTGTCATGGCCCGCCCTCCACCGTGAAGAGGTGCGCTGGAACCAGCAGTTCGTCCAAGAACTCGAAGCGCGCAAGCCCGGCGGCGCAACGGACCGCCACTGACCTCTCGAGAAGGTCCAGGTCTCGGCCTGGAAGGAGCATCAGCCCGACTGACGGTCAATCAGGATTGGCGCATTCCCCTGAACTTTCCGGGGCGTGTCAGGCCAGACCCGCGGCGATGGCGCGGCGGACGGCGTCGGCGCGGTCGCGAATGTCGGCCTTGGCGAACAGGTTGTTGATGTGGGTCTTGACCGTGGCCTCGCTGATGAACAGCTTCTCGGCGATGGCTCGATTGGGCAGGCCCTGGCCGATGAGCGTCAGGACCTCGCGCTCGCGCGGTGTGATGTCCGCGGGCAGCGACTGGGTGGCGGCCGGTGCGGTGGTGCGTACCGTGGCCAGGAGCCGGTCCTGGACCTCGCGGTCGAGGACGGACTGACCGGCGGCGGCCGCGCGGATCGCCCGGAGGATGTCCTGCCGCCCGGCGTTCTTGGTCAGGTACCCCCGGGCTCCGGCGCTCAGGGCGGCCAGGATGGAGTCGTCGTCGGCGAAGGTGGTCAGCACGACCACCGCCACACCGGGGTGTTCCTCGCTCAGCCTGCGGGTGGCCTCGATGCCGTCCATCTGAGGCATCCGCAGATCCATCAGCACCACGTCGACCGGCCCGGCAGCCACCGCGGCCAGCACTTCGGTGCCATTGGCCGCGGCCAAGATCACGTCGATGTCCTCGGACAGGGCGAGCACCGCGGCCAGAGGCTCACGGACGGCGGCCTGGTCGTCGGCGACGATCACTCTCAACCGGCTCTGCTGATCGGCCTGTTCACTCATCGGGGAACACTCTCTTCCGGGATCACTGCCTCCACCTGCCAGCCGCCTGCGTCCGGTCCTTCCGGCACCGGTCCCGCTGTAAGGGTGCCATCCAGCAGGGCGACCCGTTCGCGCATCCCGATCAGTCCCATCCCGCTGCCGAGTCCCGCGGTCACTTCACGGGTGGCCGGCCCGTTGCGAACCGTCAGCGTCGTCGACGCCTCCGCGAACGTCAGCCGCACCGCGACGGTCGCGCCGGGGGCGTGCCGCCCGGCGTTGGTCAGGGCCTCCTGCGCGATCCGCAGCAGATTCTGGGTGCCGCGCGCCGAGAGCGGCCGGACGGGGCCGATGACCGTGAGCGCATCCCGGTGGCCGGACGACTCCAGCATCGCGGTCAGGGTCGCGACCAGCGGCAGTGCGTCCTCGCGCAGCGCGTGCACTGTCCACTGCGCCTGCTTGAGGCTCTCCTTGACCATGCTGTGCGCCTTGTGGTTCGCCTCGCGGACCTTGTCCAGGTCGCCGGTGTCCAGCAGCGCGTCGGCGAGCTCCAGTTGCATGTTGATCCCCGCCAGCGAGTGCGCCAGCACGTCGTGCACGTCTCGGGCGATCCGGCTGCGCTCGGTCAGCGCGGCGGTCCGGGCCTCGGCTCGTGCGGCACGCTCGGAGGACTCGGCCGCGACGATCACCGCCTCCAGCGCGCGCTGCTTGCTCCGGCTGAGGATGCCCGCCAGCACAGGGAGGCCCGTCGTGAGTCCCAGGCCCCATGCCAACTGGTGGTGTCCCGGGCCGAAGTGGAAGTGGAGCACCGCGGCGCACAGGAGACTGCTGGACGCGGCCAGCGGGAGGGACCACTTGAGCGGGAAGCGGTAGCCGATGTGGCCGACGATGAAGTAGGCGAACAGATAGCTGGAGCCGGTGCGACTGACCCCGATCAACGCGGCGGACGCGACGACACCCAGTGACATCCCTACGAGGACGACGCGCGGGGGGAACCTGGCTTCGGGCAGCTGACGGACCAGCAGCGCCGCCGAGCACAGCACGAGGAGCGCGGCGACCGCGAGGCCCCGGCCGCTGAGGTCGAGGGGGCGGACCGTCAGGAAGCTGCTGGCGATGACCACGAGCGTGACGGCCCAGTGCAGCCTGGGATCTCTGCGAGGAACCGCCGGGTGCCCGGACCCCGGGGCGGGCGCGGGGTCCGGACGTCTCTCAGGTACTGGCACGGCGCGACGATAACCCACGATCAGGCGCTGCGGTCGACGCTCAGGGCAGGACGCGTCTCCGGCGCCGGCCGCCCGGCCACCATGCGGCCGCGTACGAAGATGGTGGCCAGCCGGGTGACGACCTCTGTGAGGGCCATGAGGACGAACGCGGCGACCCACGCCTGGTCGCTGGTGATCTGGTGGGTGATGCTGAAGCGGGCGACGTAGTCGCCGCCGCCGTGCTCGGTCCACAGCTGGAATCCCATGCGCGCGCCCATGCCGATCACCCAGAGCGCCGCCGAGACCGCGCCGGCCTTGATCAGAACGTGCTCCCCGGAGACCCGGACCCTGGTGTAGACGCCGCCGGCGATGCCGAGTGCGGCGCCCGTGGCCACCAGGGTGCCGATCAGCACCAGGTCGTTGCCTCCGGTCGGTACGGATTCGAGGTACTGGTGGGCCACGAAGGCCACGATCCCCAGCGGGATGAGGAAGGTCCGCCAGTCCAGTCGGCCCTCCCGCAGCTGCCGGAAGACGACAAGGAGGAGAGCGATGTCGGTGATCCACTCGGTCGTAGTCATGCCCATAAGACTGCTGCGGCAATGCCTCGACCACCTGGACCCATGGGTGGACCTCCGGGTGGACATCGGTCGGCCGGAGGTGGAGCAACCCCCACGGTGTCCGTCAGCCGGACGGCGCGGTCACTGCACCGCGCCGTCCGGAATGCACACGTACCCCTGGCCCCATGCGTTCCGTTCCACGTGGCTGGGTTCCGTGGAGCCGAGGCAGAAGAGCCATGCCTCGCGGTAGGACGGGTTCGTCAGGATCAGCTCCTGCTCGTCCTCATCGGCGCGGACAAGGCTGTCGTACGCCTCATTCGACAGGACGACCGTGCCGGTGCCCGGCTCGGGGTCGGCGGCCGGAGCCGGGGTGGAGCAGGCGACGGAGGCGGCCAGGGCCAAAAGGAGGGCGCCGGTGGCGGAGCGGATGTGCATCTGGGAGTTCTCCCTGTTTCGACGACGACGGGACATCGCCTGCTCAACCCCGCACTCCCGGCTTGGTCACGCTCCGGACCACCGGGTGGCCTTAAGAAGACACCCCACGAAGTCGCCTGCCATGGCTGCCGCTTCACGTACGTGACCGCGATCATCCCGGCGGAGAAGACGACCGGCACGACCGCCCCACCTGAAGCGACAGCTACGAGCGGGGACTGCCCGAGAGCGGCAAGACCGATCCCGGAGGTGAGCCCGACGATGACGGAGATCAGAGCGACGACCACTACGTGGTGCACGCGGTGGTCGCAGGTGGAAGTGGTCGCGGACAAGAAAGGCCCTCCACGGCATCGTCAGAGCGCCGTCACAGAGACCGGGGCAGGAGTCGTCCCGCTGCCGGGGCCGTGTCACGACGTCGCCGCCCGATGGGCGTCGCCACAGGAGAGCGCCGGCCAGGCGCCCCTATAGGCACTCTGCCGCCGCACCTCGACGGTTCGCCGTCCGCACCGATGCACCGTGCCTTTCAAGGGTCGTCGAGGGTGTCGCCGTTGTGGAGGCGGGCGAGGCCGTCCTCGTCTGGGCGGGGCGGCTGGGCGGCTCCGACGCCTTCGTGGTCCTGGCCGACGCCGACGCCTTCACCACCGGCTTCGTGGAACGGGTGCGGGCCCTCAAGATGGGTGACCCGGGCGAACCGGACACCCAGGTCGCGCCGCTGGCTCGCGACGACCTGCGGGGCGCCATCGAGCGCCAGGTCGAGCAGTCCGTGGCGGCCGGCGCACGGCTACTGACCGGCGGCAAAGCGCTGCCGGGCGACGGCTACCACTTCCAGCCGACCGTCCTGGCCGACACGAAGCCCGGCATGGCCGCATTCGACGAGGAGACCTTCGGCCTCGGACTCAGCGTTTGGACGGGACAGCCCGCGCGCGGCGTCGAGCTCGCACGCCGCATCACCAGCGGCGCGAGGTTCATCAACGCCATCGTCGCCTCCGACCCGCGCCTGCCCTTCGGAGGCACCAAGCGCAGCGGCTACGGACGCGAGCCGACCGCTGCGGGTATCCGCGAGTTCACCGACACGCGCACCTACTGGATTGGCCACTGACGTCTGCGCATCGCAGCAGCAGAAGCCCCACCTCCCGGGTATGTCATGCCGGTTGCAGTGCCGGGCCTGATCCGGCGGCGCGATGGGCGTGGCGTGGAAGAGCCACCCCACGTGTCTTCGACGACGAAGCTGCTCCAGCATGCCCGAACCGAATACGGCGCCGACAGAAGCTGGTTGACCGCGGACGTCCCACGCCATGGGGAGCGCTCGACGGCCTGCAGACCCGCGTCCTGGAGTGTGCGGAACGACGGATCCGCGAACGAGACGACAAGCAGGCGCGCCTGGGTGCAATTCCTGCGCAGGGATCGTTCTGCCTGCTCAGCACATCGGGCCGCACGTGGATTATTCCGTGGTTTCGCAGGACGTAGGTCCGTAGAGTCGGCCGGACCAACAACGAACGGGGGTGGAGCCAATGAAACTGGCCGAGGCACTGGCGGAGCGGGCGGATGCAACACGTCGCGTCGAGCAGCTGCGCGCACGCATCGTCGACAACGCGCGCTATCAGGAAGGCGAGACGCCCGCGGAGGACGCACCGCAGCTGCTGACCGAGGTCGGCGAGGTACTGGACCGCCTCGAACTGCTGATCCGGCGGATCAACCGCACCAATGCCACAGTGCGGATCGGCGAGGACGGCACGCTCACCGACGCGCTGGCACGCCGCGACGTGCTCCGCCTGCGCCACTCAGTAATCACCAAGGCGGCGGACTCGGCCGCAGGATCGGGCAACCGTGGATACGGCCGCCAGCTGCGCTCCGAACTGGTGATGCTCTCCGCGCTCTCGGTCGCCGAGCTGCGCACGCAGTCCGACGTCCTCGCGCGCGAGATCCGTGAGATCGACGTGCGTATCCAACGCGCTAACTGGGAGGTCGATCTGCTGGACTAGACGGTCCACAGAGGTCGTGACGATGTGGAGCAGGTAGCCGTGTCGGAGGCGTGCACACACCGAGGGCCGGCGGTTTCCGGCCCACTCCTGGCGCGTGAAGAGCAACGCGGGGGTTCGACTCCCCACGAAACAGTGCAGCTCAGCACCGCGTACAGGTGACAGTGCACCGCGCACAGCACATCACCACGTGCAGATCCGAGACGGTGAGGGTGGGCTCGGGGCTCCCCACATCACACACAACAGATCCGGCGAGCGGCCACGGAGCAAGGGGCTTCCCCGTCAATGCGGGCGTGTTCCAGCCGGCGCCGAGGACCGGTGCCGCCTTCCCCACTGGAGATCTTTGACCGTGTGGGGTACATCGGGCTGTGCCGGCTTGATGTGGATCGCGCTATGCCGGAGGGATGAGGCGCCCCGACGGCGGTGAGCTGACGGCAGACAGACGGGCTCGGCGCGAGCAGATCTGGTTCGATCGGCAATCTCGGCAGGCGCAGGGCCGGCCGCACAGCACACCGTCGTCGGAGTCGACTTCCCGGGCCCCGGCGCGGCTCCGCGACCCCAACCACCCCCTGGGCGCAGACGAGTTGGCGGACGAGGCGGTCGCCGTGGCCAACGCCGAAGGGCTCGACCCGTGCGCGGTCAGCGGCTGCTCACTCGGCGGGCCCGTAGCGATCCCGCCTCGCCGCGGTCACAACCCCGCCTCCCTCAGCACCCGCGGGGTGATCTCCGCCAGGCCCCCGGTCAGCACCGTACGCCCCGGCGACTGAGCGATCGGAAGCATGGACGGGACGGCGATGACCCGGCACTCCGCCGCCTCCGCCGCGGCGATGCCTGTCGGGCTGTCCTCCACTGCCACGCATGCCGCAGGGTTCACCCCCAGGGCCCGGGCCGCCTTGAGGTACGGGTCGGGGTGGGGCTTGGTGTGTGGTGTCTCGCCCGCGGCCACCGTGGTGCGGAAGTGATCGCGACCCAGGGCCTTGGCCACCGTGTCCACCACTGGGCGCGGGGAGGCGGAGACCAGGGCGGCCGGGATGTTCAACTCGGCGAGCAGGGACAGGAGTTCGGGGGCTCCGGGCAGGGGCGCCGCTTCCCTGTTCACCGCGGCCAGGAAGTTCGTCTCCAGTTCCTCGGTCAGCGACGCGACCGTACGGTCCGTGCCGCAGGCCGTGCGCAGGTGCGCGGCTACCTCGGAGGCGGCGCGGCCGAGGACGTGCGGGAGGTGGTCGGACTCGGGTAGTTCCCGCAGCCCCAGGCCCGCCGACGTCCGCTGCGCGGCTCGCCACCACAGCGGCTCGGTGTCCACCAGGGTGCCGTCCATGTCCAGGAGCACCGCCTGCGGGGCGGCCGCGAACGGGCGGCCGTCGAGCGTCCAGTGTCGGTCGGCGGGGCGGCCGAGTGCGGCGTAGACCTGTGCGGCAACGTCCACGTGGGCGAGTGGCCGGGCGGGTGCGCGGTCGGCAATGTCGGGGCCCGCCGCGAGCAGCCACGCGGTGCGCTCCACGGAGGAACGACCTCCGTGACCGCCCGCGTCGACATGCCCGTGGTCGGTGACGACGAGGTACGTCCAGGCCTCCTCGGTGTAACCGGGGCGGGCACGTACCCCCGCCAGCAGCCGTCCCACCCGCGCGTCCGCCGCGGTCACCGCACGCTCGTACCGGTCCCCGCAGCCCAGCAGGTGCGCGGTCTCGTCGGGAGCGCCGAGGTAGACGAACGACACCTCGGGGTCGTCCGTCTCCAGCACCGCGCAGGCCGCCTCGGTGATCTGCTCGTCGCAGGCATCCCAGTCCACGGCCGTCTCCGCCGCCGGGGCCGCATAGCAGGAACGGGTGGGTGACTGGAAGAGCGGTCCGCCCGCGCGGGACTGGAGCAGCGGCTGCCAGCCGGCCGCGGCGAAGGTACGGCGTCCGTCCTGCTCGGCGAGGCGGGTGGTGAAGTCCGGGAAGACGCCCAGGCGGTGGCCGGAGAAGTCGTTGCTCCATACGCCGTGCTTGGTGGCGGTCACGCCGGTGGCGATGGTGGCCCAGCAGGGGCCCGACATGGTGGGCGTGGTCTCGTCCACCTCGATCGGGGCCAGGAAGCCGCGTTCCGCCAGCGCGTCGAGGTGCGGCGTCGGCACCCGGCGCAGTACGTCGAGGCGGACGCCATCGATGCCGATGACCAGTACGCGGCGCCTCATGCGGACCTCGCCAGTTCGTCGGGGGCGACGGCGTGCGCGAAGGGCTCGCCCCGGGCGTAGCGCTCCAGCTCCGCGGTGGCGGCGTCGGCCATGCGGCCGAGCTCGTTGCCGAGGGAGCCGGCCATGTGCGGGGTCATCAGCACGTTCGGCAGGCCGTACAGGGGCGAGTCGGCGGCCGGGACCTCCGGCTCGGTGACGTCGAGGACGGCGGAGATGCGCCCGGTGAGCAACTCGGCGGTGAGCGCGGCGGTGTCCACCAGGGAGCCGCGGGCCGTGTTGATCAGGGTGCCGCCGTCTCGGAGGAGCGACAGGCGGCGGGCGTCGAACAAGTGCCGGGTCTCCGGCAGTTGGGGGGCGTGGACGGTGACGACGTGGCTGCGCCGGACGAGGTCGTCCAGGCCCGTCGGCTCGGCGCCGAGGGCGGCCGCCCCTGCGGCGTCGAGGAACGGGTCGTGCACCAGCACTTCGAGGTCGAAGGGGCGCAGCAGTTCCAGCACCAGGCGGCCGGTGCGCGAGGCCCCGACGACGCCGACCGTACGGCCGTGGTTGCCGGCCCCGGCGAAGTACGGCAGCAGCGCGAAGCGGCCGCGGTGCTCCTGGTAGGTGCGGGCGCTGTCCAGCACACGCTTGTTGGCGAAGAGGATCGCGGCCACGGTGTACTCGGCGACCGGCCGCGCGTTCGCCGCCGCGGCGCTGGAGACGGCGATGCCGCGTCGCCACACGGCGTCGGTGACATGGTGCTTGACGGAGCCGGCCGCGTGCACGACGGCCTTCAGTCGCGGCATCCGGCGCAGCAGCGGGGTGGTGAGCGGCGTGCAGCCCCAGTGGGTGAACAGGACCTCTACGGCGGCGAGTTCATCGGCGGGCGCCTGCGCGAGGTCGGTGTGGGACCGGGTGGTGTCGGCCTGCGCGGCGGCGGCCAGCCGGCCGAGGGCGCCCTCGGCGAGGAGGGCCGCGTGGATGTCGGCGCCCATGGCCAACAGGGTGCGCGGGCGTCGCACGGGCGCGGCGGGATTCACGTTCAAGGAGGCGCCTTTCACAGCGGTCGTCGCAGGGCGGGAGGAGGTCGTACCGCCGACGGAGGAGGTCATTTCACCGCGCCCGCGGTCAGTCCTGAGCGCCAGTAGCGCTGCAGGCAGAGGAAGGCGACGATCAGCGGCAGGACGGCGACGAGGGAGCCGACGATGACGAGGGAGTAGTACTCGGGCTGCTGCTGCACGCTCTTGTTCCACATGAACAGGCCGAGGTTCACCGGATACAGCCGCTCGCTGCTCAACATCATCATCGCGCCGTAGAAGTTGTTCCACTGCGCGGTGAAGGTGAACAGGAAGATGGTCATGAACCCGGGGGCGAGCATCGGCAGCGCGACCCGGCCGAAGGTGCGGAACTCGCCCGCCCCGTCGACCCGCGCCGCCTCCAGCACCTCGCCGGGCACGTACCCCTCGGCGAAGACCCGCGCGAGGTACACACCGAAGGGGTTGGCTAGGGCAGGCAGCAAAAGCGCCCAGTACGTGTTGACGAGGTGCGCTTCGGAGGCGAGCAGATACTGCGGCAACTGCGTCACGGCGGACGGGATGAGCATCCCGACGAGGACCAGGCCGAAGAGCTTCTCCTTGCCCGCCCACTGGTACTTGTCGAAGGCGTAGCCCGCGGCGACGGCGAGGGCCGTCGACAGCAGCGCGCCGACGACGGTGTAGAGGATCGTGTTGCCGAACCAGCGCACGTAGATGCCGTCGTTGACGGTGAACAGCTCGTGCAGGTTGCTGAAGAGGTGGAAGTCGCCGAGTGCGAACGGGTTCGTGGCGAAGAGGTCGGTGTGGTCCTTGGTCGCCGCGATCACCATCCAGGTGAGCGGCATCAGCGAGTAGAGGGCGAAGACGACCAGGACGGCGTTGACGGCGGTACGGGAGGTCAGGCCGCTGCCGCGGCGCGGTGGGCGGACGGTGGGCGACACCGGTTCCGGTGCCGGCTCGGGTGCGGTGGCACGGGGCGTCGAGGTGCCGGGAGTGGTGGTCGTGCTCATGCGGTCCTCCACCGGTTGCCGAGCTTCGTGACGATGTAGGAGGCGACGCCCCCGATCACCGCGAGCAGCAGCGAGGCGGCGGCCGCGAGGCCGTAGTCGTGTCGCTGGAAGGCCGCCTTCATCACGTACATGGTCGGGGCCCAGTCGTCGCCCATGGCATTGGCCCGCTCGTAGACGATCCGTGGGGCGTCGAAGAGCTGGATGGCTCCGATGCAGGTGAACAGGCCGACCAGCACGAGCGTGGAGCGGATCATCGGCACCTTGATCTGGAGTGCGGTGCGCAGCCCGCCGGCGCCGTCGACCGTGGCGGCTTCCAGGGTCTCGCGCGGGACGGCCTGCAGACCGGCGTACAAGATGATCACGTTGTAGCCGATCCACTGCCAGGCGGAGATGTTGACGACGGACACGACGGCGGTGTCGGCGTCGAAGAAGTTCCAGCTCGCGCCGAGGGCGTCCAGTGCGTCGGTGACCGGGCTGAGGCCGGGGGTGTACAGGTACAGCCAGGTGACCGAGGCGATCAGTGCGGGGACGGCGTGCGGCAGGAAGAAGGCGATCTGGAAGAAGCGTCGGGCCCTGGCCACCGCCGAGTCGATGAGCAGCGCGAGGGCCAGCGAGACGGCGATCATCACCGGGATGTACAGGGCGCAGTAGACCGCCACGTTGCCGAGCGAGCGCAGGAAGGCGGCGTCGCCGAGCGCGTCCGTGAAGTTGCCGAACCCGGCGAAGACCCGCTCGGTGCCGCCGAAGCCGAGCCCCGACTGCTCCTCGCGGTACAGGCTCTGGTACGCCGCGTACCCGATGGGGGCGACGGTGACGGCGGCGAAGAAGACGAAGAAGGGGAGGATGAAGGCGGCGATCGCCCGACGCTCGCCCGGTCGGGTGCGACGGCTGCCGGAGCGCGCCGCACGCGCCGCCGGGGCACGGACGAAGGATGTTGCCACGGGTACTCCTTGGGGTGACACCGGAGAGGCGGAGGGGCGGGCTGGGCGTGGAGGTCGATACGACCGGCAGTGCCGAGGGGACCGACAGCGCCGACGCGGCCGACGGCGGCTGCGTCAACGTCGCCGCTACTTGGCCAAGTTGAGCCCGCGCTCCTTGATGCCCTTCTCCGCCGCCCGCCGGCCCGCTGCCTGGCCCCGGTCGAAGTCGGCGGCGGTCTTCTGCATCGCGGCCAGCACCTGCCCCTGCACCGGGCTCCACGTCCACCCGGGCACGATCGAGTCGGCGGCCGTGCTCGCGATCGCGTACGGGTCGGTGTCCTTGCCCCAGTACGACGCGTCGTAGGTCTCGGCGGCGACCTTGCGCATCTCGTCGTTCGCGGGCAGGGCGCTGCTCGGCGCCTTGGCGGACTCGAAGCGGGCCTTGATCCCGGCCTCGGTGGTGGTCACCCACTCGATGAACTGCGCGGCGGCCTCGGTCTTCCCGCTGCCCTTGGGCACCACGTACGAGGTGCCGCCGTACATGGCACTGGCCGGTTTGCCGTCCCAGCTGGGCAGCGGGGCAATGCCCCACTTGCCCTTGGCGTCGCCGTAAGTGGTCTTCATGCCGCCGGCGCTCCAGGCGGCGCCGATGAAGGCGGCGGTCTTGCCGCTCGCCCGTTCCTTGGTCTCCTCCGGCGCCCACAGCGGGGTCTTGGAGACGAGGTCGGCCTTGACCAGGCCGGTCCAGTAGTCCGCGACCTTCATGGAGGCATCGTCCGCCATCCGGACCTTCCAGGAGTCGCCGCTGGTGGTGAACCACTTGGCGCCTGCCTGCCAGGCGAGGCCGGCCATGATGGCGGGGTCACCGCCACCGAAGTTGGTGATCCGGACCTTCGGGTCCTTCTTCTTGACCGTCTCGGCGGCCTTCTTGAAGTCGGCCCAGGTCCTGGGCACTTCGACGCCGTACTTCTTGAACAGGTCCTTGCGGTAGTACAGCTCGAGCGGAGTGACGTCGAAGGGCACCGCCCAGGTCTTGCCGCCGAGGGTGACCAGTGAGCGCATGTTCGCCGGGAACTTCTCCTTCACCAGCGGGCCCGAGACGTCACTCAGGTCGGTCAGATTGCCCTGGCTGGCGAACTCCGGGAGGGCCGAGTAGTCCATCGTGGCGACGTCGGGGCCGTTCTGCGCCTTGATGGCGTTGGAGAGCTTGGTGACGCCGTCGGGGCCCGCCGGTATCTCGGCGAACTTCACCTTGACGTCCTTGTGCGTCTTGTTGAACGCCTGCGCGGTCTCCTTCGCGCCGTCGGTCGAGGACCAGTACGTGACCGTGACGGGTGCGCCGGACGCGGCGTCCCCGTCCCCGCCGTCGCCGCCGCAGGCCGTGGCGGTCACGGCCACCGCGGCCAGACCGGTGATCAAGGTGATGCGGGAGGTGAGTGAGGTGGGCTTCATTGCACGACGCTCCTACGCAGGACCGGGTGAGCCGAACGGCTCGGCCGATGACGCGGCCCATGATTTGCGTCAGAACGAACAAACGTCAAGAGCGAATGAACAATTCATTCAAAGCGATCGAGTCGATCACATCGAGGCGGCCGGTACCGCCGTCACCCCGCACGGTCACTTCACGCCACCCCCGACGACTCCCGCACCCGCAGCCGAGGCATCAGCGCCAGATGCCTGCGCGGGCTGTCGTCCCGCGCACCACCACCCGTGCCGTCGGCGGCCTCCGCCAGCCTGGCAAGCAGCAGTTCCGCCGCCGCCCGCCCGACGGCCCGGCGCGGCGGCGCCACCGCGGTGAGCGGCACGTCGGACAGTCCCGCCAGCTCGTCCTCGTACGCCACGAGCGCCATGTCCTCCGGGATCCGCAGGCCCGCGGCGCGCAGCCGCTGGACGATCCCGATGGCGTCCTGATCGTTGTGCACGAGTGCCGCGGTGACCCCGTCCAGTGCCAACAGCCGCTTCGCCGCCGCGTCGAGGCCCGCGGGCGAGACCGCCGGGTGCATCTCGATCGGCTCGATCACCGGCAACTCGCGGGCGGCCACCGCGGCTTCGTATCCCTCGCGCACCAGCGGGACGGTCGGGCTGTCGCGCCGCACCAGCAGCGCGACGGACTCGTGCCCGAGGTCGGCGAGGTGGTGGACTCCGGCCGCGGAGCCGAGCGCATGGTCGGAGCGCACCACGTCGAGGTGTGCGAGCCGGCCGCCGACCGGGATGCGCCGCTCAAGGAGCACCGCGGGCACCGGCAGCTCCAGCAGCTGGCGCTCCTGTTCGGCGCTCGGCAGCCCCAACTCCCAGGCCGGTTGCAGCAACAGCCCCTGGACCCCGCCGTCGAGCAGCTGGCCCACCTGGACCGCGTCCTCCGCGGGCACCCAGTTCGAGATCCCGACGACCAGTCGGCCTCCGCACGCCGCCACCGCCTCCTGGGCGCCGCGCACCAGCTCGGCGAAGTAGTACTCCATGCTCGGTACGACGATGCCGAGGACCGGCTCGCCCCCGGCGCCCGGGGCAGACACCGCGCGCGGGGCCACGGCAGGAGCGGAGGGCGCCGCCGCGACACCCGCCTGCGGCCAGGACACCGTCCCGTGCGCCCGCTCGATGCGGCCCTGCGCGGCGAGCGCCTCGACGTCGCGACGCACCGTCACGGCCGAGACGCCCAGCTCTTCGGCGAGATCGGCGACCTTGACGCTGCCGCGCGCCCGGACGACATCGAGCACGCGGTCATGGCGCTGGTTCACGTGCAGTCGCACGACGGCCTACCTCCCTGGTCACACCCGCAATACGTGCGATTCACCGTACCGTACCGATCGTTTCATTCGATACGAACGTCTTGAGCATTCGGTGCGGCGCGTGCTAGGAAGCTGGCACACGCTCCCCTCTGGGCTCGGAGACACCATGCCAACTCCCCTGTCCCGCCGCCGATTTGTTCAGGCCGCCGCCGGCACCGCGGCCGCCGCCGGCCTCACCGGCACCACCTTCGCCGTCGCCGCCTCGCCGGCGTACGCGGCGGACGAGTTCGACACCCTGCGCGACACCTGGCGCGGGCTCCTCCTCGGCGAGGGCTTCCGTCCGACCGCCGAGCCGTTCGCCTCCAAGCTCGCGGCCGTCGGCGCCACGGCCCGCGACCTGAGCGAGCGCATGGCGCCGGCGGACGGCTCACTGTGGCCGGACGCGGTGTGGGCGGACCCGGACCCCGACAAGGACACCGAGTCGTACGGCTTCTCCGCGAAGATCCAGACCAGCTTCGCGCAGCTCTACGCGATGGCGGAGGCATATCGCCAGCCCGGCACCGGCCTCACCGGTGACACCGACCTTGCCGAGCAGATCGTGACCGGCCTCGACCACATCTGCGCGAAGATCTACAACGCCGGCCAGGAACCGTACGGCAACTGGTACAACTGGCAGATCGGCGGCCCGCAGGCACTCCTGGACACCGCCGTCCTCCTCCACGACCACCTCACCGCCGAGCAGATCGCCACCTACTGCGAGGCCGTCGACCACTTCGTGCCGGACTCCGCGGTCGCCGAGTACACCGGCACCTCGACCGGCGCCAACCGCATCGACCTGTGCCGGGTCCTGGCCGTCCGCGGCATCCTGGGGAAGAAGCCCGCGAAGCTCGCGCTCGCCTCCGACGCCATCGCCCCGGTCTTCCCCTACGTCACCAAGGGCGACGGCATCTACGCCGACGGCTCGGTCATCCAGCACACCACCGTCGCCTACACCGGCTCCTACGGGGCAGTGCTCCTCGACGGCCTCAGCAAGCTGATCGCCCTCCTCGGCGGCTCCACCTGGGAGGTCAGGGCCCCCAAGAAGCAGGTCATCTTCGATGCCGTGGAGGCGTCGTACGCGCCGTTCCTCCACAACGGCCTGATGATGGACGGCGTCTCGGGCCGCGCGATCTCCCGCGGACTGCCGCCCGGCGACCCCAAGGGGCAGAGCGACGACCAGACACGCGGCCACGCGATCATGGCCTCCATCGTCGCCCTCGGCCAGGGCGCGAGCGACACGGAGAACGCCCGCTGGCGCGCCCTCGTCAAGGGCTGGGCGCAGCGCGCCCACTACCGCCCGGCGGCCACCGACGCGGCGCTGTCGGTCAGCAAGCTGGCGCTGCTCAACGACGTACTGGACGACACCAGCGTCGCCCCGGCCGCGCGCCCCGAAGGCAGCTCGGTCTTCGCCGCGATGGACCGCGTCGCCCACCACCGCGCCGGCTGGGCGGCCTCGCTGTCCATGGCCTCGCGCCGCATCACGTACTACGAGAACGGCAACGGCGAGAACCTGCGCGCCTTCCACAGCGGCTCCGGAATGCTGTACTGGTGGGGCGACGATTTCGCCAACGACCAGTACTCGGACCGGTATTGGCCCACCGTCGACCCGTACCGGCTGCCCGGCACCACCGCTTCCGCCAAACGGCTCGCCGACGGCGAGGGCGGCATCTGGGGCGCGGCGCTGCCCGACGTCGACTTCGTCGGGGGTGCGGGCGACGGCACGTACGCGATGGCCGGGCAGCACCTGAAGGGCCTGTCCTCCACCATGGAGGCCCGCAAGTCCTGGCTCTTCCTGGACGATGCGGTGATCTGCCTCGGCTCCGCCATCACGGCCGCCGACGGCGCGGCGATCGAAACGGTCGTCGAGAACCGCCACTTGGGCCCGACCGGCAAGAACCCGCTGGTCGTCGACGGCCGCGCCCAACCCGCTGTCCTCGGCCGGGAAGCCACCCTCGACCACGCGAAGTGGGCGCACATCCAAGGCCACGGCGGCTATCTGTTCCCGGGCGGTGCCACGCTCAAGGCCGCGCGCGAACAACGCACAGGCTCCTGGCGGGACATCAACTCGGGCGGCTCACCGACGGAGTTCACCAGCCGATACGTGACCCTGTGGTTCGACCACGGCACGGCGCCCGAAGCGGCCGACTACGCGTACGTGCTGCTACCGGGGGCCGATGCCGCGCGCACCGCCCGCCGCTCCACGGCTCTGACCGGCTGGCTGACCAAGTACGCCAACACGGCGGCGGTGCACGGCGCCCGCATCCCGTCGCTCGGCGTCACGGGCGCGGTGTTCTGGGCGGCGGGCAGCTTCGGAGGCCTCACCGCGAGCGCCCCCGCCACGGTCCTGGTCCGCGAACGGCGGGACGGCACCGCGACGATCAGCGTCAGCGACCCCACCCGAAAACTCACCGGGCTCACGCTCACCTGGAACAAGGCGGTGCGCTCGGTGCTGTCCAAGCCGGCAACGGTGACGGGGGCCGCCACCGGCCCGGCCCTGAAGCTCACCTTCGGCGACCTCTCGGCCACAGGCGGCGCCACCCAGAAGATCACGCTCAGGCTCGCCTGACGGCCGGCCCCCTCTCCTTCTCGCCCCTTGCTCCCCCCACGTCCCCCACACGGGAAAGGCAGCCTCCCCCATGCGACTTCTGCGTTGGACCATCCCCGCCCTCGCGTGCTCCCTCGGCCTGATCACCGCGTCCCCGGCGAGCGCGAACGTCATCTGGAACGGCGACGCCTCCGGCGGGACCGGGGTCTTCTCCTCGACCCTGTGCGACTCCCCCGGCAGCGTCACCGCCCAGGACAACAACGACGGCCGCGGCCAGGTCTTCAAGTTCAACAAGCCACTCGGCCTGGAGCGCTGCGAGGCACACGGCATCTCGGTCGGCGGCTCCCGCTACACCTTCAAGAACGACAGCACCTACTACCTGGGCTGGGACACGAGCACCAACACCTCCGACGCCGGCACGATCTTCCAGTGGAAGTCCTACGGCACGAACGACCAGCACCAGCAGAACTACCCGGTCCTGATGAAGGTCGAGGGCGGCCGGCTCAAGCTCTTCTACATCTCCCCCGGCGAGAACTGGAACCTGAAGTGGTCCACTCCGGTCGAGACCTCCACGTACAAGCGCGTCGTCCTCGGCATCCACACCTCCGACGACCCGTCGACCGGCTGGGTGGAGGCCTACTACAACGGCACCAAGGTCGCCTCCTTCTCCGGCCGCACCTGGGACGACCTCGGCAACGACACCCGCTGGGGCAGCTACGGCGCCGAGGTCGAGGACAAGCGCGTCATCAACTGGGTCGACGGCCTGAAGGTCGGGACCTCGTACGCCGACGTCGCCTGACTCCGCGCCGCGCCTGCCTCGCAGCTCACACGGCGGAGTCCAGGCGTCGGCGCTGATCGGCCGTCAACTCCAGTGCCACTCCCCCGATTGCCTCATCCAGCTGCTCGACCGAGCTGACACCGACGATCGGCGTGGCGGCCGGGCTTCCTCCGGTGAGCCACGCCAGCACCACCCGGTTGCGGTTCGTTCCGGTCTCCGCGGCGATCTCGTCGAGCGCCGCGAGGCGGCGGGCGGTGCCTGGATGGTCGTACTCCGGTGACAGCGGCTTGTCCGCACGGGTGTAGCCGCCGCTCAGCAGAGGTGTGTACGCCCACAGCGCCATGTCGGGTTGGTGCTCCAGGTAGTGGAGCACCTCGTCGGTGACCGCGGCGAAGCGGTGGCCGCCGCTGGGCCGTATCGCGGGGCGCGGCCGGAGGTAGGTGTGGTGTTGCTGCACCGCTGTGAAGCCGGCGCTGCCGTGCTCCCGCGCCAGCCGGCGTGCCCGCTCGATCTGCCACACGGGGTAGTTGGAGCAGCCGAGCCGTCCGACCGCCCCCGCGGACACGAGGTCACCGAAGGCGGCGACCGTCTCCTCCAGCGGTGTGCCCGCATCCGGCATGTGCGCCCAGTAGAGCTCGACGTGGTCCGTGCCCAGTCGTCGCAGACTGTCCTCGATCCCGGTCTTGACGGCCCGAGCCGACAGTCCCTCGGCGGTCTCCGGGAATCGGCCGGCCTCGGTCGGCTCGCAGCCGACCTTGGTGCTGATCCTGACGCGGTCTCGGACGCCCGGGCGGCGTGCCAGCCAACGCCCGAGCAACTCCTCGCTCCGCCCGCCGAAGCCGGTCGGGTCGGCCCAGAACGCGTAGCAGTTGGCGGTGTCGATCCAGACGCCTCCGGCGTCCACGAAACGGTCCAGGATCTCGAACGACCGGTGCTCGTCCTGAGTCGTGCCGAACAGCATGGCCCCAAGAGCCAGATTCTCAATCATGCCTTTCACGCTAGGCGCGTTCGGTTCGGCGTTACGCTCCAATGTCGTGGCTGATTCCCGGACCAATTTCGCATGGGCGACGCTGCTGGACGTCGGTCCCGCGGAGGGCGGACGGCGCCGCCTGCATGATCGTCTGACTCACGCGCTGCGCACCGCGATCCGGGACGGCCGGCTCACGGAGGGGGCCGCCGTACCACCGAGCCGAGCGCTCGCCGAGGAACTCGGCTACTCACGCTGGGTGGTGACCGAGGCGTACGGACAACTCATCGCGGAGGGCTACCTCTCCGCCCGGGTGGGTTCCGCCACGCGTGTCTCGTGGTCACGGGAGACATCCGGATCGACACCGGTGCGGCCCCGCGGTGGGCGCGCGCAGGCCCGGCCACCCATCCGGTACGACCTTGCACCCGGCCTGCCCGACCTACGGGCGTTTCCACGCCGCCGCTGGGCGGATGCCGTCCGGGCGGTCATCGGCTCGGCCGTCCACTACGACCTCGGCCTGCCCGACCCCGCCGGGCACACGGTGCTGCGCACCACCGTCGCGCAGTACCTGCGACGCTCGCGCGGCGCGGACGCGCACGCCGAGTCCGTGACCGTGTGCGCCGGTGTCACCGACGGACTGCTGCGCACGTGCCGGGCGCTGCGCGCCGCGGGGATTGCCGACGTGGCCGTGGAACACCCGGGATGGGGACGGCTCCAGGACGCCGCGACCGGCGCCGGCCTCCGCGTGCACCCGGTCCCCGTGGACCACGACGGCCTCAACGTCCAGGCCCTCGCAGGCACACCGGCCCGGGCCGTCGTGGTCGGCGCGGCCCACCAATTCCCCACCGGCACGGTGCTGTCCCCAGCACGCCGGGCCAGCCTGGTGCGCTGGGCCCGCGAGGCGGACGGCTTCGTCATCGAGGACGACTACGACGCCGAGTTCCGCTACGACCGCCACCCGGTCGCCCTCATGCAGGGAATGGCCCCGGGCCGGGTCTTCCTCCTCGGCTCCGTCAGCAAGACACTGTCACCGGCCCTGGGCCTCGGCTGGCTGGTTGCGCCCGCCTCCATGGCCCCGGCGCTCCAGGCAGCGAACCCCGTCGCCGCCGGGCCACCGGTGCTGGACCAACTCGCGCTCGCCACCTTCATCGACCGCGGTTGGTACGACGCCCACCTGCGCGCGGCACGGCGGCGGTTCCGCACACGCCGTGACCTGCTGCTCCGCACCCTGGCTGCCCAGGTACCCAAGGGGCGGGTCGCCGGCACCGCCGCCGGACTGCACATCCTGCTCCACCTGCCGGACGGAACCGACACCCGCGGCACCGTCCGGGCGGCGGCCGCCACCGGCCTGCGCCTGGCGGACCTCGACGACTACCGCGCACACCAACCGATGGAACCCGCACTCGTCCTCGGCTACGGCAACATCACCGACACGGAGATCCCCCCGGCCATCACACTCCTGCGCGACGCGCTGCGGTAGCCGACGACCTCACCGCCACTGTGAACAGCACACGCACGCCATGACGGCCGCTGACAGAGGGACGCGTACGCGTGAGGGCCGCACGCTTCCCGCCGCGCCAGGCGGCAGCGTGTTTCTCCGCTCAGGCCCTCAGAATCGCACCACGACCCGATGATCCGCCGTGAACGGCTTCCCGAAGATCAGCTCCGACTCGCGCCTGTCCGGCCCCACCGGGATGTCACCGATCAGCGTGACCCGGTGCAGGCGGCGCTCGACGTCGAGGTGGTCGAGGTCGTTCGGGGCGAGGTGGGCGGTGGCCCGGCTGTCCCAGAACGCCACGCTGCCCGGCTCCCAGCGAAAACGCACTGTGTACTCGGGGCGGGTCGGCTGCTCCCCCTTCGGACTCGGCTTCCTGCTGGAGTCCCTGTACTGGCACCCGGCCCACGAACGCGACCCGGCCCACGTCTGGTTGCGGCACATGGCCTCGCGGGCCGGCGAGATCGTGGCGGCCTCCTGACGGCGCCCGGCGCCCTGCGCGTACGAGGTGCGGGAGGCTCCCGTGCCGGTGGCGACGGCTGTGATCGGCGGGTGCGCCTGCGTGGTCTGGGCTGCCCGGGGCAACGCGCCTGGCTGGGCGCGTGTGGCCAAGGCGACGCTGCTCGGCGGCGAGCTGGTCCGCAGTGCCAACCGGAACTCCCGCCCGTCGAAGGGCAGCCCGATCCGCAGGAGCTGGTCGGGAGGACAGGAGGGGACAGGGTTTGAACCCAAAGGACCTGGTGAACAACCTGCCCGGCCACCGTCGCCGTACAGGCACGCCCCGAAACGCCCGCGACCCACGTCACCACCGGCATCGACTAGGGTCCGTGGCGTGGACACCCCCCGCCTGTTCGACGGCAGACTCAAGATGCGGCACCTCCTGCTCGTGGACTCCCTCTCCCGGCAAGGAACCGTGGTGGGGGCCGCCAACGAACTCCACGTGACGCAACCCGCCGCCACCCGGAGCCTGCACGAGGTGGAGGACATCCTTGGTGTCCCGCTGTTCGAGCGCGGGCCGCGCGGGGTCACCGCCACCGTGTTCGGGGAGGCCTTCACCCAGCACGCGCGCGCGGTGCTCGCCCAGCTCACGCGAGCGGGCCGGCACGTCGTGGAGCTGGCGGAGGCGGAGCGCGGAACCGTCGTGGTCGGCATTCACCTGGCCGGTTCGAACACCCTGCTGCCACGCGCTGTGGCGGCGCTGAAGCGTGCGCATCCGCTGCTCACCGTGGTCGTACGGGAGGCCTCGCCCGAGGAGTTGCTGCTCGACCTGGAGGCCGGACGCATCGATCTCATCGTCGGCCGGCTGACCGCGCCCTCCGGCGACGGCCTGATCCGGCACCCGCTGTACGACGAGTCCGTGAGCCTCGTCGTCCGTGTCGGCCATCCCCTGGCCGGGCGGGAGGGCATCGACATCGCGGACACTCTCGACTTCCCCTGGATTCTGCCCGGTTCGCAGACCACCCTCCGCCGCGAGGTCGAGGAACTCTTCGTCCACCGGGGGCTCGCCCTCCCGCGGAACCGGGTGGAGGCCACCTCTTACCTCACGGTGCGTCAACTGCTGCTGGAGACCGACGTGGTGGCAGTGCTGCCCGCGCTGATCGTGCGGGACGACGGCCGGCTCGCGCCGCTGTCCGTGCCTCTGGAGCCGGTGGGGCACCGGGTGGGGGTGACGCTGCCGGCCGGCCGCACACTCAGCCCGTCCGGCGAGGCACTGCTGAAGGCCCTGGAGCAGACCGCGGCACTCATGACCGAGGACTCCCCCGGCCTTCGGCAGGAGGAGTCCTCGTAGTCCTCGTCATGGCGGCGTCCCGGCGCCGACCATCGCGCGGCGCGAAGTCACAGCCCCAGAAAGCGCTCCGCGTTGCCCCGGGTGATCTTGCGCCGCGCCTCCTCGCCGAGGAAGTCGCTCTTGCGCACCACCTCGCCCACCGGCCGCTCCCCAAGGGGGTACGGGTAGTCGCTGCCCACCATGACGTGGTCCTCGCCGACGGTGTCCACGAGCAGCCGCAGCGCGCGCTCGTCGAAGACGACCGAGTCGACGGAGAACCGGCCCAGGTAGTGCGAGGGCGGGTACTGAGAGGTGCCGATCACGTCGTGGCGGCCGTGCCAGGCGTTCTCCATGCGGCCGAGCCAGAAGGCGAACGAGCCGCCGCCGTGCGCGAAGCAGATCTTCAGCCGTTCGTCGATGCGGTCGAAGACACCACCGAGCACCATGGCCAGGATCGACAGGTGTGTCTCCGCCGGCATCGACGTCAGCCACCGTGCCATCCACCGGTCGAGGCGGGGCGAGTTGTCCATGTCCCAGGGGTGCACGAACACCGGCACGTCAAGGGACGCGCAGTGCTGGAGGAAGGTCACCACCCCCTCGCTGTCGAGGTCCTGGTCGCCGACGTGGTTGCCGATCTCCACGCCGCGGTGGCCGGCCGCCACGGCCCGTTCGACCTCGCGGCAGGCGGCGTCGGGGTCCTGGAGGGGGACCTGGCAGAAGGGGATCAGACGGCCCCCTGCTGGCGCCGTGATCTCCAGGGCCAGGTCGTTGAAGATCCGTGCGATCCTCGCCGCCTCGGCGCCGCTGCGGCCGTAGTGGAAGAACGCCGGAGTCGGTGACACCACTTGGGCCCGTACGCCGTCCGCGTCCATGTCCCGCAGCCTGATCTCCGCGTCCCAGGCATTCGCCTGGATGCGCCGGAACTCGGAGGAGCCGGTCATGATGACCGCCTCGGCCTCGGACTCGATCCGCAGCCACGGTGCGTCGGGGCCGCCGAGGTCCGAGAGGTCGGGCCAGCCCTTCGGCACGTAGTGGGTGTGGACATCGATCACGTCTGACACCGTTCAGCCCTTCCCGGGGTGCAGCGCGCCGCACGCGGAGCACACGCGCGCGTTCTCGTCGCCGTAGAACTCCGCGAAGACCGGCGGGAGATCGGCCACGATGTCACGCACCTGCAGCTCCACCTCGTGCACGGTCGCCGAGCAGGACGGGCAGAACCAGAGGAACTTCTCCAGCGTGCCCTCCTCGCGGACCCGCTCGATGACCAGGCCGATGGAGTCCGGGTCGGGGCGCTGCGGCGAGTGCGGCACGTTGCCGGGGAGCAGCCAGGCCTGGCCCTGCTTGATGTGTACCGTGCGCGGTCCTTCCGCGGTCATCAGGTTGACGTGCATGTCTCCCTTGACCTGGTAGAACCACTCCTCGTACGGGTCGAGGTGGAAGTCGGTGCGCTGGTTGGGGCCGCCGACGATCTGGACGATGAAATCGTTGCCGAGTGACATGGTGCGGTTGTTCACCGGCGGCTTGAGCAGGTGTGCGTGGTCGTCGATCCAGCCCTGGAAGTCGATGACCTCGGGAATGTCGGTCACGGTGTCTCCTCGGTGGTTGCGGTCGCGGGCAGGTGTGCCACGGCCTGGATCTCGATGAGCAGGTGGGGGTGGGGCAGTTGGTGGACGGCAACGGTGGTCCTGGCCGGCCCGTTCTCGTCGAAATGCTGTCCGTAGACCTCGTTGTAACCGCCGAAGTCGTTCATGTTGACCAGGTAGGTGGTGACCTGGACGACGTCGGCGAGGCTGCCACCGGCGTCGGCGAGGATGTCTCCGATGTTGTCCAGGACCGCGCGGGTCTGCGCCCTGATGTCCAGGTCCGTGGTGCCCATCTCGTCCGTGGACACACCGACGAAGGTGTTGTCGGGGCGCCGCGAACTGGTGCCGGAGACGAACACGAGGTCCCCCGCGCGCCGGAAGTGCGGGAAGCGGCCGCGCGGTGTCGCCTTCCCCGGAACGATGCGTGCCTCGCCCATCACACACTCCTCACGCGGACGCGGCCGAGGCCCGCCACCTCACAGGTGGTGACCCCTGCGGTCAGAGGTATCGCCGCCGTGGCCGCGCCCGCGAGCACCACGTCCCCCTCGCGCAGCGGGACGGACCGGCGGCGTGCCATGTCGAGCAGCGCGCGCAGGGCGTTCAGGGGGCCGTCCAGAATGGCGGCGGTCGAGCCCGTCACCTCCTGCTCCTCGTTGCCCAGCCGTACGTTCAGGTCGCTCACGTCCCGGAGCGGCGACCAGGTGCCGATCGCGTAGCCGGCCGCGGAGGTGTTGTCCGCGACGACGTCCTCGTAGGTGAACCGGAAGTCCCGGTAGCGCGAATCGATGATCTCCAGCGCGGGGGCCACGGCGTCCACGCAGGTGGTGATGTCGGTGTCCGGGGCGGCCGGGTCCACGTCCCGGGCGAGCCGGAAGGCGACCTCGGGCTCGACCTTCGGGTGGATGAGGCGGGACAGGTCGACATCGCCACCGTCGGCCACTCGCATCGCGTCGGTCAGCCGGCCGACGATGATCTCCGAGACACCCATCTGTGCCATCTTGGCCTTGCTGGTGAAGCCCAGCTTGACGCCGGTGATCCGCTCACCGCGTGCGGTGCGCCGGTCGAGCAGCGCGGCCTGGATGGCGTAGGCGTCGTCGATGGTCAGGGTGTGGGTGTCGGCGAGGCTGGGCGTGTCGATGGCGGCCGTCTGGGCCTCATCGAGCCGCCCGGCCAACTCGTCGACGGTGTGCGCGTCGAGCATCAGGTGCGTCCTTCGTTTCGCGTGGTGGTGGCATGCGCGGTCGTGCACTGCGGGCCGTCGAGGTTCGAGGTCATCGCTGATCGGGGTCACAACTGCACGCATACGTTGGTGGGTTCGGTGTAGAAGTGCAGGGACGAGGCGCCGCCCTCGCGGCCGAGGCCGGACAGGCCGACGCCTCCGAAGGGAGAGCGCAGGTCGCGCAGGAACCAGGTGTTGACCCACGACATGCCCACGTTCATGGCCTGAGCCACGCGGTGCCCACGCCGCAGGTCGCTCGTCCACACGGAGGAGGCGAGGCCGTACTCGGTGTCGTTGGCCAGCGCGATCGCCTCCGCTTCCGTGTCGAAGGGGATCAGCGCGGCGACGGGTCCGAAGATCTCCTCGCGGACCGGCCGGTCGGCGTTGGTCAGCCCGGTCCACAGCGTCGGCTCGATCCATGAGCCGCCGTCCAGGTCCCCGCCGAGCCGCGGGATGTCGCCTCCGGTGAGGACCTTGGCGCCGCACTGCTCGGCCAGGTCGAAGTAGCCGCGCACCTTGTCCCGGTGGGCCTGCGAGATGAGCGGCCCGGTGGTCGTTGCCTCATCGAGCGGACTGCCCAGGCGCAGGGACTTCGCCCGCTCCACGAGCCCGTCGGCGATGTCGGCGAACACCGACCTCTGCACGTAGACGCGCTCGGTGCACAGACACACCTGCCCCGTGTTGGCGAAGACGGATCGCTGGAGACCGTCGAGGGTCTCCTCGATGTCGGCGTCCTCGAAGACGAGCGCGGCGTTCTTCCCGCCGAGCTCGAAGGAGACGGGCCGTACGCGCGGCGCCACCGTCTTCATCACGTGCGCGCCGGTCGCCGAGGAACCGGTGAAGGTGACACCGTCGATCCCGGGGTGTGTGGTGAGGTGCTCGCCCGCCGAGCCACCACCGAAGCCGTGCACGACGTTGTACGCGCCCGCCGGGAGACCAGCCTCCGCGAGCACCTCCGCGAGCAGCGTCGCCGTGCCCGGGGTCTCCTCGCTCGGCTTGACGACCACGGTGTTCCCGCAGGCCAGGGCCGGTGCCACCTTCCAGGTGAGCAGCAGCAGCGGCAGGTTCCACGGGACGATGACCGCGACCACGCCGAGCGGCTTGCGCACCGCGTAATTGAGCGCCTGGCGTCCGCCGGCCAGGTCGGTCATGAAGGATTCCTGGCCCGCGGCGGCGACCACGTCGGCGAAGGTGCGGAAGTTGGCGACGGCGCGGGGCACGTCCAGCTCCCGGGACAGCGTCAGGGGCTTTCCGGTGTCGGCCGTCTCGGCGGCCACGAACTCCTCGAACCGCGCCTCGATGAGGTCCGCTGCCCGCCGCAGCACGGCGGTGCGCTCCCGTACCGGGGTCGACGACCAGGGGCCGAGGGCTGTACGGGCGGCCGTGACCGCCCGGTCCACCAGTGGGGCGTCGGCCTCGTGCACCTGGGCGTGCGCGCGGCCGGTGGCCGGGTCGATCGCGTCGAAGGAACGGTGGCCGGGTCCTGGTTCGGGGTCGACGTAACGTCCGTCGACGAAGTTGCGGATCCACCGTGTCGTGTCTGCCGTCATGGGTCACAGCCTGGAACTCGGGTTCCATGCCTGACAAATGAGCTTTTCGCTCGCTGCCATGCCTGTTTCGGTATGCCGGACCGACCGGCTGCCGGAGCACCCCGGGACATGCCCGGTATACCCATCCGGCTATAGCGGCGAGGGAAACCGGCATTTGTCGGCCGGTCCGCGGGGGCCCAGGATCCACCGAAAGCGCGGAACCCGCCCGGCGCCGGCTGCGCAGTCCACTGCACCGGAGCCCACCCGCCGACCCCAGCAAGCGAGGTACGTACGCGATGAGTGACCCCGAGCGTTCGCAAGGCGCGAGCAGAACCGCGCTCGCCACCCTCCTCGGCACCACGTTGGAGTGGTACGACTTCTTCCTCTACGGCACGGCCGCCGCCCTCATCTTCGACAAGCAGTTCTTCCCTGGCCTGAGCCCGGCGGCCGGCACACTCGCCGCCTTCAGCACCCTCGCCGTGGGTTTCGTGGCCCGGCCCCTCGGCGGCCTGCTCTTCGGCCACTTCGGAGACCGTCTCGGCCGCCGCTCCACCCTGGTGGTCTCGCTGCTGCTGATGGGCCTCGGCTCCACCCTCATCGGACTCGTGCCGAGCTACGACACCATCGGCCTGTGGGCCCCGGTCCTCCTGGTGGTGCTCCGCATCGTCCAGGGCATCGGCCTCGGCGGCGAGGGCGCGGGCGCCACGTTGATGTCCATGGAGCATGCCCCCGAGGGACGGCGGAACCTGTACGCCGGCTTCCCGCAGATGGGGACACCGGCCGGTCTGGTGCTCGCCAATCTCGTCTTCCTGGCCACCAACTCCCTTGCCGGGCATGAGGCGTTCACCGGGTGGGCCTGGCGCATCCCGTTCCTGCTGAGCTTCGTCCTGGTCGGCGTCGGGCTGGTCGTCCGGCTGCGGGTCACCGAGTCGCCGTCCTTCGACCGGGCGCGCGAAGAGCAGGAGGTGGCCCGCTTCCCACTGGCCGACGCGATGAAGGTGGGTCTCCCGCGCCTCGGCCTGACCCTGCTGGCCGTGCTGGCGAACTCCACGGTCGCGTACGTCTTCATGGTCTTCACGCTGTCGTACGGCACTCAACACCTCGGCCACGACCAGCAGTTCCTCATCCTTGGGGTAAGCGGGGCGGCCGTGCTGTGGTTCGCTTCGATACCGGTGTGGACCCGCTTCGCCGACCGGCACGGCAGACGCGGCATGTTCATCGGCGGCTCCGTGGCCGTCCTCGTCTGGTGTGCGGCCTTCTTCCCGCTGCTCGACACCGGGAGCCGGGCGACCGCCCTGGTCGCGCTCGCCGGGATGGGGCTGATCATCCCCGTGACGCACTGTGTGCAGGGCGCGATCATCGCCGATACCTTCCCGGTGCGGGTGCGGTACTCCGGCACCTCGCTGATCCTGCAGGCCGGTGCGGTACTCGGTGGCGGCCTCGCCCCCATGATCTCCAGCGCCCTGCTCGGAGGCGGCAGCTCCTCGACGGGTGTGACCTGGTACCTCGTGGCGGTGTGCGCACTCAGCCTCGTTGGCGCGGTGGCCCTGTTCCGTGCGGTCCCCGAGACTCCTCAGCAGAAAGTGATCACTCCCGAGTTCGCAGGTGAGGCATGAACGACGACTCCGTGACCCGCAGCGGCCCCCTCAGGTTCGCCACCGCGGAGCGGTTCTCCCCGCCCGTGCCGGTACGAGGGGTGGAACCGGCCCACGGCTCCGGCGGCATCTGCCCGCAGCCGCCGTCCCGGCTCGACAAGGTGATGGGTCCGCCCCACGACCGCAGACCCCAGAGCGAAGACTGCCTCCACCTGTCGGTCGCTTCTCCGACCGCTTCTGGGACGACGGGGCGCCCGGTTCTCCTGTGGTTCCACGGAGGTGGCTTCAGCAGCGGTGCCGGTGTCCTCGACTGGTACGACGGCAGCGCGCTCGCCGCCGAGCAGGACGTGGTCGTCCTCAGCGCCGGATACCGCCTGGGCGCGCTCGGCTATCTCGTGCTCGACGGGGTCAGCGAGGGAAACCTCGGCCTCCTCGACCAGTTGGAGGCGCTGCGCTGGGTACGCGAGAACATCCACCTTTACGGGGGTGATCCCGGCCGGATCACGCTCATCGGCCAGTCGGCCGGCGCCCTGTCCATCCTGCAACTGCTCCGCATGCCCGAGGCCCGCGGACTGTTCCGCCGCGCGGTGCTGCAGAGCGCACCCGTGTCCATCGCCACCAGGCCGGTCACCGAGGCCCGCGAGACGGGCCGCCTGTTCGCGGCGCACCTCGGCACCGATCCGCGCACCGCCTCGCACGAGTCCCTGCTCGCGGCACAGGCCCGTACGGCGGCCGACCTCCAACGACGAGTGGGCAACACCCTGGTGCCCCCGTTCGGTCCGGTGTCCGGCGCCGACTCCGCGCAGGCCGACCCGCACGGCTTCGCCTTCGAGCCCACCGCCATGGACATCCTCTACGGCTGGAACGCCGACGACATGTCCGCCTTTCCCGAGGGCCCCAACGACCACGGCAGCGTGGCGGAGCGCACCCGCCGCGTGTACGAGTCGCCGCTCACCGCCCTGCACGGGGAACTGGAACGCGCCGGCGCCCGTGTGCACGGCTACCGGCTGGACTGGCGTCCCCGCGCTTCCGCGTACGGGGCCACCCACTGTGTGGAGCTCCCGCTGCTCCTCGGCTCGGCGGCCGCCTGGCGCGGTGCGCCGATGCTCGGTGACCTCGACTGGTCCGAGGTGGACCGCTTTGGACGCGAGGTCCGTCGGGCCTGGGCCGCCTTCGCCCGTACCGGGGACCCGGGGGCGCTTCCCGCTCCGATGACCGCGCTGGACCGCTGAGCCCTGGCGGGTCACGGGTGGGGGGCGCCAGATGCTTCCCGTACAACGCACGCGCGTTTCCGGTGAGAACGGCGTGGGTGTCGGTGTCGCTCAGCCGGGAGGTGCGGATGTAGTCGAAGGCGCGCCGGTACTTCGCGCCCTGGAAGTACGGGTGGTCCGACTGATCGCCGGAGCCGCTGGTGGCGCTGCCCTGGCAGTCACGTCCCTGCCCGCCCGCGCGCGTGCCGACGAGCAGCGCCTCCACGACATCGGGTCGCTCGCAGGATCAGACGCGCCTAGCGAGGCCACCGACCTCAACGACAACACGGCGAAGTACCCCTCCGCCGCCGCGCACGTGTGGCTCGTCCAGAACAAGTCGAAGACCAAGGGGACCGGACCGGCAAGTCGCTCGCCGATCCGCTGCAGTATCTGCCGGCCAAGGAGCGCAACGAGACGGGCTACGAGCGGAACAACAACCGCGACAAGGTGATGTGCCCGAAGTACACCGGCCCCCGGGCGGACGGCTGGGTTCCGCAGAAGCGGTTCTTGAAGCACGCGTGGACGTTCCTGCACCCGGAGCTAGACGGCGCACCAGAGACAATCTCCTGCGACGAGTTCCCGTTCTCCGCCACCTACCAGTCGCCCGGTGTTCCCGTGGCGAACGGCGGAGAGAACACGGCGGGCAAGAACGGCGGTGCCGAGTGCATCCAGACCGTGGCGGCCAAGACCGACGACGGCAGCGAGCACCTGCTCGACGACACCCGCTACGACGCCCCCACATTCGACGAGACGTGCGGGCGGTCGTCGATGTCCCTGAAGGTCAACTCCGGCTCCATGAAGGCGGAGACCTTCTACGAGGGCTTCCTGAAGAAGTTCCGGATCCTCGACCAGGACCGCTACACCGTGGACCCGGGTGACAGCTGGTTCGCGGCGTGCGATGCGTCCAAGGCGACGCTCGTCTGCCCTATGACGAAGCCCTGACCGGCATCTGAAAGCCGACGGCCAGGTCCCCCGCCCCGCGTTCACGAGGGGCGGGGGACCTGCTGGTCAGTGGACGGGCGTCCAGTGCTCGAACGCCTCGTCCATGCCCGGGTTCTCGGGGTCGTCCCAGATCAGGCAGCCCCATACGAGGCCGGGTACATCGGAGCCCATCAGGTTCGCGGGGCCTTCGGTCAGGGTGCGGTGGACGGCCTCAAGGTAGGCGGTGGCCGACGGGTACTCGGGCTTCGACACCGGCTCATCCACCAAGTTCCATTGTCCGACGCCCTCGTCACCGGCGTAGTGGCCGTGCAAAGGCCCTGCCTCGTCCCGGGTGAGCCACGGGACCACCCGGGCGCCGTCCCAGCTGTCGGACCCACCGTCGGCAGACAGGCGCAGGCCCAGCGCCTCGACGGGGGAGAAAATCACTCCGCCGGGCAGGAACGCGCCGGACCCGACCTCGCCCTCCTCGTCCGCCGCGATGACCTGGTGCCGCACACCGCCGCACAGCCGCCACAGCGCGGCGAGTTCCACGGGCAGCCCGAAGCCGAGCCGTCGCTTGAGCCCGGCGTCGGCAGTGGCTACCTCCTCCTCCGTCGCGGGCGGCAAGAGGGAGGCGTGGGAAACCGGGGCGTGCTCGGCGAGCCACGCCGTCAGGGCCTGCCAGGCCGCGGTGACCGAATCGGCCGTACCGTTCTGGTGATCGGACATGCGCACAGATTAGGCGCATCGGAAGATTCACGGGCAAGAGGCCGCATTGGAGCTGACGCAGGCTTAGGTGACAGGTTGGAGCACTAGGGCCTGTCGTTTGGATCAGGTCGGGCTCGCGGGGCCTGGCACGCACGCTCGCGGCGTTGTCGTCGGTCGACGACGCTCCGCGTCGCCTCCCTCCTCCGCCTTGCGATCGCACGCACCAGGCCCCGCTCCCTGATCCGGCCTGATCCAAACGACAAGCCCTAGGCCCGGGGGCCGGTGTGGTCATCAAGGTGTCGAGATACAGGTGCCGCACGACGGCGCACCACCCACGCTGCGCCCATGACCTCACCCTCGCAGCCACCACGCCGCCGCAGACCGACGACACCCGAACCAGCCCTGCGCCTGCCGAAAATGAGCCCTTTCCAACCTCACGCTGACGCGTGATGGAGGACGAGGACGGCCTGGACGGTCGCTGTGATGCGGTTGGTGCTGCAACGGAGCTTTCGCAGGACGCGCCAGCCCTTCAGGGTGGCCATGGCCTGCTCGCCGAGGCAGCGTATCTTGGCGTGTGTGCTGTTGTGCCTGCGCTGCCGCCGCTTGAGGCGACGGCCACGAAAGGGAA
Source organism: Streptomyces sp. NPDC051684 (assembly GCF_044453445.1). Classification (NCBI taxonomy): domain Bacteria; kingdom Bacillati; phylum Actinomycetota; class Actinomycetes; order Kitasatosporales; family Streptomycetaceae; genus Streptomyces; species Streptomyces sp. NPDC051684. Next base: position 32,065 of record NZ_JBITCS010000010.1, on the reverse strand, counting down.
CACGAACCGGACGGCCGGCACCCTGATTCGCCTTGTCGGCCCAGCACTTGAGGCCGTCCTCAGCGAGCGCTTCGACGATCCCGTGGACGCGGGCGGCGGTCAGGTCGTGGGTGGAGCCGGGGAGCGCGGGCGAGGCCCACAGCAGGCGGCCGAACGGGTCGGTGAGGACCTGGACGCTCATGCCGTGGCGTTTATGTTTCCCCGAGTAGTACGGGGTGTCGGCGGCGATCCGGTCGATCGGCAGGAGAGTGCCGTCCAGGATCACGAACGCCTTGGTCCGGGCGACATGCATCGCCTCGGCCAGGGTGGGCGCGAGGCCGGCCAGCACGTCGACGGCCTCGCGTATGTAGCGGTAGGCGGTCGCGATGCCGATACCGAACCCGGCGGCGAGCTGGGCGTAGGTGTCACCGCACCGCAGATGGGCCAGGGCGAGGAGAGCCTGACGGTCGGCGGTCAGACGCCGCCACCGAGACCCGATCTCCCTTCGCCGGGCAACGAGCCGTCCGGTCAGGTACCGCAGGGTGCGACTGGACAGGTCAATCGACGACGGGTAGACAAGCACACGACGCTCCTGATGGCTACGGGCGATCTTGGTCGAGAACCCGTCTACCAGGAGCGTCGTCGTTCCGCAGATCCGTCCAACACGCGGCCGGCACCGTCAGGTGGGAAAGACTCACTGGGGTCTTCTCAGCGAACTGGGTTCAGTTCCCGGATTCAGGTGCCGGGCGTCCAGCCGGTGGCTCTTGCCCAGGCTTCGGCCCGCTCGCCGATCTCGGCGATCAGCGGGCCTTTGGCCGCCGCGTAAGCGTTCATGTCCGGCCAATCCTGCTCGGCGAGGCGCTGCTTGTGCCGGCCATAGGCCGCACGATCGGCGGTGTCCTTGCGCAGCCAGTCACGGAAAAGCAAGTGACGGCGCTCCCATTCGCTTCCGGCCGTGCAGATGTGAACCTGGACGCCCAGGTCAGGAGTACGCACCATGCGATGGCCGGTCTGGCGCACGCGCAGGACGTACCCAGCACTCCCCAAGGCCACGAGATAAGCGTCCTCGTCGTCGGCGTCCGGCACACTCACGTCGATGTCAATGATGGGCTTGGCGACCAGTCCGGGCACAGCCGTCGAGCCGACGTGGTCAACCCGCCGGGCCAAAGGACCCAACACGTTGACGATGCGGCGCCGTTCACGTCGGAACGCGGCCGGCCACGCCGGGTCGTAGGCGACGACCCGGATCTCACGCTTCTCCTGGCCGCCGATCAACTCAGTCTGATCACTCATGACGCTATTGAACCTCTAGAAGCTGCTGTCGTGCCGTACTTGATCCTCCACCGCGCATGAGTGTGAGGTTGGAAGAGACTCAGTGCCCTGTCCGCAGCAGCGTCACGTCAATTGCAGCCGCCCCGCGACCTCGCACGAACAGGTCACCTCCTCAGGGACCGACGTGAACATAAGCCGCCCAGCGCAGCGGCGCCTGGTGGTGTCTGTCCCGTAGCGCCCGAACCGCGCCGTGCAGCGCGGCGGCTGCATGTGCCGCGTTGGGGGCGCCGTCGTCCTCCATCGCGCCGTACACGCGTCGGGACACGTAGGGGACCAGGCTGTCGGCGATCGCCCACAGGGTTCCGACGACCCGTCGATACCCGGCCAGCATCATGGCCGAAGCGAGCGTGAGACTCTCGTTCGTGAGCGGTGTGCTCACCTGCGACGTCCGGCAGGCTGCGAGGAAGGCGAACTCTCCGTGCGCGATCCTGAGCCGGCTGATCCGGTCGGAGGTGAGCGGGCCGTCGTACAGGTGCAGCCGGCCGGAGGAGGCCCGGCGGATGTTCTGGCCTGCATGGCAGGCGAAGTGCACCCAGCTGTGGCCTTCGAGTTCCGTGACCACCGACGCGGCCGTGGCCTCGGCGCCGCTGAGTGCGATGGCGGCCGGGAACCAGCTCTGGAAGTTGCGCAATTCGACCCCTGCGGCGGGCAGTCCCGGCAGGCCCGGCGTTTCCGGCAGGGCCACGATCAGCGGCCGTACCTCGCCACTTGGGGTCTCACCGGGCCGTCGTGCGTGGATCAGGGCTCGCACCGTCGACGTGTACGAGGAGACGACCCGGTCCAGCACCGGCGTGGACGTGGTGTGCTCGTCCGGAAGGTACCCGGCGGCGTGGAGCGGCAGGAAGGCGAGTGCGCCGGTCGGGCACCACCAGACACGGGGCCAGGGCGAGCCCTCGGTGACGTCACCCAGTTCGAGATCGGTGAGGATCGGGTCGGTGATGCGCTCGTGGACCCAGTCGAGCATCTTGTGCACGACCGTGTTGGGGCCGGCCTCCGCCGCATCGCCATCGGGCCCGATACGTTGCTGGTCAACTTCGAGCGTGCGAAGGAACATGGCCGCGAGGTGATCGACGGACTCCTGCGTGAGCCCGGACAGGGCCTTGTGGCGCAGCCCGTCCGCCGTGATCGTCAGGGCGTCACAGCGAAACCGGCTGACGTTGATGACGATCACGGGCCCGTGACTGGACGCCGCTCGCAAGTCGGCAAAGGCGGGCGGGCGAAGGAAGCCGTCGAAGCCGTCCAGAGCCCTGATGTCCGCCAGCAGTTGTCCGCGCCGCTGCGTGAGCCTCTCGCGGGAGTCTTCCCTCGGTTCGGCGCCCGTCGTGGGTCCGGTGCGGGCCGCCGAATCCAACGCGTCCTGAACACTGGCGAGTTCGTCGGCGAGCTCGGGCGAGCAGGCATAGAGACGCTCGAAGTCGGTCCGCAGTTCCAAGCCCTGTGCCAGAAGTACGCCGCGCCCCTGTTCGAGTAGTTCAACGGCATGCTCCGGGGCGCCGAGCTCGATCGCGACGGCTGCGGCGTCGGCCGCCAGCGTGCCGTACTCCGTGAGCACCCGTTCCTGGTCGTCCCGGCTCAGACCGCGCCAGGCGGCTTCGTCGAGCAGGCTTACCGCCAGCGACAGCCCTTCCTTCGCCCCGTGCAGGTCGCCCAGCTTATGGGCCCCGTAGCCCCACCATGCCGCGGCGTCGGTGCGGACCCGGGCCGATGCCGCAGTGATGGTCGCCGCCTCCCGATACACCGCGACCGAGTCGGCAAGGGCCTCACGTGAGTCATAGGCGTCCGCCGCGTCGCGCAGTGATCGTCCGAGGCTGATGAGGTGCAACGCACGCGAGGGGTGGGTGTGCCCAAAGCCGTCAAGGGCCTGACGGGACAGGCGGATCGACTCATCGAGCATGCTGCGGTCCCCTGCCAGGGTGTATTTGTCCCAGTAGGCCGCAGCCAGGTTGGCGACGTTGAACCAGTGGCCCGGGTCGGTGGCCTGGCCGTCCTCGTGCACCTCGTAGTGCGTCTCCATGGCGTGCTCAAGTTGTTCGGACCACGTTTGCCGCACTGCGTCCCGTGCCGCGGTGGCCTTTGCCAGTCTCTCGTCCAGGTCGGGGAGTTCCGCACCGGAGATCCGCGGGCGCGACTGCGAAAGGGAGGCGATCACGGAGTCCATGGCGGCCAGCGCCTTGCGGTGCATGCTGGAACGTTCGGACTGTGCGGACGCGAGATTGACCAGCAAGTCGCGGCGGTCGGGGTGACCGGCAGGCGTGGTGGCAAGAGTGTCGCGGAGGCCGTCGATGGCGTCGTCCAAACGGGACGGGTCGACATTATGCTGTAGGAGTTGGGTGAGATACCCGACCAGATTCGCTTGCAGCCTGGGCCGGGTCCCGGAGTCTGTTGACAGGAGCGTGAGCGCGCGTTCGCACAGGGTGGCCGCTTCGTCAAAGCTACCTGTGTCCTCCGTCAGGTCGGCGTAATGCGCCAACGAGGTCGCCAGATTGCTCAGATGCGTAGGGAGCATCGGGTCGTCCGTGTACCGCTCGGAAACTCATCGCTGCAGCTGAGCGGTGCTGCCCGTCGCTGTCGGCGGTGACTGGGATGCTGACCTGATGATCGTGTCGCTGCTGTACCGCGCCGCCCGCACCCTGCTGTCCATACCGGGGGTCCTGCTGCGCCGGGACACCGCCAAGGACGCCGAACTCCTGGTACTGCGTCACGAGAACACCGTGCTGCGCCGTCAGCTCAAGGCACCGGTCCGCTACGAACCGGCAGACCGGTTCTGGTTCTCCGCCCTCTCCTCACTGGTCTCCCGCCACCGCTGGGCGACGGTCTTCCCCGTCACGCCCGGCACCTTCCTTGCCTGGCACCGCAGACTGATCGCGAAGAAGTGGGACTACTCCGCGCACCGCCGCCACACTGGTCGACCACCGACAGCGGTCGCCCTCAAGCGTCTGGTGTTGCGCCTGGCGAACGAGAATCCACAGTGGGGCCACCGCCGGATCCAGGGCGAACTCGCCCGCCTGGGACACCCGATCGCGCCGTCCACGGTCTGGGAGATCCTGACCGCCGCTGGCCTCGACCCTGCCCCGCGCCGATCCGGACCCAATTGGCGAGAGTTCCTCACCGCCCAGGCCGAGGGCATCATCGCCGCGGACTTCTTTCACGTCGACACCGTGCTCGGCACCCGCCTCTACGCCATGGCTTTCCTCGAACACGGCACCCGCCGCCTGCACATCACCAGCGCCACCAGGCACCCCACCGGAGCATGGGCGACCCAGCAGGCACGCAACCTCGCCGCCGACCTCGGCACCAGCATGGAATGCCTGCGCTTCGTCCTGCGCGACCGCGACACCAAGTACACCGAGTCCTTCGACGCCGTCTTCCGGTCCGAGGACATGGACGTCCTGCTCAGCGCCCCACAGGCACCCCGGATGAACGCCCACTGCGAACGGGTGATCAGAACCATCCGCCGCGAAGCCCTCGACCACGTCCTCGTCATCAACGAGGCCCATGCCCGCCGAGTCCTCACCGAATTCCAGGATCACTACAACCGGCACCGGCCCCACCAAGCCCGAGCACAGCGCCCGCCCGACGCCTCCGAACAACCCACCACCATCGCAGACCTCTACGGCCGCAGACTCCTACGAACCCGCCGCCTCGGCGGAACCATCAACGAGTACCGATACGCCTCATGACGTGCAGCGATGACTTTTCGAGCGGTACAGGACAGTGGGAGCACGCTCCCACTCGCCGCGCTCCCACTGGGAGTGTGGGAGCAACAGAAAAAGGGCCGTTCGAAAACGGCCCTTCACCTGCGACGTTCGATCGTTCGAACTTGTCGGGACGACAGGATTTGAACCTGCGACCCCTTGACCCCCAGTCAAGTGCGCTACCAAGCTGCGCCACGTCCCGATGCTCGTTGACCTGGGATTTCCCCCTGGCCTCACGCGCAGAGAAACCATACCGCACTCGGGGCGGTGGTCGTGAATCACTTCCGGTGTGCGGGCGGGATCCGGCGCGCTGCGGGAGCAGGGGTTGACCTCAAGCAAAGTTGAGGTTGCACGCTTCCTTGCATGACGACAACAGCGGATGACATCGCCATCGCCACCAGTGACACCGGAGCCGTCGGAGACACCGGAACCCCCGGGCGTCCCGGCTATCGCTACGAGGACCTGCCTCGGCTCATGAGTCTCATGACCGGGGACGAGAAGCACGGGCCCGCCGCCACCTCAACCCTCGACGTGCTGTGGGTGCTGTACGACCGTGTGCTGCGGGTCGGCCCGGAGAGTGTCGAGGAGGCCGGGCGGGATCGGTTTCTGCTCTCCAAGGGGCACGGGCCCATGGCCTACTACTCCGTGCTCGCCGCCAAGGGGTTCGTGCCCGAGGCATGGCTCAGCGGGTTCGGGGCGTACGAGTCGCGGCTCGGGCATCACCCCGACCGCGTGCTCGTGCCGGGCGTGGAGATCGGGAGCGGGTCCCTCGGGCACGGGCTGCCGATCGCCGTCGGGACCGCGCTCGGGCTGCGGGCCCAGGGGCTCAGCGAACCGGCCGTCTGGACGCTCGTCGGAGACGCCGAGCTCGACGAAGGCAGCAATCACGAGGCCATCGCCTTCGCCGGCGCCTTCGGGCTCGAGCGGCTGCACACCGTCGTCGTGGACAACCTCTCCGCCACCTACGGCCGGGCCGGAGGTATCGCCGCCCGGTTCGAGGCCGCCGGGTGGTCCACCGTGACCGTCGATGGGCGGGATCACGAAGCCCTGTACGAGGCGTTCACCACGCCGCATCCCGGACGGCCACACGCCGTCGTCGCCCGCGTCGAGCCCAAGTTTGAGTGAGCCCCTCCCCAGCCTCCCCAGCCCCCCTCCTCGCCCATCGCCACTCCCCTCCTCTCGGAAGGAACCTCCCGTGGACACCATGCGTGACCGTTTCGCCCCCGTTCTCAGCCGGATTCTCGACGAAGATCCGCGCGTCGCCGTCGTCCTCGCCGAGATCGGCGTCGCACCCTTCGCCGGGGCCGCCAAGAGGCATCCGGAACGGGTGATCAATGTCGGGATCCGGGAGCAGTTGCTCGTCGGGGCCGGGGCGGGGCTTGCGCTCGCCGGGATGCGGCCCGTGATGCACACCTTCGCCAGCTTCCTCGTTGAACGGCCCTTTGAGCAGGTGAAGTTGGACTTCGGGCATCAAGGGGTCGGGGGTGTGCTGGTGAGTGCCGGGGCCTCGTATGACGTGTCCTCCGGGGGGTTCACGCACATGTCTCCCGGTGATGTCGCGCTGCTCGACACCCTTGATGGGTGGCGGGTGCATGTACCGGGGCATCCAGATGAGGCCGAAGTTCTGCTGCGGCACGCCGTCGGGGGCGGTAGCGATAGCCGTAGCGGCCATGGCGTGAGTGACTCGCGTGAATACGTGCGGCTCTCCGTGCAGAGCAACCGCGAAGCGCTGCCCGTTGACGGGGAGCGGTTCCTGAGTGTGCGGGAAGGGCGGCAAGGAGTTGTCGTCGCCGTCGGACCCATGTTGGACAACGTGCTCGCCGCCACCGAAGGGCTCGATGTCAGCGTGCTGTACGCCACCACCGTGCGGCCCTTTGATGCCGCGGGGCTGCGACGCGCCGTGGATGCCAGTGGCAGCGCCGACGTCGTGGTCGTCGAGCCCTATCTCGCCGGGACCTCCACCAGTGCCGCCAATGACGCCCTCGCCGATCTTCCGCACCGGGTTCTCGGGCTCGGTGTCGGGCGGCAGGAGCTGCGGCGGTACGGGAGCGTCGAGGAGCACATCGCCGGGCATGGGCTCGATGCCGCGGCGCTGCGGGAGCGGATCAGTGGGTTTCTGCTTTCCCGGAGCGGCGCCCCTGCCGGGGTTTCGGCGTAGGCGGCAGGGCGTGCGGGAGTTGCGGAGTGGCGTCCGCCCTCACCAACCCCCTGATCGCCGGGATCGAGATCATCGTCGTCGCCACCATCAGCGTGATCGCGCCGCCCGCCAGCAGGACCTGCTGTGTGCCGAACGTCGCCGCCGCCGGGCCCGCCAGGGCCTGGCCCACCGGTTGCATGGCGATGGAACCGGCCACCTCGTAGGCGTGGATGCGGTTGAGGACCTCGCGCGGGACCTGGGTCTGGACGCTCGTCGCCCACATCACGCCCCAGAACGACACGCCGGCCCCGGCCACCGCGCAGCCCGCCATCATCCACGGGACGCCCAGCCCCGCGCCCGCCGTCGCGGGGAACAGGGCGAAGCCGAACAGGGCCAGGGCGCCCGCGCGCAGCATCCGGCGCGGGCGTACGCGCAGGGCGAGTACGCCGCCGATGACCGTGCCCGCGCCGAGCGCCGAGTTCACCAGGCCGTACGCGCTCGATCCGTACTCCTGCGTGACCTGTACGGCGACCAGGGGGACGGCCGGGCCCCACGCCCCTATCATCAGCACGCACCAGACCGAGATGACTCCCCAGAGCCATCTTCTCGATCTGAACTCCCGCCAGCCCTCGACCAGTTCGGAGCGGAAGGCGCCTCGGGTGCGTGCCTGTCCGCTGACTGTGTCCCGTGGCAATGGTGGCAGGCGCAGCAGGAGCAGGCACAGGGCGCTCAGGGCGTACGTGCCCGCGTGCGCCGCGAAGACCAGGCCCGGTGAGGCCAGTGCGACCAGCATGCCCGCCACCGCCGGGCCCGCCAGTTGCGCGCCGGACTCCGCGACCCGGATCGCACCGTTAGCCGCCTGGACGTCGGATGCCAGGCGGGGCACCGTGCCGGCGACGCCGGGCTGGAAGACCGCCGCGGCAGAGCCATTGATCGCTCCGATGACGCAGATCTGCCAGAGCACGACGTGGCCGGTGAAGAACATGACGGCTGCGAGGGACTGGGTGACCAGGCGGGCGAGGTCGGCGCCCGTCATCAGTAGACGCGTGTTGAAACGGTCCGCCAGTACGCCGCCGAAGATGACCAGGCCGGCGAAGCAGGCCACCGAGGAGGCCATGGCGAGGCCGACCGCGCCCGCCCCGTAGCCGTACTGGAGGAGACCCGCCGCGAGGGCCACCGGCAGCATGCTGTCGCCGAGCTTGGCGACGCCCCTCGCGGTGAAGAAGAGGCCGAAGTCGCGGGTCCAGATGCCGCGCCGGGGCGCGACCCCGGCGTCCTCGCCGTCGACCGCCCGGTCGGCCATCCACGTTCCCCGTTCGTCGTCCCCATGACGCGGCGCCGCACGCGCGCGACCCGCCCTCGCGAGCGGATGATGCCATGCGGATGCGCGACGCCTCACCTGCTTTCATCCTGCACGTGGAAGCCCCAACTCCGGGTGTGCGTCGAGGAGTCGGGTGGGCGCCGCCTGGCGCCAGGAGTCGGCGAGGATGTCGCGCAGCTCGGTCGTGTCCTCCAGGGCCGCGAGGCGGGCCCGGACCCAGGCGAAGGACGCCTCGTGGTCCGCGATCCAGAACTTGTCCGGCTCGGCCAGGACCAGTTCGTCGCGCTCCTCCTTCGGGCAGCGCACCGCTATCGACGTCTCGTCCTCGGGCAGCGTGGCGAACATCTTCCCCGCCACCCGGAACGTGGGCATGCTCCAGGCGACCTTCTCGGTCGTGTCCGGCAGGGACAGGGCTACGGTGCGTACATCCTCGGCGTCCAGCATGCAACGAAATGTAGCCAACGCCCGTCACGCACCTCGCGCCAACTCGCACCGAAACGCAGGGCCGGTACGCGTCGACGATTCGGGCCGTACGTCTTCTGCGCGCGACGACCCCGGCGAGTGATGCACCTCACACGCCTCAACTGCCGCCCGCATACACCCCTTTCACCGCATCGCCGATCAAGACTGTGCGGCCGCTGCGGCCGTGCGTGATCCGGGTCCGACGTTCGCGACCTGCATCCGCCCCTCGCCAGTCGCCTGTCGACAACGGAGCTTCCTCATGTCCCAGCACTCCCGCAAGAAGTTGACGACCGGCAAGAAGGTGACCCTGGGTGTCGGCGCGCTGGCCGCCTCCGGGCTCGCCGTCGGCCTGCTCGTCACGCCGTCCGCGACGGCCGGCCAGACCGACGCGGCCGAGGCGCTGGAGCAGAGCAAGGCCGCGGTCGCCGACGCGTCGGCGGCGAAGGACGCCGCTCCGAAGGCCAAGGCCCGGGCCGCGAGCAGCGCCGAGCCCGACCCCACCGCCGACGTCGCCGTCGTCTCCGGCATCACCGTCGACGGCGGGAACAGCGCCCGCGTCGGGACGACGAACACGCAGACGATCACCGTGAAGTGGAAGGTCAGCGGCGGTTCGACGCTCTACGGCAGCAACGCGGCGATCTGGCGCGGCACCGACCGCGACAGCGGGCTCAAGCAGTTCATGAACTCCGAGGAGTTCTACGCGGACACCGACCCCTGCACCTCGTCCGGCGGCGCCACGTTCAGCTGCACCGCCACCTTCAAGATCGACCCCCAGGACGACCTGAAGAACGAGGATGCCGGAGCCTGGAAGATCTCGCTCTGCGCGATCACCGAGGCGACCACCGACGTGGACACCGACAACGCCAAGACCTGGTACCTCAAACGCTGGTCCCGGCTGAGCAACAACGCGGCCCCCGAGCCCGTCGCCAAGGACAAGACGATCACGATCACCGGCAAGCTGGAGCGCGCCAACTGGGACACCCACAAGTACGCGGGCTACACACAGCAGACCGTCCGCCTCCAGGCGCGTTCGCTGACCGGCTCGTACGCCACCACCAGCAGCCACATCACCGGCACCGGCAGCCAGGCGGGCGTCGAGAAGCAGACGCGCAAGGCCACCACCGACCGCTGCTACCGCTACAAGTTCGAGGGCACCTCCACCACGCCGCCGCTCACCGCCACCGGTGACTGCGTGGACGTGCGCTGATCCCGCTGACCCGACCCGCACCGCGCAGCGGGTGGCGCGGTCCGGGTCCGGACCGGGCCCGACCCGAACCCGCTCAAGACCCCCGCTCACGGCACCCGCTTGTCCAGCCACGCCACCAGGTCCGCCTGGACCTCGTCGCGGTTCGTCTCGTTGAGGATCTCGTGGCGGGCGCCCTCGTAGCCCTTCCAGGTGAGGTCCTCGACGCCCACGTAGCGGAAGTCCTCCAGGAGTTCGTGGACCAGCGTCATGCGCTGGTTGCACGGGTCCTCCGTGCCGACCGCGATGTGGATCGGCAGGTCGGCCGGGATGCGGGCGAGGTTCGCCGGGTCGTTGATGCGGCGCACCGCGCGGACCCAGTCCAGGGACAGGCCCGCCGAGAAGTCGAAGCCGCAGCGTTCGTCGGCGACGTACTTGTCGACCTCCGCCTCGTCCCGCGAGAGCCACTCGAAGCCGGTGCGGTGCTCGTACGGGTCGTTGAAGGACGAGAAGAGGTTGCCCACGTAGGGCGAGGTGGCGGCGCGGCCGGCCGCCGCGATCTCGGCCTCCAGGGCCGCGATGTCGCCCTCGTTGTCGGCGCCGGGCAGGGAGCGGAAGGTGCCGGAGAGGACCAGGGCCACCAGGTCGTCCGCGTACCGCTGCGCGTAGTCGCGCGCGAGCAGCGAGCCGAGGCTGTGGCCCAGCATGACGAACGGGACGTTCGGGTAGAGGGCGCGCGCCTGATCGCCGATCGCCTTGAGGTCCTCGACGATCGACACCCATGCGTCGACGGTCCCGGGTTCGCCGTCGTCCGTGACCCCGTAGCCGCCCGTGGTCGAGGCCGTGGCGCCGTGGCCGCGGTGGTCGGAGGCGATGACGCCGTAGCCGTGGGAGGTCAGGTGGCGGGCGAAACGGTCGTAGCGCAAGCCGTGCTCAGCCGCGCCGTGCGCGATCTGCACGAAGGCGCGGGGCCTGCCGCCGTCGGGCAGCCAGGTGTACGTGGCCACGGCGGCGCCGTCGCCGGTGCTGAGCGCGCTCGTCGTGTACGTCGGGTCTGTGGCGGTCATCTGGCGGCTTCCTCTCGGACAGTCCGTACGGCCCTGTGGGCGGGGCGGGGCAAAGCGGGTGCGATGCGCGTGCGGTACGTGCTGGCCTGCACCTCCCCCGCACCGTAGGCGCTCATTCCTGGCAATCGCCGACCGGCACGAGCGGTTCGAGGCGCTTGCAGAACAGGGTCGTGGGGTGCAGGACTCCGGACGGGTCGGCCGCGTAGTCCGGGATGACGCCGACCTCGTCCCAGCCCGCCTTGCGGTAGAAGTTCTCGGCGGGGCTGCCGGTCTCCGTGTCGAGGACCAGGAGCGTCACTCCCGCCTCCGCCGCGGCGCGCTCGGCGGTCGCCAGGAGGGTGCGGCCGAGGCCGGTGCCGCGGGCGCTGTCGTGCACCATCAGCTTGATCACTTCGGCACGGTGGCGGCCGTTGGGCTTGTCGGCGAAGGCGAGTGAGACGGTTCCGACGCAGCGCGCCCGGCCCGTCTCGTCCATGTCGGTCGCCGCCCACACGGCCGTGCCGCCGCGCTCCACGGACGGTCCGACGGAATCGCGCCACCAGGTCGCTGCTTCGTCAGGCGTCAGCCCGCGCAGGAAGCCGAGCGAGCTGCCTCCTTGTACGACGTCGGCCAGCAGAGCACCCAACTCGTCTACGCAGGAGAAGAATTCCGCGGGCGCAAGACGTGTGCAGACGTACGTCACGGGACCACCACCACCAGGGCGTAGCGCACCGGGGCGGGGCCGGGGCAGTGGAAGTGGGTGGGCCCCCAGAGGCGGAAGCGCAGGCAGTCGCCCGTCTCCAGGCGGTGTGTCGTGCCCTGGACGGTGAGGTCGAGGAGGCCGTCGAGCACCCAGATGTGCTGTTCGAGGCCGGGGACGGGCGGGCGGTCGTAGGCGATGTCGGCGTACGGCTCGAGGGTGCCCTGCACCACCTCGCCGCGCAGTCCGGCCTGCGGCGGGGAGACGGAGCGACGCGCGAAGCCGGTCGAGTCGTCGCGCCAGACGGGCTGGTCCGCGGCGCGTACGACCTGGGCGGGGGCCGACTCGACCTCGCTCAGGAGTTGCGACATGGTCCGCCCGTAGACCGCGCAGAGACGGTTGAGGAGGGTGGCGGTCGGGCTGATCTCGGCGCGCTCAGCCCGCGACAGGGTGGACCGGCTCACACCGCTGCGGTCCGCCAACTCCCCCAGGGACAAGCCGTGTTCGGATCGCAGCTCGGCGAGCCGGGCACCGAGTCGGGCGTCCACGGGGTCCGGGGCCGGGTCGCCGCCGTCGCGGGGTGACGGTTCACTCTCGCGCCTCATCTCGCGTCTCATATTCGGCACGGTATCCCAGATATGAGACATGCGGGTTACGTCGCGGCAACACATATCACCCCACCCCGGGGTCAGCCCTCCGCCGCCTCCCCCAGCGCCTCCAGCACCGGCCGGATCAGCGGATGCACCTCCGCCCCGTGGCGGACCGCCGCGAAGACCTTGCGGGCCGGCGCCGCGCCGTCGATCGGGCGGACCACCACCTGGCTCAGGTCCACCCCGTGCAGCGCCGAGCGCGGGACCAGCGCCACGCCCGCGCCCGCGGAGGCGAGGGCGACGACGGCGCGGAAGTCGTCCGAGGAGTGCTCGAACTGCGGGGAGAAACCGGCGTGTTCGCAGGCCAGGACCACCACGTCGTGGCAGGGGTTGCCGGGGTACGGGCCGATCCACGTGTCCTTGGCGAGGTCGGCGACCGGCACCCACTCCGCGGCGGCAAGGCGGTGCGTGAGGGGCAGGACCGCGTCGAACGGCTCCGCGTACAGCGGCACGCGCGTGATCCGGTCGTCGTCGGCGCCCGGCGCGCCCCGGTAGTCGACGGCGACCGCCACATCGATCTGCCGGTCGAGCAGCATCGGCAGGCTGGCGTCGCCCTCGGCGTCCTGGACGCGGACGCGGATGCCGGGCGCCGCCTTCGACAAGTGGGCCAGGGCCGGTCCCACGACGAGGCCGATGCCCGTCGCGAAGGAGGCGAGCGTCACCGTGCCCGCCTCGCCGGTGCTGTACGCGGCCAGCTCGGCCTCGGCCTTCTCCAGCTGGGCGAGGACCGCGTTGGTGTGGGTCAGCAGGATCTCGCCGGCCGAGGTCAGGCGGACCCCGCGCGCCCCGCGCTCGACCAGTTTGTGGCCCGTCTCCTGCTCAAGGGCCGTGAGCTGCTGCGAGACCGCCGAGGGGGTCAGGTACAGCGCGGCGGCCGCAGCCGTGACGGTGCGGTGGTCGGCCACCGCACGGAGGATGTGCAGCCGCCGCGCTTCGATCATGCGGTGATTCTCCCAAACGTCACTGACAATCCACGCGCGGGCGGTGTCAGCCCAGTTCGGCGCGGGCCGCCACGAACGCGTCCACCGCCCGGTTCACGTCCTCCGTGGAGTGCGCCGCCGACAGCTGGACGCGAATGCGTGCCTGGCCCTGCGGGACCACCGGGTACGAGAAGCCGATCACGTAGACGCCGCGCTCCAGGAGGAGCTCGGCCATGCGGCCCGCGACGGAGGCGTCGCCGATCATCACCGGGGCGATCGCGTGGTCGCCGGGGAGGATGTCGAAGCCCTCCTCCGTCATCCGCGTGCGGAACAGCTTGGTGTTCGCCGCGAGGCGCTCGCGCAGGTCGCCCGCCGACTCCAGGAGGTCCAGGACCTTCAGCGAGGCCGCGGCGATCACCGGGGCGAGGCTGTTCGAGAACAGGTACGGGCGCGAACGCTGGCGCAGCAGCGCGACGATCTCCGCGCGCGCCGCGACGTAGCCGCCGGACGCCCCACCCAGGGCCTTGCCGAGGGTGCCGGTGATGATGTCGACGCGGTCCATCACGCCGTGCAGCTCCGGGGTGCCGCGGCCGCCGGGGCCGACGAAGCCGACCGCGTGCGAGTCGTCGACCATGACCATCGCGTCGTAGCGCTCGGCGAGGTCGCAGATGTCGGTGAGCGGCGCGACGTAGCCGTCCATCGAGAAGACGCCGTCCGTGACGATCAGCTTGCGGCGGGCGCCCGCCTCGCCGGCCGCCTTCAACTGCGCTTCCAGGTCGGCCATGTCGCGGTTGGCGTAGCGGAAGCGCTTCGCCTTGGACAGCCGGATGCCGTCGATGATCGACGCGTGGTTGAGGGCGTCGGAGATCACCGCGTCCTCGGGGCCGAGCACCGTTTCGAAGACGCCGCCGTTGGCGTCGAAGCAGGAGGAGTACAGGATCGTGTCCTCCTGGCCGAGGAAGGCCGACAGGCGCGCCTCCAGCTCCTTGTGGACCTCCTGCGTGCCGCAGATGAAGCGGACGGACGCCATGCCGTAGCCCCAGCGGTCGAGGGCCGCGTGGCCCGCCGCGATCACCTCGGGGTGGTCGGCGAGGCCCAGGTAGTTGTTGGCGCAGAAGTTGAGCACCTCACCGGGGCGGCCTTCCCCAAGCTCTCGGCTTCGCTCGAGCAGGGGAGACCCCATTGCGGTGACGTCGACGGTGGCGGACTGCGGGGTGCCGATGACCCGCTCGGGCTTGTGCAGGCCGGCGGCGGCGATCTCGTCGAGGGTGGCCTGGAAGTCGGCGCGCGCGTTGTCGAACATGACGTAAGTCCTTCTGGGGATGGGGAGTTCAGGGTGGGGAGGCGCTCAGGCGGTCCAGTCGAGGATGACCTTGCCGCCCTTGCCGCTCGCCGCGTCCTCGAACGCCGCGTCGAAGTCGGTGTGGGCGTAGCGGCCGGTGATCACCGGTGAGAGGTCGAGGCCGCCCTCCAGGAGGACCGACATCGCGTACCAGGTCTCGAACATCTCGCGGCCGTAGATGCCCTTGATGGTGATCATCGACGTGACGATCCGCGCCCAGTCGACGGCGAACTCCTCGGACGGCAGGCCGAGCATGGCGATCTTGCCGCCGTGGGTCATGTTCGCGAGCATGTCGCGCATCGCGACAGGGTTGCCGGACATCTCCAGGCCCACGTCGAAGCCCTCGCGCAGGCCGAGTTCGCGCTGACCCTCGGCGATGGTCGAGGACGCCACGTTCAGGGCGCGACTCACGCCGACCTTGCGCGCCAGCCCCAGACGCTCCTCGCTGACGTCGGTCATGACGACGTTGCGGGCGCCGGCGTGCTTGGCGACGGCCGCCGCCATCAGACCGATGGGTCCCGCGCCCGTGATCAGCACGTCCTCGCCGACGAGCGGGAAGGACAGCGCGGTGTGCACGGCGTTGCCGAACGGGTCGAAGATCGCGGCGACGTCGAGGTCGACGGGGACTCGGTGCACCCACACGTTGGAGGCGGGCAGCGCCACGTACTCGGCGAACGCGCCGTCGCGGCCGACGCCGAGGCCGACCGTCGCCCGGCACAAGTGGCGGCGCCCGGCGAGGCAGTTGCGGCACTTGCCGCACACCAGGTGGCCCTCGCCGCTGACCGTGTCGCCGACGGCGATGTCGCTCACGTCGCGGCCGGTCTCGACGACCTCGCCGACGAACTCGTGGCCCACGACCAGCGGCGCGCTGATGGTCGACTGCGCCCAGCCGTCCCAGCTGCGGATGTGCAGATCGGTGCCGCAGATCCCGGTGCGCAGGACCTTGATCAGTACGTCCCCGTGGCCGATGCCGGGCTCGGGGACGTCCGTCAGCCACAGACCCGGTTCGGCCTTCTCCTTGACCAGTGCCTTCAAGGGTTCGACTCCTGTCGTCGCGCATGCGGGCAGGCTGAACCGGCCCGTGTGCGGGGAGAGTGGGTGGTGGGGATGTGCCGCGACAGTCGTCCGGATACGTCCCGTATGCGGTCCGCCGACACCGCAGACTCTTCCGTACGCGGCGCGTTCGGTCCATCGAGGTTTTCTTAAGCGGCGCCCCAGGTTTCCTACAGGCCTGCTCGCGGGGTCACCCCGAAGGACCCCTCTCCCGGGGCCCGTTGGCGCCGCGCCGTCCCGTTCAGCGAACAGAGTGTCCGAATAACGGACAGCCGATGCACCACGCCTCACCAGCGCATACTGTCGCCGCACTTCAACCCGTCTCAGACAGCGAACAGGCACGACCATGACACGGACCTCCGTCACGGACCCGCCGCAGGCCGGATCCGACGTCGGCGCCACGCCGGGCGACGGCGAGGCCGCCGCCACCGGCACGGAACTCGGCCACGGCCTCAAGCAGCGGCACCTTTCGATGATCGCCCTCGGCGGCGTCATCGGCGCGGGCCTCTTCGTAGGGTCGGGCGCCGGGATCGCCGCCGCGGGGCCCGCGGTCGTGCTGCTCTTCGCGGGCGCCGGATTCGTGGTCATGCTGCTGATGCGGATGCTCGGCGAGATGTCCGCGGCGCGGCCGGCCACCGGCTCGTTCTCCGTGCACGCCGAGCGCGAACTCGGCGCCTGGGCGGGGGCGACCTCCGGCTGGATGTACTGGGTGATGCTGACCTGCGGTGTGGCCGCGGAGGCGACGGCGGCCGGGCAGATCATGCACGGCTGGGTGCCGTTCCTGCCCGCCTACGGGTGGGTCGCCGTCTTCATGGTCTTCTTCTGCCTGAGCAACCTGGCGGCGGTGCGCAACTTCGGCGAGTTCGAGTTCTTCTTCTCGGCCCTGAAGGTCACCGCGATCTGCGCGTTCCTGGTCCTCGGCGTCCTTGGCATCTTCGGCGTCTTCGGCGACGCCCCCGGCGCCTCCAACCTCACCGGCCACGGCGGCTTCTTCCCCACCGGCAGCTCCGGCCTGATCGCCGGACTGCTCACCGCCGTCTTCGCGTACGGCGGCCTGGAGACGGTGTCCATCGCCGCCGCCGAGTCCGACAAGCCGCGCGAGAACGTCGCCCGCGCCGTGCGCACCGCCGTGTGGCGCATCGCGCTCTTCTACGTGGGGTCGATGGCGCTGGTCGTCGCCCTGGTGCCGTGGAACGACCCGAACGTCGCCGCCGACGGCCCGTACGTCACCGTGCTCGACGAGTTCGGCATCCCGGCCGCCGGCACCATCATGCAGGCCGTCATCCTGGTCGCCCTGCTGTCCGCGATGAACGCCAACATCTACGGCTCGTCCCGCATGGCCTACTCGCTGGTCTCGCGCGGCCTCGGCCCGCGCTTCCTGGGCCGGGTGCACCGCCGCGTGCCGGTGGCCGCGGTGGTGGCGTCCTGCCTCTTCGGCTTCTTCGCGGTGTTCGCCGGCGTCTGGTGGCCCGACACCGTGTTCACCTGGCTGATGAACACGACCGGTGTCGCCATCCTCGTGGGCTGGGTCTTCATCTGCCTCGCGCAGCTGAAGATGCGCCGCCGCCTGGAGCGCGAGTCACCCGAGCTGCTCACCGTGAAGATGTGGGGCTTCCCGTATCTGACCTGGCTCGCCCTGGCGGCCATCGCGGGCGTCTTCGTCGTCATGGCCAGCACCGCCGACGGCCGCGACCAGCTGTTCGTCTCCGCGATCCTGGTCGTCGCCCTCGCCGCGGGCGGCTACGTCAAGCAGCGCCGCGACGCCCGCGCCGTGACCGCCCAGGGCTGATCGACAGGCCTAGCGGAGCAGGTCGCCCCTACCCCGCACCAGCTCCATCAGTTCACCCGCCATGGCCTTGATGGTCGCGAGCCCCGCCTGTCCCCACGGGCGGGGCTCGGTCGCGACCGCGCACACGGTGCCGAGGGCGAGCCCCGTACGTTCGTCGATCAACGGCGCGCCCAGGTAGGAGCGGATGCCGATCTCGTCGACCACGGGGTTGCCCGCGAAGCGCGGGTAGTCGCACACGTCCTCCAGGACGAGCGCCTTGCGCCGCACGACCACATGCGGGCAATAGCCGTGATCGCGCGCCATGTAGCGCGCCACTTCGCCTTCCGTGGCCGCGGAGGTCGCCGCCGAGGCGGCCGCCGCGCCCAGTTCGCCGCCCCGGTGGTCGCCGTCGGGGGTGTGCAGCCCCGCGAAGAACTGCCGGTTCTCGTCAATGAAGTTGACCATGGCGAACGGCGCGCCCGTCACCTCGGCGAGGCGGTCCGCGAAGCGGTCGAACACCGGCTCGGCGCGCTGTCCCAGGTCGAGCCTGCGCAGCCGCCGGGCCCGCTCCGCGCCCTCCCGGTCCTGCGGCGTGAGCAGCAGCCTCCTGGCGGCGTCGTACGTCATGTGTGGGCCCCGAACCCCGTGGCGGTCGCGGGCGCGTGCGCCAGCAGATGCCGTACGAGGGTGAGCAGCGTCTGGATGCCGGAGCTCGAGATGCGCGCGTCGCAGCGCACGACCGGGACCGCCGGGTCCAGGTCGATGGCGGCGCGGACCTCCTCGGCCTCGTAGCGGTAGGAGCCGTCGAACTCGTTGACCGCCACGATGAAGCCCATGCCGCGCTCCTCGAAGAAGTCGACGGCGGCGAAGCAGTCCTCCAGGCGGCGCGTGTCCGCGAGGATGACCGCCCCGAGGGCGCCCTCGGACAGCTCGTCCCACATGAACCAGAAGCGTTCCTGGCCCGGCGTGCCGAACAGATAGAGCACGTGCTCGGGGTCCAGGGTGATCCGCCCGAAGTCCATCGCGACGGTCGTCTCGACCTTGTTCTCGATGCCGTCGAGGTTGTCGGTGTCCGCGCTGACCGTGGTGAGCAGCTCTTCCGTGCTGAGCGGAGCGATCTCGCTGACGGCCCCGACGAAGGTCGTCTTGCCGACCCCGAACCCGCCCGCGACCAAGATCTTCAGTGCGGTGGGGAAAGGGTCAGAGCTGGCGTCGTAGTCCATCGAGCACTGCCTCCAGTAGGGACCGGTCAGTGGGGTTGTCGTGGAACGTGGGGGGCTTGGTGGTGATCGCTTGGCAGTCGACGAGATCGGAGAGGAGCACCTTGGTCACGCCCGCCGGGAGCTTCAGATGGCCGGCGATCTCCGCGACCGATGTGGGCTGGGCACACAGGTCGAGCGCCTGGCTGTGTTCCGGACCCAGATAGCCGAGGGGGGTCGCCCCGGTGGCCATCACATGGGTGAGCAGATCCATCGACGTGCTGGGCCGGGTGCGTCCGTTGCTGATCGTGTACGGACGCACGAGCCGGCCCGCGGCGCCGTCCAGCCAGGGCCCGTCCTGCGGGGCCGCCACCGTCAATTCCTCATCGCCGTGGGCTCGGCGGAGGGCTGCCGGGGAGCGGTCACCAGGTAGGGGCGCACGCTCTTGACGAGCATGGCCATCTCATAGCCGAGCACGGCCGCGTCCGCGTCGCGCCCGGCGAGGACCGCCAGGCAGGTGCCGGATCCGGCGGTCGACACGAACAGCAGCGCCGAGTCGAGCTCCACCACCACCTGCCGTACGTCGCCGCCGTCGGCGAACCGGATGCCCGCGCTGCGGCCCAGCGAGTAGAGGCCCGAGGCGAGGGCCGCCATGTGGTCGGCGCTGTCGGCGTCGAGCCCGTGCACGGACTTGACGAGCCCGTCGGAGGACAGCAGCACGGCGCTGTTGGTGTGGGGAACGCGCTGGACGAGGCCGCTCATCAGCCAGTCGAGATCGGACACATGACCCGTCGGCACATCGCTCGCCATGGGGGATCGACTCCTTGGTGGACTGCTGGTTGTGGTGCGGGGAGGTGGGGGATCGGCGGGGGCGGGTGCGGTGCGGGCTCTCGGGCGGGTACGCGCGCGTGGTGGCGTGCGCGTACGTGTACGGGGGTGGCGGCGGGGGCGGACGGGTGTGCGGCGTCGTGGTGGTCATGCGGGGGCGCCGCCTTGGTCGTCGGGGCCCGGCTCCCACCGCTGGGTGTCGGGACCTTCCCCGCCGGAGGCACGTGGTTCGGCCGACTCGGCGAGCGTGATGCCGCGCTGGAAGGCGGCCATGAGGCCGGGGTCGTGCACGGACGGGGCCTGCTCCTCGTGGCGCGGCGCGGGGCCGCCGCGCAGTTGCGGGGCGATGTGCTCCTGGGCCCTGCGGCGCGGCAGTTGGGGGCGGCCCATGGTGCCGCGCACGGCGCTCTCGGTCCTGGCGACCGGGGGCTCGGCGTGCGCCGCGGCCTCGCGGGCCTCGGGGCGGATGCCGGGGAGGGCGGCGGCGGGGGTGGGGCGGGAGTCGCCGGCGATGCGCTGCGGGAGGGGGGTGGCGTGCGGTGCGGGACGCGGGGGCGCGGGTGGTGCGCTGTTGGCGAGTGGCCCGCTGTTGGCAAGTGGTGCGCCGTTGACGGGTGATGTGCCGTTCGCAAGCGGCCCCGTGACGGGTGAGTCCGTCGGTGTGCCGGCGGGAGGCGTGCTCATGGGCGTGCCCGCCGGGGGTGTGGCCATCGGTGTGCCCACGGGAGGCGTTCCGGGGTGCGACTGGCGGGGCACCAGGGAGACGGCTCCGTGGACCGGGGCGGGCGAAGGGGGCGCAGGGGCGGGGGCGTTGGCCGGGGCGGGCCGTGTGCCGTTGGTGTCCGGGCCGGGCTGCGGCGGCGGGCCGCCCGCCCGGTGGCCGTTGGCCGACGGCGTCGGGGGCTCGCCGCCGAGCACGCTGTCCGCGGTCGCCGCGGCGGCGGCCTTGCGCACGTGCGGGATGCGGACGCCCGCGCCGTCGGTGTCGCCGTCCCCGCCGAGCAGGTCTTGGGGCAGTACGAGGACCGCCTGCACTCCCCCGTAGATGTTGGTCTGCAGCCGCACCGTGATGCCGTGCCGCCGCGCGAGCTGCGAGACCACGAACAGGCCGATCCGGCCGTCCGCGAGGAGGCTCGCCACGTTGACCTGGTCGGGGTCGGTGAGCAGGGTGTTCATCTTGTTCTGCTCGGTGACCGGCATGCCGAGCCCGCGGTCCTCCACCTCGATGGCGAGCCCGGAGGTCACCTGGTTGGCGCGGAGCAGGACCTGGGTGTGCGGGGCGGAGAACACCGTGGCGTTCTCGACGAGTTCGGCGAGCAGGTGGATGCAGTCGGCGACGGCGTGCCCGCGCAGGGTGCCGTCGATCGGCGGCACGAGCTTGACCCGTGAGTACTGCTCGACCTCGGCGATCGCGGAGCGCATCACCTCGGTCATGGACACGGGGTGGCTCCACTGGCGGCGCGAGACGGCGCCACCGAGCACGGCGAGGTTCTCGGCGTGCCGACGGGTGCGCGTCGCCATGTGGTCGACGTGGAAGAGCCCCTTGAGCAGATCGGGGTCCTCGACCTGGTTCTCCAACTCGTCGAGCAGGCTGATCTCGCGGTGCACGAGCGACTGCAGACGCCGGGCGAGGTTCACGAACACCTCGACCTTCTGCCGGCTGCCCGCCTGGCTGGACAGCTGGGTGGCCTGGACGACGGCGGTCACCGCGATGTCGTGGCCGCGCGCGAGGTCGACGGCAAGCCGGTCGAAGTCGTCACCGCCGGGCGCGCCGACGGCGGGTGCGCGGCGCGGCGGCGGGGCCTCGCCCTTGCGCAACTGCTCGACCAGATCGCGCAGTTCGGACTGCCGGTGCGCGGCGCTCTGGCGCAGCGAGAGCACCCGGTCGCGCACGACGGCCGCGGTGCGCCGCGCGGCGACAGCGGCGATCACGATGCCCGCGACCGTCACCAGGCAGGCTCCGCCGAGCACCGCCCACAGCGTCGCGCTGGGCCGCACTCCCGTGTGCTGGAGGACGAACAGCACGGCCGCGCTCGCGCCGAGGGCCACCGCGAGCGGCGGGAGGATGGCGATGCGCAGGAGTTGGGAACGTATGTGCGTCTCGGTCGGTTGCGGCGCGGCCCGCCCGGCCGGCCTGCCGTGCCGACCGCCTTCGCGGCGGTCTGCGCGGGCGGCCGGCTGGCGGAGCTGGGACATACGGCGACCTCGTCCTCGGTTCTGTGAGTTCAGAGTGGGGGGTGGCTCGGCAGATGGAGAGACAGCAGGCAGCGCGACCGGGCGTCGCACGGCGAGCACACACGGTAGTCGCCAACGGCATATACGCGAGGGGCAGTTGACAAACTCCGGCGGCCGAGGTCCCGCTCTGGTATGAGCCTTCGCACCTACGACCGAATACGCACCCGCGATCCACCCACACACGCGTTCGCCTGGGGATTTCCGGGCGGCGGCCCGTACGGCATGTCAGGCACCCAACCGCTCCGTCAGCCGGACGGTCACGGTGTCGCCCTCCTGCTTGCCGATGGCCTTGCGCACCTCCGCCTTCACCGGCAGTTTGTGCGTGCCGTCGCCCAGGGCCATGAAGGAACTCTGGAACGGATGCCCGTCGATCGTGCCGCGGACCTTCACCAGGCCGCGGGTGCCGAAGAACTCCGCCGACTCGGGCCACACCACATAGGTCCAACCGCCCTTGTTCGGGCTCTTCCGCAGGGTTGCGGTGAATTGCTTGTCCATCACGGGTACCGCCTGTCCGGGAGCAGTTCCGGTGGCCCGATTCCGCTCAAGCCACCGCGTCCTTGCTGGTCACCACGTAGGACGGGGACGGGCGAGAAAACTCATCGCCTCGCGACGACAGGCCCTGGGGCCCTAGCTCTCGTCGGGACGGAAGCGGGCCCTGATGTGCATGCGCTCGCCCTGTGGTCCCAGGATGCTGAGGAACTCCGCGGCGCGCTCGTCGGCGTTGCCGAACCAATGCGGGAGGTGGGTGTCGAACTCGGCCGCCTCGCCCTCCGTGAGGACGATGTCCTGGTCGCCGAGCAGGAGCCGCAGCCGCCCCCTGAGGACGTACAGCCAGTGGTAGCCCTCGTGCGAGCGCGGCTCGGGCTCGCGGCCGTCGGTCAGGCCCGCGGGAAGGATCTGCTTGAACGCCTGGAGGCCGCCGGGCTTGCGGGTCAGCGGCACGATGGTCACGCCGTTGCGCGTGATCGGCTGCGGGTGCACGCGCGGATCGAGGTCGGCCGGGGCGCCGACCAGTTCGTCGATCGACACCTGGTGGGCCCTGGCCAGCGGCAGCAGCAGTTCGAGCCCTGGCTTGCGGTGCCCGGACTCGAGGCGGGACAGGGTGCTGATCGGGATGCCGGTGGTCTCCGACAGGGCCGTCAGGGTGGCGCCCCGGCGCTTGCGCAGCTCGCGCAGCCTCGGTCCGACCGCGGCCAGCACTCCGTCGACGTCGTCGCTCATCGGTCCACCGTGCCCGCCTTTTGCGTTTTCCGCAAAGAAGTTTGCCCGTACGTATGCGTGGGGCGACCTTGGCGTCGACGGGGTCACCGTCGCACCGCCGAAAGACAGGACCGCACGCCATGAACAACGGCATCGCCCAAGACGACAGCCGCCACTCCGACACCGCCCAGGAATGGGACGAGCGGTACAGCAGCCGCGAGCAGCTCTTCAGCGGCAATCCGAACGGTGTGCTCGTCACCGAGATCGACGGGATGCCGCCCGGCCAGGCCCTCGACGTCGGCTGCGGCGAGGGCGGCGACGCGCTCTGGCTGGCCCGGCGCGACTGGCAGGTCACCGGGGTCGACGTCTCGGAGGTCGCCCTGCGCCGCGCCGCCGCGGCCGGTGCCGACGTCGAGGGCCGGGTCTCCTGGGCGCGGGCCGACCTGGCGGAGACCCCGCCGCCGGCGGGTGCCTTCGACCTCGTGAGCGTCCAGTACTTCCCGCTGCTGCGCAGCGCGGGCCCGGCGACGGCGCGCGGGCTCGTCGACGCGGTCGCGCCCGGCGGCACGCTGCTCTTCGTCACGCACGCGCTGGCGGACCTGAAGCAGGACGCCGCGGTGACCGCCGAATTCGACCCCGCCCGCTACTACTGGGCCGACGACATCATCAAGCTCCTCGACGCCGACGGTGCGGGCGCCTGGGAGATCCAGGTCGACGAGACGCGCGGGCGCACCGCCCCGGCCCCGCCCGGCACCCACCACCACCGCGACACGGTCCTGCGGGCGCGGCGCGTGGCGTAACCGGAGAGGGTGAACGGGCGGAAGCCGACAGGGAGCCCGCCGCGTCCGCAACCAGCCACCCGACCACCCAGCTACCCCGCCACCACGATCTCCGTCTCCTCCGCCCCCGCCACAGGCCCGGCCACCGGCCACCCGCCCTGCGGCACCGTCGCGACCGCCCGCCACCACTGCTCCGTGGGCAGTGCCTCGGCGCCGGGCTCGAAGGGCTCGCCGGGGCGCGGCAGCGCAAGGCGCGCGGCGGAGCGGCGGGCCGCGGTGACGGTCCCCTCACCGGGCTCGGTCCAGGCATGCGGCGCCAGGTTGAACGTCCCCCAGTGGATCGGCAGCATCGGCCCGGCCGCGGGCCCGCCCTGCAGGTCGAGGTGGGCGCGCATGCCCTCCTCCGGGGTCATGTGGATGTCGGGCCAGTACTCCGAGTAGGCGCCGATCTGGATCATCGTGACGTCGAACGGCCCGTGCTCGGCGCCGATGTCCTTGAACCCGGAGAAGTATCCGGTGTCACCGCTGTGGAAGACGCTGTGCTCGGGCCCGGCGGCCACCCAGGACGCCCACAGGGTGTGCTGGGCGTTGCGCAGTCCGCGGCCGCAGAAGTGGCGGGCGGGGGTGGCCGTCAGCGTCACCCCGGCGACCTTGGTCGACTCGTGCCAGTCCAGCTCGCGCAGCCGGTCCGCGGGCACACCCCAGTGCTCCAGGTGCGCGCCGACGCCGAGCGGCACCGCGAACACCGTGTCCGTGTCGGCGAGCGCCTTGATGGTGGGCATGTCCAGGTGGTCGTAGTGATCGTGCGAGATCACCACCACGTCGACCGGGCCCAGCGCGGCGAGCGGCAGCGGCACCGGGTGCAGCCGCTTGGGCCCCGCGAAGGGGAACGGAGAGCAGCGCTCGCCCCACACCGGGTCGAACAGCACCCGCACCCCGTCGACCTCGGCGAGGACGCTGGAGTGCCCCATCCATGTGATCCGCAGGCCGCTCACCGGCGGCTTCGCCAGGTCGGCGAGGGTCGTGGCGTGCACGGGCACGGTGCCCGTGGGGGCCCGGCGGGCGCGCTCGTCCTTACGGAAGTAGTTCTTGGCGAACTCGACCATCGAACCGTCGGGCCGGGTGCGCGCGCCCTCCGGGTTCTGGAAGGACCCGTCCGCGAAGTTCGGGGACCGGCGGATGCGGTCCAGTCGCGCCCCTGCGGGCTCGGCGCCAAAGGCATCGGGCTGGAGCGAGCGCAGCCCGGAAGTCAGAGAACGTGACACGGCGCCTCCCATTGATCGATCAGGTTTCCCATTATGTGCGGCACCACTGACAACGCGCTGGGCGTCCCCCGTGTGCCCGATCCCCCGGGCTTGTGACCGACGTCGCTCGGCCACCACCACGCACCCCTCCCGCAAACTGATCCATCATTCAGTACCAGTTCGATTGACAGCGCTCTCGACGACTCCGGATACTGACCGACGATTCAGTAAAGAGACCTGGATCAAGAAAGAGACCTGGATCAAGGAACGCCGGAAGCCGTCTGGAGGCACCGTGTCGGAACTCCCCACCGAACTGGTCCCGCTCACTCCCGAACAACACGCCGTCGTCGAGCTCGCCCGGACCTTCGCGGCCGAGGAGATCCGGCCACGCGCGCGTGCCGTCGACGAGGCCGATGTCGAGACCCCCTGGGACCTGTGGCGCAAGGCGGCCAAGGTCGGCATCACCGGGTTCATGCTCCCCGAGGGGTTCGGCGGAGGCGGCTTCACCGATGTATTCACGCAGGTCCTCGTGCAGGAGGAGCTGTGCGTCGGCGACCTGGGCATCGGCAATCTGCTCTGCTCGAACGGCTTCTTCGCCGACCCCGTGCTCGCCCTCGGCACCGAGGAGCAGCAGCGCACCTGGCTCACCCCGCTCGCGGGCCCCGACACCCCGATGACGTCGCTGGCGACCACCGAACCGGGCGCCGGCTCGGACGCCGCGTCGATCAGCACCACGGCCCGCCGCACCGAGGGCGGCTATCTGCTCAACGGTCAGAAGGCGTGGATCTCGAACGCGGGCGAGGCCGACCGCTACGTGGTGTTCGCCAAGACGGACCCGACCCAGCGCTCGCGCGGCGTCAGCGCCTTCCTGCTGCACAAGGACACCGAAGGCGTCACCTTCGGCGCGCCGATGCGCAAGATGGGCCAACGCGCCATCGTCTGCCGGGAGATCTTCTTCGCCGACGCGTTCGTCCCCGAGGAGAACCGGCTCGGCGACGAAGGCCAGGGCTTCATCGGCCTGATGCGCACCTTCGACATCTCCCGTGCCGTCCTGGGCGCCGCCGCCACCGGTGTCGCCCGCGCCGCCTACGAGTTCGCACGCGACTACGCGCGTACGCGTGAGCAGTTCGGCAAGCCGGTCATCGAGCACCAGGCGGTCGCGTTCCGCCTCGCCGACATGCGCACCCGCATCGAGCAGTCGCGCCTGATGACGTGGCGCGCGGCCCGCCGCCTGGACGCGGGCCTGAGCGCCACCACGGAGGCCGCCATGGCCAAGCTCACTGCCTCGGAGACCGCCGCGTACTGCACGTGGGCCGCCGTGCAGACGCTCGGCGGCTGGGGCTACTCGCGCGAGTTCCCGGTCGAACAGTGGATGCGCGACGCCAAGTTGGAGGAGATCGAAGAGGGCACCTCCGACATCATGCGCCTGATCATTGCGAGGTCACTGTGACGTCCCAGAACCAACCCGCCGCCATTGCCCGTCACAGTCCCACCCCGGCGGCGGACCCCACCCACCTCACCGGCGGCGAAGCCCTGGTCCGCGCCCTGGCCGCCCACGGCGTCACCCGTGCCTTCGGCATCCCGGGCACCCACAACCTGGAGATCTACCGCCACTTGACGGCCTACGGTGTCGCGCACGTCGCGCCGCGCCACGAACAGGGAGCCGGGTACGCGGCGGACGCCTACGCGCGCGTGACGGGCACGCCCGGCGTGGCGATCACGACCACGGGGCCGGCGCTCCTGAACATCGCGGCGGCCGTCGGCCAGGCGTACTCGGACAGCGTGCCGCTGCTGGTGATCTCGCCGGGCATGCCGCTGCGCCATCCGCGCCAGTCGACGGGCCTGCTGCACGAAATGCGCAGCCAGAGCGAGGCGTTGCGCAACGTGGCCGCCTTCAGTCACCGGGTTTCCTCGGTGGCGGAGATCGGGGCGGCGGTGGCACGCGCGTTCACGCTGTTCCGCTCGGAGCGGCCGCGCCCGGCGCACATCGAGATCCCGCTCGACCTTCTGGAGGCGGCGGAGCCGGCGGGCCCGGCCCGCACCGCTCCCCCGGCCGCGCCGCGCGTCCCGGACGCCGTCCGCATCGCACAGGCCGCCACCCTCCTCGCCCACGCGGAGCGCCCGGCCCTCGTCCTCGGCGGCGGCGCCCGCGGCGCGGCCGCCCAGTGCCTCGCCCTGGCCGAGCGGTTGGCGGCGCCCGTTGCCACCACCGCGAACGGCAAGGCGATCCTCGACGAGGAGCACCCGCTCTCCCTCGGCGTCTCCCTGCACAGCCCGGCGGCGCAGGAGTGGCTGACGACCCGTGACGTCGTCCTGGCGGTCGGCACGGAGCTGGCCGAGTCCGACATCTGGACCGCCGAACCGCTGCCGTTCCAGGGCCAGTTGATCCGTGTGGACCTCGACCCGGCGCAGATGTACGCGGGTGTCCCGGCGGACGTCCCGCTGCTCGGCGACGCGGCCGCCACGCTCGACGCGCTCGCCCTCGACGCACTCGCCCTCGACACCGCGGCAGCCACCCCGGACCCCACCCCCGCCCACGCCGAAATCGCCGCCCTGAAGGCGGCCCGCGACGCCGAGTCCCGCCCGCGCGACGCCCACTGGCTGCCCTACTTGGAGGCGATCCGCGACACCCTCGACCCGGACGCCGTCGTCACCTCGGACAGCGCCCAGTGCTGCTACTACGGGGCGTTGCCGCACCTCACCCTGGGCCCGCGCGCCCGCTATCTGCACCCCACCGGCTTCGGCACCCTCGGCTACGCCCTGCCCGCCGCGATCGGCGCGAAAGCCGCCTGCCCGAACCGCCAGGTGGTCGCGCTCAGCGGCGATGGCGGGCTGCAGTTCTCGATCCAGGAGCTGGCCACGGCCGCGGCCCTCCAACAGCCGCTCGCCGTCGTGGTGTTCGACAACTCCGGCTACGGCGAGATCCGCGACGAGATGAAGGCCCGCGGCGACGCGCCGCTCGCGGTCGACCACGCGCGCGTGGACCTGCCCGCCCTCGCCCGCGCCTACGGAGGCCACGGCGCGACCGCCCACTCCCCCGAGGAGCTCGCGAAGCTACTGACCACCGCCCTGACCACGCCCGCCCCCACCCTGATCGTCGTCCCTGAGGAGTCCGCATGAGCACCGCCCCCACGCCCGCCACTACCGCCACGCCCCCGACGGCTCCCGCGGCCCCTCTCACGCAGCTCACCTGGACCGACCACGTCACCGGCCGCCACGGATACCTGGTGATCGACCGCCTGGTGCGCGGTGTCTCCAGCGGCGGCCTGCGCATGCGGGCCGGCTGCACCCTGGAGGAGGTCGCGGGACTCGCGCGCGGCATGTCGATGAAGGAGGCGCTGCACTACAACCCGCAGGGCCGCTACATCCCGCTGGGCGGCGCCAAGGGTGGCGTCGACTGCGACCCGCAGGACCCGGAGGCGTACGGCGTCCTGGTGCGCTACCTGAAGGCGATGCGCCCGTACATCGAGTCCTTCTGGACGACCGGTGAGGACCTCGGGCTCACGCAGGACCTGGTCGACAAGGCGGCGGCCGAGGCGGGCCTCGTGTCCTCGATCCAGGCCGTGTACCCGCTCCTGGACGACGAGGAGACGGCCCGTCAGCGGCTCGCGGACGCCTTCGCGGTGGACGTCGACGGCATCGGCCTGGACGAGCTGGTGGGCGGCTGCGGTGTCGCCGAGGCGGTCCTGGTCGCGCTCGACCGCGCGGGACGCCCCTACGAGGGCACCCGTGTGTCGCTCCAGGGGCTCGGCACCATGGGCGGCGCCACGGCCCGCTTCCTCGCGCGCGCGGGGCTCACCATCGTGGCGGTGGCCGACCTCAAGGGCACCATCGCCAACGACGCCGGTCTCGACGTGGAGGCCCTGCTCGCGGCGCGCGACGCCTACGGCACGGTCGACCGCGAGCGGCTGCGCCCCGGCGACCGTGAACTTCCGGGCGACGCCTGGCTGTCGGCAGACGCGGACGTGCTGGTCCCGGCCGCGGTCTCGTACGCGATCGACGCGACGAACCAGGAGCGGATCACGGCCCGCTGGGTCGTCGAGGCGGCGAACATGCCGGTGCTCGCGGAGGCCGAGGAGCTGCTGACCCGGCGCGGCATCACGGTCCTGCCGGACGTCGTCGTCAACTCCGGGACGAACGCCTGGTGGTGGTGGACCCTGTTCGGCGACATCGGCGCGGACGCGGACGAGGCCTTCGCCTACACGCGGCGCTCCATGCGCTCCCTGATCGACCAGATGCTCGCGCGCGCGGAGGGCGACGGCACGACCCCCAGGGCCGCGGCGCACGCCATCGTCGCCGACCGCCTGCCGATCCTCGCGGAGAGGTTCGGGTGGTACAGGTGACCACCTCAACGAGCCTGGACGCGCTGTACGACCCGGCCTCGGTCGCGGTCGTCGGCGCGTCCGACAACCCGGAGAAGTGGGGCTACTGGCTCGCGGCCGGCGCGCTGACCGGTCGCGACCGCCGCGCGGTCCACCTGGTCAACCAACGCGGCGGCCACTTGCGGGGCGAACCGTTCCGCCCCGCCCTGTCCGCTCTGGAGACGCCGCCCGAGCACGTGGTGGTCGCCGTCCCGCCCCAGCAGGTGCGCCCGGTGGTCCAGGAGGGCCTCGCCACGGGCGCCCGCTGCTTCACGGTGATCACCTCGGGCACCACCGAGGAGCGCTCCCTCGCGGACCTGGTCACCGCGCGCGGCGCCCGCCTGCTGGGCCCCAACTGCATGGGCATCGTCGACACAAGCAGCCAACTCCGGCTCAGCTGGGGCGACTTCCCGACCGGCGGCCTCGGCCTGGTCTCGCAGAGCGGCAACCTGGCCCTGGAGATCGGCCGCCACCTCCAGCGCGCGGGCGCGGGCTTCTCGCGGTTCGTCTCGCTCGGCAACCAGCGCGACATCGACGCCGCCGACGCCCTGGAGTCCCTGATCGCGCACGGGCCCACGAGAGCGATCGCGGCGTACGTGGAGGACTTCCGGGACGGCCGCCGCCTCGCGGAGGTCCTGGCGGCCGCTCACGCGGCGGGAAAGCCGGTCCTGCTCCTGACGGTGGGCCGCAGTGCGGCGTCGGGCCGTGCGGCCGCCTCCCACACCGGCGCCCTGGTCAGCCCGCACGCCACGGTCGCCGCGGTCTGCCGCGACGCAGGCGCCCTGCTGCTGGACTCGGCGGGCGAACTCGTCGACACGGCCCTGCACTTGATGTCCCCCACCCCTTCTCTCGTACGTTCCCGCCCCCGGCCGCCACGCCACGAAACCCCCACCGTCCCCGGCCGCGAACAAGCCGGCGCCGCCACCCCGCCCCGACCGCACCGGATCGCCGTGATCGGGGACAGCGGCGGGCAGGGCGCGCTGGCCGCCGACTCGTTCGCCGCGTGCGGCTTCGACGTGCCCGCGCTCTCCCCGGCCACCGTCGACGCCCTGGGCACGCACCTGCCGCCGGGCGCGGGGCGGGCCAACCCGGTCGACCTGGCCGGGGCGGGCGAGCGGGACCTGGCGACCTACGCGCGCGTGGCGGAGGCCCTGCTGGGCAGCGGCGACGCGGACACGGTCGTGCTCACCGGCTACTTCGGCGACTACGCAAGCGCGAACCCGGCCCAGGAGAAGCGCGAGTGCGAGATCGCGCACGCGCTGGCCGACGCCGCCCACGCCGCGGGGCGGCCTCTTCTCGTGCACACGATGGCTCGTGACACCGCGGCCCTCACGGTCCTCAGGCAGCGCGGCGTCCCGGTGCACGAGCGGGTCGAGCAGGCGGCGACGGCGCTCGCGGGCGCCGTGCGTCTGGCCGCCACCACGCCGTGCCTGCCGCAGGAGCGGACCACGCCCCCGGCGGCGTACGAGGTCGAGGACGGCGGCTACGAGCGGGTGCGGGAGCTGCTGGCGTCCTACGGAGTCGCCTTCCCCACGGCCGAGTTCGTGACGGACGCGGACGCGGCGGTGGAGGCCGCCTACCGCACGGGCTACCCCCTGGTACTCAAGGCGATGGGGCTCGCCCACAAGACCGAGGCCGGCGGTGTGGCGCTGCACCTCGCCGACGAGGCCGCCCTGCGCGCCGCGTTCGCGCGGATGCGGGAGGCCACGGGGGCGGAGCGGTACGCGGTCGAGGCGATGGCGACGCCGCCGTACGCGCGCGAACTCATCATCGGCGTACGCAGGGACGCGGCGTTCGGCCCCGTCGTCATGGTCGGCGCCGGGGGTGTCACCGCCGAACTGCACGCCGACACGGCGCTGGCGCCGGCCCCGCTCACCCCTGCACGCGCGCGTGCCCTGCTGCTCGAACTGCGGCACGCTCCGCTGCTGACGGGGTGGCGCGGGGCACCGGCCGTCCACCTGGAGGCCGCCGCGGCGGCGATCTGCGCGGTGGCGCAGGCCGCGGCGGACCATCCGGAACTGACCGACCTGGAGGTCAATCCGCTGCTGGTGCATCCGGGTGGGGCGATCGCACTGGACGCGCACGGGGTGCCGGCTCGCTGAGGCGGTCGGCGGTCTCCTCGTCGAGCGGCAGGAACGCTTCGAGCCGCAGCTCGGCGAGGGTCACGTCGACCGCCGAGCGTGCTCAGCAGGCGCAGCTCGCCGACGCGGGAGCGCAGCCGCAGCGGGACAGCGAACCCCAGATGGTCCGGGCCGAGCCGCCGCGGCCGGCCCGGCAGCAACGCCTCAAGTTCGGTGAGGAGTTGGGCCGTGCGCCGATGCGGGTTGCGTGCGGCCTCGTCCCGGAGGGCGTCGACGACGTGCCACGCCCACTCGTCCAGGTTCTCGATGCGCGGCGCGAGACCGCGCGGGTGCAGCAGGTTGCGCGCCACGTTCACCGGTGCTTCGAGGAGAGGTGCGTCCACCCCGCCGATCAACGCGTGGAAGGCGCCGTTCGCGGTGACGAGGTCCGCGCCCCGGTCGATGATGACGGCCGGGTAGGGCTTGTCGTTTGGATCAGGCCGGATCAGGGAGCGGGGCCTGGTGCGTGCGATCGCAAGGCGGAGGAGGGAGGCGACGCGGAGCGTCGTCG
>NZ_JBITCS010000009.1:0-241160 GCF_044453445.1 Streptomyces sp. NPDC051684 | reverse complement strand
TTCCGAATCTATCAGACCGTTTCACCGGCCGATTTCCCTCGGTCCCGCTTCGCTTTCCGGCCTTTCGGCTTTCCGGCGAGTCCGACTCTATCAGACCCTTTCGGGCCTGATTCCCAGTCAGCGGGGTTTGTCTTTGCGGCTGTTGGGCCGTTCCGACGTCCCAAACATTAGCGGATTCCCGGCTCCCGAGCGAATCGGGGGTTCGGAATTGAATTCGGGCATGCCGAATAGAATCCCGGTCGGGAGATCGTGCGAGTGGTTGGGGGTGCCGCCCTGTGGGCAACTCGAAGGACTCTACGCCACCTGCCCCCGCGGCACAAAAGCGGGGCCCGGCGCGACGTATCGCACCGGGCCCCGCCTCGCGGAAGCACTGAGGGATCAGGCTCCGACCGGCTCCTTCGCGCCGCCGTCGCGCGGCGTAGGGACGTCCGAGTCGGACGTGTCGGAGCCGGAGGAGTCGCCGGAGTCCAGCAGCGTGCGCTCGTCGAAGGGCAGCTCGCCGGCGAGGACCCGCCGGACGCGGTCCCGGTCGACCTCTCCGGTCCACGTGCCGATGAGCAGCGTGGCCACCGCGTTGCCCGCGAAGTTCGTGAGGGCGCGGGCCTCGCTCATGAAGCGGTCGATGCCGATGATCAGGCCGACGCCGTCGACCAGGCCCGGCTTGTGGGACTGGAGGCCCGAGGCGAGGACCGCGATGCCGGAGCCGGAGACGCCCGCGGCGCCCTTCGACGCGATCATCATGAAGAGGAGCAGGCCGATCTGCTGGCCGACGGACATTGTCTGGTCCAGGGCGTCGGAGATGAAGATGGACGCCATGGTCAGGTAGATCATGGTGCCGTCGAGGTTGAACGAGTAGCCGGTCGGGACGGTGATGCCGACGACCGGGCGGCTCACGCCCAGGTGCTCCATCTTCGCGATCAGGCGCGGCAGCGCCGACTCCGAGGAGGAGGTCGAGAGGATCAGCAGGAACTCCCGGCCCAGGTACTTCAGCAGCATGAAGATGTTGAAGCCCGTCGCCAGGCGCATGATCGCGGCCAGCACGATGCCGACGAACAGGGCGCAGGTGACGTAGAAGCCGACCATGATCGTGGCCAGGGCCTTGAGGGCGTCGACGCCGGTTTCGCCGATCACCGCGGCCATCGCGCCGAAGGCGCCGACCGGGGCGGCCCACATGATCATGCCGAGGACGCGGAAAACGAGCTTCTGGATGTGCTCGATGCCCCGCAGGACCGGCTCGCCGGAGCGGCCCATGGCCTGGAGGGCGAAGCCGACGAGCAGCGCGATCAGCAGCGTCTGGAGGACCGAGTCGCCGGTGAAGGCGGAGACCATGGTGGTCGGGATGATGCCGAGGAGGAAGTCGACGGGGCCCTCGTTGGCCTCCTCGGCCGCGGTGTGGCCCGCGCCCTTCACGGCCTCGGTGAGGTGCATGCCGTCGCCGGGGTGCAGCAGGTTGCCGACGACCAGGCCGATGGCGAGGGCCACGACCGACATCACCATGAAGTAGCCGAGGGCGAGGCCGCCGACCTTGCCGATCTTCGCGGCCTTCCGGACGGAGCCGACGCCCAGGACGATCGTGCAGAAGATGATGGGCGAGATCATCATCTTGATCAGGTTCACGAAGCCCGTGCCGATGGGCTTGAGCTCCTTGGCGAAGTCGGGTGCGATGAAGCCGACTGCGATACCGAGCAGCACGGCCACGATCACGGCGATGTAGAGATAGTGAGTGCGGTCCCGCTTCGCTGGTGCGGCTGGTTTCGCGGTCTCTGTATCGGCCACGGTTCCTCCTGACGACGACGTCGGCGTACCAGGTCGTGCGGCTCACGTCCTGCGAATCCTGGCGACTATCTCTCCCCCCGGTGAGGACCGTCACCCTTCCGTTCATTTAGTTCGCGCTTATACGAAGAGGCAGACTGGCTCGCATGCGTATCCCCCGTCCCCGCAGCCTCGCGGGCCAGCTCTTCGCGATGCAGGTCGTGCTGGTGGCCGTCGTGGTGGCGGGGTGCGCGCTCTTCACGTACGTCAGTGACCGGGGGCAGGCGGAGAACAGCGCGCGGCGCCAGGCCACGGCCACGGCGCGGGCGGTCGCCGACGCGCGGTCCGTGCGCGAGGCGGCCTCGGGCGCGGTGGATCCGACCGCGCGGCTGCAGCCGTACGCGCGGGAGGTCCAGCGGCACACCGGCGTCGACTTCGTGACGATCATGGATCCGGACGGGATCCGCTGGACGCATCCGGACGAGCGGCAGATCGGGGAGCGCTACCTCGGGCACATCGGGCCCGCGTTGAAGGGGCACACGTTCTCGGAGACGTACACGGGGACGCTCGGGGCGTCGGTGCGGGTGGTCACGCCGGTGTACGACGAGGGGCGGCACAGGGTCGTCGGGCTCGTCAGTGCCGGGATCACGGTCGATGTCATCACGGCTCAGGCGCAGGGGCAGGTGCTCGCCGTGGCGGGGGTCGCGCTCGCCGCGCTGGTGCTGGGCGGCATCGGTACGTACGTCATCAACGCCCGTCTTCGTCGGCACACGCACGGGATGAACGCCACCGAGCTGAGCCGGATGCACGCCTATCACCAGGCCGCGTTGCACGCGGTGCGCGAGGGGCTCCTGATGCTGGACGGGCAGCGGCGGGTCGCGCTGATCAACGACGGGGCGCGGGCCCTGCTCGGTGTCGGCGACGACGTGGTGGGGCGGTCCGTGGCCGAGCTGGGGCTGCCGGCGCCGCTCACGGGGGCGTTGCTGGCCGCCGAGCCGCGGGTCGACGAGGTGCATCTGACGGTCGACCAGGTCGTGGTCGTCAATACGTCGCCGGTGGCGAGCGGGAACCGGCGCGGCACGGTCGTCACGCTCAGGGACCACACCGAACTGCAGGCCGTGATGGGCGAGTTGGATTCCGAGCGGGGGTTCACGCGGGCGCTCAGGTCGCAGGCGCACGAGGCGGCGAACCGGCTGCACACGGTCGTCTCGCTGATCGAGCTGGACCGGGCGGACGAGGCGGTGGACTTCGCGACCGCCGAGCTGGAGCTGGCGCAGGCGCTGACCGATCAGGTCGTGGGCGCGCTGAACGAGCCGGTGCTGGCCGCGCTGCTGCTCGGGAAGGCGGCGCAGGCCAATGAGCACGGGGTGGAGCTGGTGGTGTCGGACGACACGCGGATCGACGACGGGCTGCTGCCGCAGGCGCTGCCCGCGCGTGATCTGGTCACCGTGCTCGGCAACCTCGTCGACAACGCGGTCGACGCGGCGCAGGGGTCGCCCCGGGCGCGGGTCACGGTGACGGCGCGGGCCGCTGACGATGTGTTGGTGTTGCGGGTGGCGGACACGGGGCCGGGTGTGGACCCGGAGCACGTCGACGCGGTCTTCGAGCGGGGGTGGTCCACGAAGCCGTCGGGGTCCGGGGGGCGGGGGCTCGGGCTGGCGTTGGTGCGGCAGGCGTTGACGCGGTGTGGTGGGGTGCTGGATCTGGGTCGGGCGGTGGAGGGCGGGGCGGAGTTCACCGTTCGGGTGCCGCTTGCCCATCAAGCCCCCGCGGCGATTGAGGCGCGGAGCCCCGAGTCCTCGGCGCAGGACGGCGTTACGGCCGCGGGGCTCTGCCCCGGACCCCGCGCCTCAATCGCCGGCGGGGCTGGATTTGCGGACACCCGCGGCACGGGAACCACACGCGCCGCCGGAATTGCGGACACCCGCGACGCAGAAAGCACGCGCGCCGCAGCACGCGCAGAAGTTGCCGGAACTGCCGAAAGAGGACCCCGTGACTGACGTTGAGGGCAGCAGCATTCGGGTTCTCGTCGTCGAAGACGACCCCGTCGCGGCGGATGCGCACGCGATGTACGTCGGGCGCGTTCCCGGTTTCACGGCCGTGGGCAAGGTGCACTCGGCGGCGCAGGCCAGGCGGTTCCTGGACCGGGAACCCGTGGACCTGCTCCTGCTCGACCTGCACCTGCCGGACGGCCACGGCCTCTCGCTCGCCCGTTCGCTGCGCGCGGCCGGGCATCAGGCGGATGTCGTCGCGGTCACGTCCGCGCGCGACCTCGCGGTGGTCCGGGAGGGTGTGTCGCTCGGGGTCGTGCAGTACGTGCTGAAGCCGTTCACGTTCGCCACGCTGCGGGACCGGCTCGTGCGCTACGCCGAGTACCGCGCGACGACCGGCGAGGCGTCCGGGCAGGACGAGGTCGACCGGGCGATCGCGACCCTGCGTTCGCCCGCCCCCGCCGCGCTGCCCAAGGGGCTGAGCGCGCCCACCCTCGAACGCGTCACGCAGACGCTGCGGGACGCGCCCGAGGGCCTGACGGCGGCGGCCGCCGCGGAGACGGTGGGGATCTCGCGGATCACGGCCCGCCGCTATCTGGAGCACCTGGTCGACTCCGGCCGTGCCGTGCGCAGCCCGCAGTACGGGCAGGTCGGCCGGCCGGAGCTCGTCTACACCTGGAAGTAGCCGCTACTTCGCCACTCGGAACCGCGTCACGGTGTCCTCGCCCGCCGGGCCCGTGCCCGACTTGTCGGCCACGTACGCCGTGCCGCGCGTGAGCTCCACGTGGTTCGGGTTGGCGCCCGTGCGCACCGTTTTGACCACGGAGCCCTTGCGCGGGTCGACGACGGTGGCGGTCGCGTCGGTGCGGTTGACCGCGAC
Source organism: Streptomyces sp. NPDC051684 (assembly GCF_044453445.1). NCBI lineage: Bacteria > Bacillati > Actinomycetota > Actinomycetes > Kitasatosporales > Streptomycetaceae > Streptomyces > Streptomyces sp. NPDC051684. The sequence goes on along the minus strand of NZ_JBITCS010000009.1, from coordinate 236,537 downwards.
GACCTTGCCCGAGCGGTCGTCGCCGGCCACGGACAGGGTGCCCGCGCCCGTCGGCACCGACTTGGTGACCAGGCCCTTGCGCAGATCGACGACGGAGACGGTGCCCGCCGTGTTGTCCGCGGTGTAGGCGGTGCGGCCGTTCCTGGAGAGGGCCACGGAGATGGGGCCGTCTCCGGTCGGGATGAGGCGCGGCTTCGTGGATTTCCGGGTGACCTCGATCAGCTGGTCGTTGGTGAGGTCGGCGGCGTAGACCGTGCCGGTGCGCCCGTCGACGGCGAGGCCGGTCGGGCCCGCGCCCTCGACGGTGACGCGCTTCTTCTCGGCGAACGTACGGCTGTCGAAGCCCACGACGCTGCCGTCGCCGAAGCCGCTCGCCCACACCGTGTCGTGCTTCTCGTCGACGACGACCTCGCGGGCGTGGGCGACGTTCGGGAGGGTGGCGAGGTGGGCGCCGTTCCGCTGGCTGTAGACGGCGACCGTGTTGTCGCGAGTGTTGGTGACCCACACGGTGTTGTGCTCGTCGTCGACCGCGATGCCGTAGACCGCCTCGACGGCGCCGGTGGCCGCGTCGGTGACCGGCGGGGTGTACGTCGCCTCGACCTTCAGCGTGACCGGGTCGAGCTTGGTGAGCGCGGACGTCGTCACCGGGGGACGGCCCACGGCCGACGTCGTCCACAGGGCGTGGTTCCGCTCCGAGTACGCCGACTGGTAGAGGCCTTTGGTGACCGGCGCGGTGGCCGGAGCGGAGGTGGTGGAGGCGTTCGCGGCGCCCGCGGGGGCGAGCGTGGCGCCCGCGACGAGGGCCACGGCGACGGCGGCGGAACGGCGGATCCTGGGGGTGATTCGAGGCATGCTGCGTCAATCTCCTTTGCGGACGGGGGCGTTGCGACGCCACCCGAAGACTAACTTAGCTTAGCCTTACCTAACTCGCACCACCCATTGACCCTGATCGCCGCCGCTCATACCTTCACGGCAGCCCCGCGAGGCAACGATGCCCGCGCTGCTCCGTAGGAGGTCGTGCCCGTGCGTCCCACCGCCCCGATCCTCACCGTCACCGTGCTGCTGGCCGCCGCGACGCTCACCGCCTGCGGCGGCGACTCCGGAAGCGACTCGGACACCATCAAGGTCTCCTTCAAGCAGTCCACGGACAACAAGGTCAAGGTCATGGACGACTACCTGGCCGCGATGAAGGAGAAGTTCGAGAAGGCGAACCCCGGCAAGAAGGTGGAGTTCGTGCCGATCAAGGCGCCGGACGCGGAGTACTACACCAAGCTCCAGCAGATGCTCCGCTCCCCCAGGACGGCCCCGGACCTCGTCTACGAGGACACCTTCCTCATCAACTCCGACATCGCCAGCGGGTACTTGAAGCCCCTCGACGCGTATCTGGACAAGTGGGGCGACTGGAACCAGTTCATCGGCACGGCGAAGACCGCGGCGAAGGCCAGGGACGGGAAGACGTACGGCGTCCCGGACGGCACCGACACCCGCGGCCTCTGGTACGACAAGGCGATCCTGAAAAAGGCCGGGATCGCGGTGCCCTGGCAGCCGAAGAACTGGGACGAGGTCCTGGACGCCGCCCGCGCCATCAAGCGGAAGGTCCCCGGCGTCACCCCGCTGAACGTCTACACCGGAAAGCCGGCCGGCGAGGCCTCGACGATGCAGGGCTTCCAGATGCTCCTGTACGGGACCGGCGCGGGCACCGCCGACCCGCTCTACGACAAGGGCACGAACAAGTGGGTCACCGGCACGAAGGCGTTCAAGGACAGCCTCGGCTTCGTGCGGACGGTCTTCAAGGAGAAGCTCGGCCCCGACGTCTCCGACGCCCTCGACCCCAACTTCCCCACCCAGGTGCGCGGCGAGCTGCTGCCCGAGGGCAAGCTCGGCATCAACCTCGACGGCTCCTGGCTGCCGCAGGACTGAATCAAGGGCAGCGGCCACGAGTGGCCCGAGTGGTCGCAGAAGCTCGGCCTCGCCCACATGCCGACGCAGGAAGGCCAGGCGCCCGGCAAGGTCTCCATGTCGGGCGGCTGGACCTGGGCGATCCCGGCCAAGTCCGCCAATCCCGACCTCGCCTTCGACTTCGTCAAGACGATGCAGACGAAGGAGAACGCCAAGCGCTGGTACATCGCCAACTCCGGCATCGCGGTCCGCAAGGACGTGGCCGAGGACCCCGCGTACGTGAAGGCGCAGCCCGGCATCAAGTTCTTCACGGACCTCGTGGCGAGCACCCACTACCGGCCGGCGTACCCCGCGTACCCGAAGGTCTCCACGGCGATCCAGGAGGCGATGGAGTCGGTGACGACGGGCGACGCCTCGGTCGACAAGGCGGCGTCGACGTACGACGAGCAGGTGAGGACGGCGACGGACGGGAAGGTCGTCAAGAAGCCTTGAACGGAAGGGAGTTGAGCAAGAAGCGAGCGCCACAGTGACCCGGAACCGTCGCAGGGCCGCCCTCCGGCTCGTGCCGGTCGCGCCGGCGACCGTCCTCATGGCCCTCTTCCTCGCGGGCCCGATCGCGTACTGCGCCTACATCGCCTTCACCGATCTGCAGCTGACCGGGCAGGCGGAGTCGTCCTTCGTCGGCTTCGACAACTTCACGGCGGCGTTCAAGGATCCCGCGTTCCTGAACGCCGTCTGGCTGACGCTGGTCTTCACGTTCCTGTCGTCGATCGTCGGGCAGAACACGCTGGGACTCGCGCTCGCGGCGCTCATGCAGCGCGCGTCCAAGCCCGTCAGGAGCGTCACCGGGGCCGTCGTGGTCGCGGCGTGGGTGCTGCCGGAGGTCGTCGCCGGCTTTCTGCTGTACGCGTTCTTCCGCCGCGAGGGCACCCTCAACGCGATCCTCGACTGGCTCCATCTCCCCAGTCAGAACTGGTTGTTCACCCTGCCGATCCTGGCGGTGTCGTTCGCTAACGTGTGGCGCGGCACCGCCTTCTCGATGCTCGTGTACTCGGCTGCGCTCTCCGAGATCCCGACGGAGGTCACCGAGTCCGCCGAGGTGGACGGCGCGAACGCCTGGCAGCGGCTTTGGCACATCACGCTGCCGATGATCCGCCGCTCCATCGGCACGAACCTGATGCTGAACACGCTTCAGACCCTGTCGGTCTTCGGCCTGATCTGGGTGATGACCCGCGGCGGGCCCGGCAACCACAGTCAGACCCTGCCGCTGTTCATGTACGAGCAGGCCTTCCAGAAGTCCATGATCGGCTACGGCACCGCGGTGGCGCTGCTGCTGCTCGTGGTCGGCTCCCTGTTCTCGCTGGTGTACATGCGGCTGCTGCGCACGGAGGACTGAGTGAAGACCCGAATCCGTAGACGACTCTCGGCGGACGCGGCGCTGCTCCTCGTCGCGCTCGCCTTCTCGCTGCCGCTCGCCTGGGTCGTGCTCTCCTCGGTCGACGCGGACGCGAATCTGCGGGTGAAGTGGCCCTCGGAGCTGACGTTCGGCAATTTCGACGACGTCCTGAAGCCCGATGTCACCTTCACGCCGCTGCTCAACTCGCTGATCCTGTGCGGCAGCGCGACCGCGCTCACGGTCGGCTGCGCCGCGCTCGCCGCGTATCCGCTCTCCCGCTACCGCTCGCGCCTGAACAACCCGTTCCTCGCGACGACGCTGTTCGCGACCTGTCTGCCGATCACGGCGGTGATGGTCCCGGTGTACGCGCTGTTCGTGCAGGTGAATCTCATCGACACCATGTCGGGGACCATCTACTTCTTCGCGGCGTCCCAACTCCCGTTCGCCGTCTGGCTGATGAAGAACTTCATGGACGGCGTGCCCAAGGAGCTGGAGGAGGCCGCGTGGACGGACGGCGCGGACACCTTCCAGGGGCTCGTGCGGATCGTGCTGCCGCTGATGGGGCCCGGCGTCGCCGTCGTCACCGTGTACTCGTTCGCGATGATGTGGGGGAACTTCTTCGTCCCGTTCATGCTGCTGCTCTCCCCCGACCAGATGCCGGCCTCGGTCAGCATCAACGACTTCTTCGGCAACCGGGGTACCGTCGTGTACGGGCAGCTCGCCGCGTTCTCCATCATCTACTCGACGCCGGTGGTGCTGCTCTACGTCCTGGTGTCGCGGCGCTTCGGCGGCGGTTTCGCGCTGGGCGGCGCGGTGAAGGGCTGAGCGCTCTCGTCCTTGTGCATGAGAACGAGGGTCCACAAGTTCCGTCAACAGGTACCAACTTGTCACGCGGGACGCACGGACCGTAGCCAAACGCCCCGTGACCCCCTACTTTGTGCCCGTGCAGCACGAGGCCATGCCCAACCAGCCGACACCACCGTTCAACGCCCCCGCCGCCCGGCGCCTGCGCGAAGCGCTCGGGATGGCGCCGGGGCACGTCGCGTACGGCATGCGTGCCTCGTACGGGCTCGGGCACATCACGCCGGACGTGATCGTCGCCTGGGAGCGGGGCGACGCCGCGCCGACCGCCGGGGAACTCACGGCGCTCGCCGGGGCGTTGTGGTGCTCGCTGAGCGAACTCATCGGAGTGCCGCGGACCCTGCGCGAGCACCGGCTCGCGCTGGGACTCGCGCCCGAGGACGTGGCCCGCTCCGTGGGCCTGGAGATCCACTCGTATCTGCGGATGGAGGAGACCGGCGACTGGCAGGGCAACGACCGGCAGTCGACGGCGCTCGCCGACACACTGCGGCTCACCCCGCGCGCGCTGTCGACGGTGACCGGGCGCGACGCGCATCTCGCGGAGCTGCTGCGGGACGCGGCGCGCACCCGCTGGCAGGGGTCCGTGCGGCCGATCGCCCGGCTCATTCCGGTGCAGCGCCGTGAGCTGGAGGACGTCCTGCACGAGATGCACCTGGAGTACCAGGCGCTGATGGCCGCCACGCTGAGCTGGGGCGGTGGCACGTCCCCCGGGGCGGGGGACGCGGGGCGGCAGTTCCTGGAGCGGATCCTGGACGAGTTCTGGTCCAGGATCCGTCATCCGTAGGCGGGGCCAGCGCCTAGAAGACCGACTCCGCCTCGTCCATCCGGTCCTTCGGGACCGTCTTGAGCTCGGTGACCGCCTCGGCGAGCGGCACCATCGTGATGTCGGTGCCGTACAGGGCCGTCATCTTGCCGAACTCGCCACGGTGCACGGCCTCCATGGCGTGCCAGCCGAAGCGGGTGGCGAGCACGCGGTCGTACGCGGTGGGGGTGCCGCCGCGCTGCACGTGGCCGAGGATGACCGGGCGGGCCTCCTTGCCGAGGCGGCGCTCCAGCTCGTAGGCGAGGGCGGTGCCGATGCCCTGGAAGCGCTCGTGGCCGAACTGGTCGATCTCGCCGGTGCCGTAGTCCATGGTGCCGGGGGCCGGGTGGGCGCCCTCGGCGACGCAGATGACGGCGAACTTCTTGCCGCGGGAGAACCGCTCTTCGACCATCTTGACCAGGTCGGAGGGGTCGAAGGGCCGCTCCGGCAGGCAGATGCCGTGGGCGCCGCCGGCCATGCCGGACTCCAGGGCGATCCAGCCCGCGTGCCGGCCCATGACCTCGACGACCATGACGCGCTGGTGGGACTCGGCGGTCGTCTTCAGCCGGTCGATCGCCTCGGTGGCGACGCCGACGGCGGTGTCGAAGCCGAAGGTGCGGTCGGTGGAGGAGATGTCGTTGTCGATCGTCTTCGGCACGCCGACGACCGGCAGGCCCGCGTCCGACAGCATCCGGGCCGCCGTCAGCGTGCCCTCTCCGCCGATCGGGATGAGGGCGTCGAAACCGATCTCCTCGGCGAGCTGCTTGGCGTTCTCGCAGGCCGCGCGGAACCGGTCGCGCTCCAGGCGGGAGGAGCCGAGGATGGTGCCGCCGCGGGCGAGGATGCCGCTGACCTCGTTCAGATCGAGCGGGCGGTAGCGGCCGTCGAGAAGCCCCGCGTAGCCGTCCTCGAAACCGAGCACCTCGTCGCCGTAGTGCGTGACGGCGCGGTGCACGACCGACCGGATCACGGCGTTCAGGCCAGGGCAGTCGCCGCCTGCGGTGAGAACTCCGATACGCATCGTGCTGTGTCTCCTGCTCGCTACTGGTACGTCGGTGAGCGATGTCGATTGTTCCACGCCCTTGGAGGGGACGCGCTCGCGCTCGGCCGTACAGGGAGCTTCGGCAGGGGTTCGACGGGCACTTGTACCCGGTGGAAAAGGCCTTCTGTCCGGCGGGCGGCCTAGCCACCGCCAGAGGTATTGTCAAGGGGGCACGGCTTTCATTGCGCGCCTTTTTTTGACCCGAAAGAGACCGAATCGTCCCGGAAACACCGGGTGGGGACGCGTAGAACCACGAGGGAAACGGAGAGCACGCGTGACGCGCAGCGTGTACGTGACCGGGATCGATCGCGGCGACGGCCGCCAGGTCGTGGAGCTGGGGGTCATGGAGCTCCTGACCCGTCAGGTCGACCGGGTGGGGGTCTTCCGGCCGCTCGTCCACGACGGCCCCGACCGCCTCTTCGACCTGCTGCGGGCGCGCTACCGCCTCTCGCAGGACCCGGCGACGGTGTACGGACTCGACTACCACGAGGCCTCCGCGATCCAGGCCGAGCAGGGCACCGACGAGCTGGTCTCCCGGCTCGTCGACCGCTTCCACGGAGTGGCCCGCGACTTCGACGTGGTCCTCGTCCTCGGCACCGACTTCGCCGACACCCAGCTCCCGGACGAGCTGGCGCTCAACGCGCGGCTCGCCAACGAGTTCGGCGCCTCCGTGGTCCCGGTCGTCGGCGGCAAGAAGCAGACCGAGGAGTCGGTGCGCGCCGAGGCCCGCAACGCGTACCGCGCGTACGACGGCCTCGGCTGCGACGTCCTCGCGATGGTCGTCAACCGGGTGACGCCCGCCGACCGCGACGAGGTGCGGGAGAAGCTCGACGGCCGGCTGCCGGTGCCCTGCTACGTGCTGCCGGACGAGCCCGCGCTGGCCGCGCCGACCGTCGCCCAGATCACCCACGCGCTCGGCGGCAAGGTGCTGCTCGGCGACGACTCGGGGCTCGCGCGCGACGCCCTCGACTTCGTCTTCGGCGGCGCCATGCTGCCGAACTTCCTCAACGCCCTGACGCCCGGCTGCATGGTCGTCACGCCCGGGGACCGCGCGGACCTCGTCGTCGGCGCGCTCGCCGCGCACAGCGCGGGCACCCCGCCGATCGCGGGCGTGATCCTGACCCTGAACGAGCGACCGGGCGAGGCGATCCTCAAGCTGTCCGAGCGTCTCGCACCGGGCACCCCGGTGATCGCGGTGGCCGGCGGTTCCTTCCCCACGGCGGCCGAACTCTTCGCCATGGAAGGCAAGTTGAACGCCGCGACACCGCGCAAGGCGGAGACCGCCCTCGGCCTCTTCGAGCGGTACGTCGACACGACGGGCCTGCTGAAGACGATCCAGGCGCCGTCCTCCGACCGCCTCACCCCGATGATGTTCGAGCACAAGCTCCTGGAGCAGGCCCGCTCGGACAAGCGCCGCGTCGTGCTGCCCGAGGGCACCGAGGAGCGCGTGCTGCGCGCCGCCGACGTGCTCCTGCGCCGCGGCGTCTGCGACCTGACGCTGCTCGGCCCGGTCGAGCAGATCCGCAAGAAGGCCGCCGACCTCGGCGTCGACCTCGCCGACAGCGACATCATCGACCCGCAGACCTCGGCTCTGCGGGAACGGTTCGCCGACGCGTACGCGGCCATGCGCGCCCACAAGGGCGTCACCCCGGAGCTGGCGAACGACGTGGTCGCCGACGTGAACTACTTCGGCACGCTGATGGTCCAGGAGGGCCTCGCCGACGGCATGGTGTCCGGCTCCGTGCACTCCACGGCCGCCACGATCCGGCCCGCCTTCGAGATCATCAAGACCAAGCCGGACGCCGCGATCGTCTCCTCGGTCTTCTTCATGTGCCTGGCCGACAAGGTCCTCGTCTACGGCGACTGCGCCGTGAACCCGGACCCGAACGCCCAGCAGCTCGCCGACATCGCCACGCAGTCCGCCGGCACCGCCGCCCGGTTCGGCGTGGAGCCGCGGATCGCGATGCTGTCGTACTCCACCGGCACCTCGGGCTCCGGCGCCGACGTGGACAAGGTCCGGGAGGCCACGGACATCGTCAAGGCGGCCCGCCCCGACCTGAAGATCGAGGGGCCGATCCAGTACGACGCCGCGGTCGAGCCGTCCGTCGCGGCCACCAAGCTGCCCGACTCCGAGGTCGCGGGCCAGGCCAGCGTGCTGATCTTCCCCGACCTCAACACCGGCAACAACACGTACAAGGCCGTGCAGCGCTCGGCCGGCGCGATCGCCGTCGGCCCGGTGCTCCAGGGCCTGCGCAAGCCGGTCAACGACCTGTCGCGCGGCGCGCTCGTGCAGGACATCGTCAACACGGTCGTCATCACGGCGATCCAGGCCCAGACCCCGGCCAACTGACCACCGAAGAACCCCCACCGAAGGCTGTACCCGTGACTGCGACTCGCATCCTCGTCCTCAACTCCGGCTCCTCGTCGGTGAAGTACCAGCTCCTCGACATGGCGGACGGCTCTCGCCTCGCCCTGGGCCTGGTCGAGCGGATCGGTGAGGAGACCTCCCGCCTCAAGCACACGCCGCTCGCCACGGGCGGCGGGTCCCGTGAGCAGAACCGGCCGATCGCCGACCACGAAGAGGCGCTCAAGGCGGTCGCCGCGGAGCTGACCGAGGACGGGCTCGGCCTGGACTCCCCCGAGCTGGCCGCGATCGGCCACCGCGTGGTGCACGGCGGCAAGCTGTTCACCGAGCCGACCGTCATCGACGACGCGGTGCTCAAGGAGGTCGAGCGGCTCATCCCGGTGGCGCCGCTGCACAACCCGGCGAACCTGACCGGCATCCGCACCGCCCAGGCCCTGCGCCCGGACCTGCCGCAGGTCGCCGTCTTCGACACGGCGTTCCACACGACGATGCCGGAGTCGGCCGCGCGCTACGCGATCGACGTGAAGACCGCCGACGAGCACCGCGTGCGGCGCTACGGCTTCCACGGCACCTCGCACGCGTACGTCTCCCGCAAGACGGCCGCGCTCCTCGGCAAGAGGCCCGAGGACGTCAACGTCATCGTGCTGCACCTGGGCAACGGCGCCTCCGCTTCGGCGGTCCGCGCCGGGCAGTGCGTGGAGACCTCGATGGGGCTCACGCCGCTTGAGGGGCTCGTGATGGGTACGCGTTCAGGAGACGTCGATCCGGCCGTCATCTTCCATCTGATGCGCGTTGCGAAGATGTCGGCGGACGCGATCGACGACCTGCTCAACAAGAAGTCCGGGCTGATCGGCCTGTGCGGCGACAACGACATGCGGGAGATCCGCCGCCGGATCGACGAGGGCGACCAGGAGGCGAAGCTCGCCTTCGACATCTACGTGCACCGCCTGAAGAAGTACATCGGCTCCTACTACGCGGTGCTCGGCCGGGTGGACGCCGTCGCGTTCACGGCCGGGGTCGGCGAGAACGCGGCGCCGGTGCGCGAGGCTGCGGTGGCGGGCCTGGAGGAGCTGGGTCTCGCGGTCGACGGAGAGCTCAATTCCGTACGTTCCGACGAACCCCGGCTCATCTCCCCCGAATACGCCCGCGTGGCCGTGGCCGTGGTGCCGACCGACGAGGAGCTGGAGATCGCGCAGCAGACCTACGCCCTGGTACAGAACCGCAACGACTGAGCGCCCACCCGCCCATTTGTAGATTCCACCAGACGGAATATTCCGTAGCGAAACAAACCGATAGGATCGCCCCCATGCGCCGTTCCAAAATCGTCTGCACGCTGGGCCCCGCCGTCGACTCCGAAGAGCAGCTCGTCTCGCTGATCGAGGCCGGCATGAATGTGGCCCGCTTCAACTTCAGCCACGGCACCCACGCCGAGCACCAGGGTCGCTACGACCGTGTTCGCGCCGCCGCCAAGAAGACGGGCCGCGCCGTGGGTGTGCTCGCCGACCTCCAGGGCCCGAAGATCCGCCTGGAGACCTTCGCCGAGGGCCCCGTCGAGCTGGTGCGCGGTGACGAGTTCACCATCACCACCGAGGACGTCCCCGGCGACAAGTCGATCTGCGGCACGACCTACAAGGGTCTGCCCGGCGATGTCTCCAAGGGCGACCAGGTCCTGATCAACGACGGCAACGTCGAGCTGCGCGTCGTCGAGGTCGACGGCCCGCGCGTGAAGACGATCGTCGTCGAGGGCGGTGTCATCTCCGACCACAAGGGCATCAACCTGCCCGGCGCGGCGGTGAACGTCCCGGCCCTGTCCGAGAAGGACATCGAGGACCTGCGGTTCGCCCTGAAGATGGGCTGCGACATGGTCGCCCTGTCCTTCGTGCGCGACGCCAACGACGTCAAGGACGTCCACAAGATCATGGACGAGGAGGGGCGTCGCGTCCCCGTCGGTGCCAAGGTCGAGAAGCCGCAGGCCGTCGCCAACATGGAGGGCGTCGTCGCCGCCTTCGACTGGGTCATGGTGGCCCGTGGCGACCTCGCCGTCGAGTACCCGCTCGAGAAGGTCCCGATGGTGCAGAAGCGCCTCGTGGAGATGTGCCGCCGCAACGCCAAGCCGGTGATCGTCGCGACCCAGATGATGGAGTCGATGATCACCAACTCGCGCCCGACACGCGCCGAGGCCTCCGACGTCGCGAACGCGATCCTGGACGGTGCCGACGCGGTCATGCTGTCGGCCGAGTCCTCGGTCGGCGCGTACCCGATCGAGACCGTCAAGACGATGTCGAAGATCGTCAAGGCGGCCGAGGAGGAGCTGCTCTCCAAGGGCCTCCAGCCGCTCGTGCCGGGCAAGAAGCCGCGTACGCAGGGTGGTTCGGTGGCCCGCGCCGCGTGCGAGATCGCGGACTTCCTGGACGGCAAGGCGCTGGTCGCCTTCACCAAGTCCGGTGACACGGCCCGCCGGCTGTCCCGCTACCGCGCCGCGCAGCCGATCCTCGCGTTCACCACGGACGAGGAGACCCGCAACCAGCTCTCGCTGAGCTGGGGCGTCGAGTCGCACGTCGTGCCGCACGTGGACAACACCGACGGCATGGTCGACCTGGTCGACGCGGAGCTGGTGAAGTTGGCCCGCTTCGACGACGGCGACACCGTGGTCATCACCGCCGGCTCGCCCCCCGGCGTCCCCGGCACCACCAACATGGTCCGGGTGCACCACCTGGGCGGCGGCGAGCGCGACTGACGCGTCACCGCGTGCCCGAGCACATGAGCGCATGACAAAGGGCGCCCCCCTTGAGGGGGCGCCCTTTGTCATATGCGGATCCCGAACCGGCCTTGAGGCTACGGTCAGCTGTCCTCGACCGTGGTGTGCAGACCGGGCACGTGCAGGGTTCCACCGAACTGCGAGGCCTGTGTGACCTTGACGTTCGTGAAGAACAGGGTCGGCAGGTTGAGCGGCGGCGGGTTCTTGGCGTTGAACGTCAGCGGAACGAGCCCGAACAGGTTGCCCGAGAGCTCCTCCGTGTACATCGTCGTCTGCCCGTCACGGATGGTGGACGTGGAGCCCTTGTCCGAACGAATGTGGAAGAACTTCCCGTCCGGGCCCGGGGCGATCTGGTGCAGATCACCGATGTCCGTGCCCTTGGAGATGATGTACTTCATGACGCGCTTGGTCGAACCGTCGGCCATCCGGACGTCCACCAGGCCCTTGTAGTCCGCCCCCTTGAGCAGGAGCGAACTGGCCTCCAGCTTCCAGGTCTTGTCCGGGAGCTGGGACGGGGTGTCCTCGTCGGCGCCCGACGCGTCCGTGGCCGCGGGGCAGTTGTCCGGCACATCGCCGGAGCCCTGCGGGTTGCCCACGTTCTTGGTCGCGTCCTTGGCCGCGTCCCCCACCTTGCCGGTCGTGTCCTTGACCTTGTCGGTGGTGTCCTTGACCGTGTCGCCGAGCTTGTCGGTGGTGTCCTTGACCGACCCGGTCGTGTCCTTGACCGTGTCGTCCACCTTGTCGGTGGTGCCACCGAGCAGGCCGCCGGAGTCCTTCGAGGACGCCGACGGTGCGGGAGTCGCGCTCTCGGACTCCTTGTCGTCGGGCGTGAACGCCTTCTTCAGGGCGTCGCCGACGCCCAGCGGGTCCAGCGGGTTCTTGGTCTCGGACGCCGAGGGCGACGGCGTGGCCGCGTCCTTGCTGTCCGAGTCCTGCGATTCCGTGGACGGCGAAGGAGTCGGGGTCGCCTTCTCCTTCGTCTCCTCGGAGCCGTCCTTGGAGGCCGAGGCGGACGGCTTCGGGGTCGGCTTGGCCGACTCCTTGGCCTTGTCCTTGTCCTTGGCCTCGTCGGACCCGTCGTCCTTGTTCGACTCCATGGCGTCGGCGCACGCCTTGTAGTCGTCGACCGAGAACTTCGTCGGGTTGTCCTTGGCCGACGCGAGCGTCGGCGTCAGACCAAGTCCCATGAGCACGGCCGTGGGCATGGCCGCGATCGCCACCGCCTTGCCCGCGGGCATGTGCATCTTGGTAAAGAGATGCTTCTTTGGTGCCGCATGCCGCCGCGCCGCATGCCGCGGCCCGGTTCTCGCACGGGGCTCTGAAGAGCCCTCGTACTGCACCTCGTCAGCCGGCACGGTGCCTCCCGTTCGTCCCGTTGTTCGGGCTCGTCCCTGACACGTCGTCGTTTACGCCCGCGACCTGATAGGTGGCTCCCGCAACCGGCGGCACGACCGGCGCCGCGTCCTGGGAGGACGTGGCCTGGTCACCGCCCTTCCCGGCCGAGTCGTCCTGTCGCTCCGCCGGTGCCCAGGCGATACCGAGGCCACCTCCGACGAGGGAGAGCAGGAAACCGATGACGAAGCCGCCGAAGTTCGAAACCACGAGGGAGACCAGGGCGAGAAGAATCGCCGCGACGCCCGCGAACACACGGGAGTGCGGCTGGAACCACATCGTCAGGCCGAGCACGACCAGCAGGACGCCGATGATGAGCGAACCGGCACCGGCCGTGGTCGCCATCTTGATCGTCATGTTGCCGATCGCGAGGTTCGCGTACGGGAAGTACATGATCGGGAGGCCGCCGAGGATTGACAGCAGACCGCCCCAGAACGGGCGCTGACCGCGCCACCCTCGGAACGATTGGCGCATCTGACCAAGCTTGGGGCCCAGTCCTGCGTGCGCTTCGGCGCTCATGTCGTACAGCTCCTCGGGAAAGGCGTTGATCTGTGGTGATGGTGGCTTTCCGGAAACGGGCACGGGGACGACCCCACGTCACTGCGAGTGCCCCCGCGCCCGGCCGTTCAGCTCATCAAGTGCCAAGCCCCCGGCCCGCACTCGGGCCCTGTGGGCCTAGTAGCACTCGTGCTTGCCCTTCTGGACCTTCATCTTGAGGCCGGAGAGCTTGAAGGTGCCGGCCGTCGTGGCCCACGCACGCTGCTGGACGTTCTCGAAGTGCACCGAGTCGGCCTGCTGGGCGAACGCGTTGGGGTCGGCCTTGTCGCCCTGGTGGATACCGGGGCCCTTCTTGGCGTCACCCGCGGCCACACCGATGTCGATGTTCTTGAAGGTCGCATCGGCCTTCAGGTCATCGGCGTCGATGTAGAGGGTCTTGGCCTCGACCGGGGCGCTCTTGTTCGCACCGGCCGACAGCTTCATCGATACATCGCCGAAGACCGGGACGGGGACAACCACCGACTGGCAGAGGTTGTTGATCGTCGCGGTCTTCATGCCGACAACGGCGACCGGGTGGTTACCCGTCTTGCCGGAGTCGACGGCTCCGTACTGGACAAAGCCCTTGCCGTCGAGGGAGTCCGCCGTCACCTTGAACGACTGACCCGACACACTGAACGATGCCGCGAGCGCACCCTGGGACAGGGCCACGCCTATCGCGGCGGTCGCCGCGACGCTCGGCACCATGACTACGGCGAACCGCTTCCATCTGGTTCCGCCACGAGTCACGGACTTCATGACTGTTCCTCCTTCTCGGACGTACATCTCCGGCCCTGACTGCCCCTAGAGGCGGCTCAGCCGGGCAGGGATGGGAGAAGTGCTACGTCCTCGGGAAGGAGAGCGCCCGCATCGGAAGTGCTTGGTCTGCACCGCACCTTGATCACCGGCGATCACCCCCGAGCGACAACCACTGGTCGCACCTGAGCCATCACGCGCAACCTGCCGGACAGGCCCAACCGGATGGTTGAGACCCCCCTGTCCTGGACCGCCGGCGCTCCCCTTGGTTCGCCGTCGACCACTCGGTGGGGACCCAAAAACCCCGCCGCACGATTGGCTGTCGGACGGTGGGTAGAGGACCGAGCGTGCCCGATCGTGGTGCATTCGAGGCGCAGACACAAGGGGGTTCGTTACTCGCGGGTAACGGACGGATAACCGAACACGGACACAGCGGCACCGAACAGCAACTGAGGGTGCCGTCAACGGAGTTTTTATACAGGTTGAATACGGGACGGAATCGGACAGAAGATCAGGCCCGACTTACTCCAAGTAACAGCGGCCGCGATTACCAAGTTTTGGTAAAGCGCGGCCGCTGTGCGCCCTCGCGGACGAAATTTTCACTTCGGCATCACAAGCCGCAGTGTTTAACAACTGGTCACTGACGACTCAGAAAAGAACTCGGGCCAGAGCCGTACGCGCCGTCGTCACGCGCGGATCGTCGCCACCCACGACCTCGAACAGTTCGAGCAGTCGTACACGCGCCGCGTCCCGCTCCTCGCCCGCCGTGCGCCCCACCGTCTCGACGAGCCGGCCGAAGGCGTCCTCGACATGACCGCCGACCAGATCCAGGTCGGCCGCCGCGATCTGCGCCTGCACATCGGCGGGCTTCTCGGCGGCGTCCTGGCGGACCCGCTGCGGGTCGAGCCCCTGCACGCGCTGGAGAAGCTGCGCCTGGCCGAGGCCGAGCTTGGCCTCGGTGTTGCCCGGGTCGTCGGACAGGACGTTCTTGTACGCCTGCACGGCGCCGTCGAGGTCGCCGGCGTCGAGGGCCTGCACGGCCGCCTCGAGGAGCGCGTCGTAGGGGCCCGCCGGGGGCTCCTCCGCCACGACCGGCGCCTCACCCTCCGCCTGCGGGTCGACCGCGATGCCGGTGAGGCCGAAGCGCTCCTCGGCGACCTGGATCAACTGGTCGAGCGTGCCCCGGATCTGGGACTCGGGGGCGGCGCCCTGGAAGAGGGGCAGGGCCTGGCCCGCGACGACGGCGAAGACGGCCGGGATCCCCTGGACCCCGAACTGCTGCATCAGCATCTGGTTGGCGTCGACGTCGATCTTGGCGAGCACGAAGCGGCCGCTGTACTCGGCGGCGAGCCGCTCGAGGAGCGGGCTGAGCTGCTTGCAGGGCTCGCACCACTCGGCCCAGAAGTCGATGACGACGGGCACCTCGGCGGAGCGCTGCAGTACGGCGCTTTCGAAGTCGGCCTCTTGGACGTCGATGACCAGGCTCGACGGCGGCACGGCGCCGCCACCGCCCGTACGGGCCTGCTCGGCGCGCGTCTGCTCCGCCTTCGCCTTGGCCTCCTGGGCCGCCTTCACCGCGGCGAGGTCGACGACTCCGCTCATGGACATGTTCCGTGGCTGCATGCGTACAGTCTCCCCCTTCCGCGGACAGTTGTGGGCCGGGTCCTGCCCCGTGCACCTCCCGCCGGAATGCGAGACGCATCTTGGAGGCACGGAGCGGACTCGGCCTGGTGTGCTTTCGGCACCGGATCCCCACCCGGCGCCTTGTGGTTGCCGCTCGTCCGGGCCGCCCCAGGGTGCAGATCCGGGACGCTCGTACGAGATCGCGCAGCTTTCGCTACGACTCGTAGCGTAACTGCCGTGACCGGGACGCGGGAACCGGGGTCCCCGTGATCACCCGGTGATCTGCCTCACGCGATCTTTCCGCCGTACCCGCCGGTATGGTCAACGACCATGCAGCGCCGCACGCCGTCTCCCTCGTCCCCTTCGTCACAGCCCTCTCCCCCTGCCAACGTACGGACGGGGCGTCCGCGTTCCGCCGCGGCCGACGAGGCGATTCTGGAGGCGACCCGGGCGGCGCTCGTGGAGCTCGGCTGGTCGAAGCTCACGCTCGGGGACGTGGCCACGCGCGCGGGTGTCGCGAAGACGACGCTGTACCGCCGCTGGCCGGGCAAGAGCGAGCTCGTGGTGGACGCGGTCGCGGTCCTCTTCGACGAGCTGGAACTGCCCGACCGGGGCTCGCTTGCGGCCGATGTGGAGGGCGTGGTGCGGCAGTTCGCGGCGATCCTGGACCGGCCGGAGACGAAGACGGCGCTGATGGCCGTGGTCGCCGAGTCCACCCGCGACGCCCCGCTGCGGGACCGGATCCGGACGTCGATCGTCGACCGCCAGAAGCGGCTCGTACTGGAGGGGCGGGCGCGGGCCGAGCGCCGCGGGGAGCTCCCGCCGGCCCCCGACCCGGCCGCCGCCGCGGCCACGGCGGATCTCATCTACGACGTGGCGGCGGGGGCGGTCGTGCACCGCACCCTGGTGAGCGCGGAGCCGGCCGACGCGGAGTGGGTGCGGCGGTTCACGGCCCTCCTGCTGGGAGGGCTCGCGGCCGCCGCGACCAAGTAGCTGTCCTCAGTGCTGTCTACGGGTGCCCGCTGTTAGTCGTTCCAGGCGCAGCTGCCCAGCGTGGCGCGCTTCTTGGACACCAGGGCGTCCGCCTCGGTCGCCGGCAGCGCGCGCGTGCGCCGGTCGTGGCAGACCACCGTGCGGTCGGAGCGGCCCGCCAGGTCGACCAGGATCTGGTCCCAGTGGCGGTACTGGACGTCGTGCCCGGTGTCGGCGTACGTACGGGTCTTCACCGGCGCCGACTCGGGCAGGTTGTCGCGCCAGGCCTTGAGGGTGCTCGCGGGCACGGTCGTGTCCTTGTCGCCGTGGTAGAGGAACACGGGCGCCTTGAGCTTCGACAGGTCCGGGCCCGGACGGTCGCAGTACAGCCGCTGCTCGTGCACCTGCGGCGCCGGATCGGCCTGCTGGCCGCGCTGGTTGTAGGTGCGGGCGCCCTCCTCGTACGCGGTGTCGGCGAAGCCGGGGATCGACTTGACCGGGCTGTCGTCGGGGAAGGCCCACCACTTGCGCGGGTCCTTGATCTCGTCCTTGACGGCGGCGGCCAGCTGGTCGTCCGTCAGGCCGCAGTACGAGGGCTTCTCGCCGTACGGCGGGAGGGCCGCGCCGAGGTGCAGGGCGCTGATCCGCTCGGGGGCCTTCGCGGCGATCTCGGCGGCGTACGGGCCGCCGCCGGATATCGCGATCACCTTGAACTTCTTCACGCCGAGTTTGTCGAGGACCTCAAGGGCGTCCTTGGCGTAGTCGGCCTTGCCGAGCTTCGGGTCGTAATCGGTGTCGCCGAAGCCGTTGCGCTCGACCGTGATCATGCGCAGGTCCAGGTTCTCTCTGGTGGTGCGCATGAAGTCGGTCATGTGGACGGCGCGGGCGCTGGTGCCTGTGCCGCCGATGTAGAGCACGGGGGTGCCGTCGGCCGGGCCGGAGTCCGTGTAGTGGGCGGTGCGGCCCGAGGACAGGTCGGCGGCGTGGACGTCGGCGCCGAGGGAGTCGAAGTGGTTCTGCACCTTCGGTTCGGCGGGCGGGCTCGCGCTCACCGTGCCGGCAGCGCCGATGGCGATGCCGCCGAGGAGGGCGAGGGTGGCGGCGCCGACGGTGGTTGTGGTGCGGTTGAGCGCGGACAGTGGCACGGTGACTCCTGGGTAGGCGTGGGCACTTGGCGTGCCCGCGCCTACCCCAAGATCACGTGGTGACACCTGTCAGCTGCCGCCCGCCGCACCGGCGTTGACGCCACGGGCCTCCGCCCCGGCCCCCGCGCCTCAATCGCCGGCGGGGCTTGATTCGCCCACCCGATACGGCCGCCCCCCCGCCTTGGGCAATCTGCCGCCTGGGGCGGCAGGGTGGGCAAGGCGGCACCGGCCACGGTTGAGGTCAGAAGCCCGGCGGCTCCGTGTAGACGCCCCACTCCTCGCGGAGCACCCCGCAGATCTCGCCGAGGGTGGCCTCCGCGCGGACCGCGTCGAGCATCGGGGCGATCATGTTGGAGCCGTCCCGCGCCGCCGCCACCATCCGGTCGAGGGCCACCCGCACCCCCGCGTCGTCCCGGCCCGCCTTGCGGCCGCCGAGCACCCGCACCTGCTCCCGCTCGACCTCGTGGCTGACCCGCAGGATCTCCAGATCGCCCGTGACGGAACCTTCCGCCACGTTCACCCCGACCACGCGCTTCTCGCCCTTTTCCAGGGACTGCTGGTACCGGAACGCCGACTCCGCGATCTCCCCCGTGAACCAGCCGTCCTCGATCCCGCGCAGGATCCCGGACGTGATCGGCCCGATCGGGTGCCGCCCGTCCGGATGCGCCCGCAGGCCCCGCTCCTTGATCTGCTCGAAGATCTTCTCGGCGTCGGCCTCGATCCGGTCCGTGAGCTGCTCGATGTACCAGGAACCGCCCAGGGGGTCCGCGACGTTGCCGACGCCGGTCTCCTCCATGAGGACCTGCTGCGTGCGCAGCGCGATCTCGGCGGCCTGCTCGCTCGGCAGCGCGAGGGTCTCGTCGAGGGCGTTCGTGTGGAGGGAGTTGGTGCCGCCGAGGACCGCTGCCAGCGCCTCCACCGCCGTACGGACGACGTTGTTGTAGGGCTGCTGCGCCGTCAGCGAGACGCCCGCCGTCTGCGTGTGGAAGCGCAGCCACTGGGCCTTCTCGCTCCGCGCCCCGTACACGTCGCGCATCCACCGGGCCCAGATCCTGCGCGCCGCGCGGAACTTGGCGATCTCCTCGAAGAAGTCCACGTGGGCGTCGAAGAAGAAGGAGAGGCCGGGGGCGAAGACGTCGACGTCCAGGCCGCGCGAAAGGCCCAGTTCCACGTAGCCGAAGCCGTCCGCCAGCGTGTACGCCAGCTCCTGCGCGGCCGTCGAGCCCGCCTCGCGGATGTGGTACCCGGAGACCGAGAGCGGCTTGTACGCGGGGATGGAGGAAGCGCAGTGCTCCATCAGGTCGCCGATCAGGCGCAGATGGGGCTCGGGCTGGAAGAGCCACTCCTTCTGCGCGATGTACTCCTTGAAGATGTCGGTCTGGAGCGTGCCGTTCAGGACCGCCGGGTCCACCCCTTGGCGCTCGGCCGCGACCAGATACATGCAGAAGACGGGGACCGCGGGGCCGCTGATCGTCATCGACGTCGTGACGTCGCCCAGCGGGATGTCCTTGAACAGGACCTCCATGTCGGCCGCCGAGTCGATCGCGACACCGCAGTGCCCGACCTCGCCGAGCGAGCGCGGGTCGTCGGAGTCCCGCCCCATCAGCGTCGGCATGTCGAAGGCCACGGACAGCCCGCCGCCGCCGTTGCGGAGGATCATCTTGTAGCGCTCGTTGGTCTGCTCGGCGTTGCCGAACCCGGCGAACTGGCGGATCGTCCACGTACGCCCCCGGTACCCCGTCGGGTAGAGGCCGCGGGTGAACGGGTACTCGCCCGGCCAGCCGATCCGCTCGAAGCCCTCGTACGCGTCCCCGGGCCGCGGCCCGTAGACGGGGTCGACCGGGTCCCCGGAGAGCGTGGTGAAGTCCGCGTCCCGCTTGCGGGCCTTGTCGTAACGGGCCTGCCAGCGTCGGCGGCCTTCCTCGATCGCGTCAGCGTCCATGCTTCAAATTTACTTGGACGTCCTACTAAATGTCGATGGGCCACGGCGTCCGATCGCCGCGAACCCGGACGGGCTCAGGCCCGCAGCGCCGCCAGATGCGCCGCGCGCACGTCCGCCGTCTGCCCCTGCACCACCAGGAACAGCCCCTCGCGGGCCAGCCGCTGGGCCGGCGCCGACAGGCCGAAGGCACGTCCGCCCCCGGCCACGATCGCCGCCGTCGTCGCCGCCCGCATCAGGTCGTACGCGCGGGTCTTCACAGTCAGCCGGTCCGCGAGCCGCTCCCCCGCCGGTACCTCGTCGACCAGCGCGTACGCGTCCCGGCGGACGCCGTCGAGGCGCTCGCGCAGCACGCCCGCCGTCTCCTTCGCCTCGGTGTCGCCGGACGCGTCGAGGAGGTCGAGCGCGGCGCGCGCGACGCCGAGGACGGCCGGGTTGGTGTTGGTGTTCTTGGGCCGGTCGGCGCGCGCCCACTCCTCGTACGGCAGTCGTACGACGATGTCCTCCTCGGTCACCGTGAGTCCGTCCAGGTGCAGGCCGACGGTGCGGGTGCCGGTGAGCGCGGCCAGCTGGAGCGGCTCGGTCGGCGTGAGGCCCGGCTGCTCGCGCGGCCGGGCGACGGCGAAGACGACCTCGCTGTCCTCGGTCGCGCCGCCGAGCAGGAACACGTCGTTGAGGCCCCAGCCCGTGTACCAGGGCACCCGCCCGTCGAAGCGCACCCCGCCGTCCGCGAGCCGCGTCGCGCGCACCGGCAGCTTCGGGAAGGCCCGCAGGTGCGAGAAGGCGATGCCCGCGAGCGCGGTGCCCTCGGACAGCGGACGCAGCCAGCGTTCGCGGGCCGCCGCGCGGCCCGTGGCGAGGGTGCGTACCGGCGTGTGGTGCTGGGCCTGGACAAAGAAGGTCGAGCAGCAGGCGCCCGCAAGGATCTCCGCGACCTCCCGCCCCACGGCGGCCGACGCCCCCGAGCCGCCGTACTCGACGGGCGCGTGCACGCCGAGCACGCCCGAGGCCCGGACCTCGGCGATCGCCTCCGGGGTGACCCCGCTGCGGTCGTGGGCCTCTGCGGCGGGCGCGAGGACGTCGGCGGCGAGCCGTCGGGCGGCGGCCACCAGCGGGTGGTCCTCAAGGCGGGGTGCGGTGGCGGTCATGCGGGTGCTCTCCTCGGGGCCGTACGTGCCGGTGGGGACACGGTGTCAGGTCCGGACGCGCTCCCCCGGTCACAGAAAAACGCGCGCGTCCGCTCCTCTCGGAGGGACGCGCGCGAAGTCCGGTGCGTGGCCGGGGTTACGCCTTGGCGAGCTTGGACGCGTCGCCCGCGACCTTGCCCTCGAGCTCCGCGGAGATCTTGCGCTCCACGAAGAAGGCGGCGGTCGGGATCGTGCCGGCGATCAGCACCCACAGCTGCTTGCCGACCGGCCACTTGGCCTTGGAACCCAGGTCGAAGGCGAAGACCAGGTACACGACGTACAGCCAGCCGTGCGCGATGGCGATGACGCGCGTGAAGTCCGCGGCGCCGTCCATGCCGAACGCGTACTTGGCGATCATGCCGAGACACAGGAGGACCAGGAGCACACCGGTCACGTAGGCCATGGTGCGGTAGCGGGTCAGCACGCTCTTCTTCATGGGTCGAGGGTAACCGCCCGTTTTGCGCGATCTTCGGGCGGGCCGGGGTGGCCCTGGTCTCACCCGCCGGTTCTCACTCGTCCGTGAAGTCGTGCGCCGCCACC
Source organism: Streptomyces sp. NPDC051684 (assembly GCF_044453445.1). Classification (NCBI taxonomy): domain Bacteria; kingdom Bacillati; phylum Actinomycetota; class Actinomycetes; order Kitasatosporales; family Streptomycetaceae; genus Streptomyces; species Streptomyces sp. NPDC051684. Next base: position 215,326 of record NZ_JBITCS010000009.1, on the reverse strand, counting down.
CGAAGGGGCCGCAGCATCGCGAAGATCTCGCCGCACTCCTCCGCGTCGTACACGCCGAGGCCGAAGTCCATCGCCATGAGGTCGCGGGTGGCCGCGTCGACGGCCTCGCGGCCCTTGTCCGTGATCGTGGCGAGCGTGCCGCGCCCGTCGTTGGGGTTGGGGCGCTTGTCGACGAGGCCGGACTTCACGAGCCGGTCGACCGTGTTCGTCACGGACGTGGGGTGCACCATGAGCCGCTCGCCGATCTTCGACATCGGCAGCTCGCCCGCCTTGGAGAAGGTGAGCAGGACCAGCGCCTCGTAGCGCGCGAACGTGAGCCCGTACGGCTTGACGACCGCGTCGACCTCGGCGAGCAGGATCTGGTGCGCGCGCATGATCGAGGTGATCGCGCCCATGGACGGCACGGATCCCCAACGCTGCTTCCAGAGTTCGTCGGCGCGGGCGATCGGATCGAAGGCGAGAGAGAGGGGCTTCGGCACGCATCCGACCTTACCGGGCGGTCATATGGCGGTCAGCCCCGTCTCGGCCTTTGGGCTTTCGCCGCGTGCCGTGGCCCGCACTTCGAGGGCGAGCGCCGCGCAGCACAGCCCTCCGACGAGCCCGGCGCCGGCCACGACGGTGGACACGTCGAGGAACTCGGCGGCCGCCCCCGCGAGCGCGGCGCCCACGCCCTGGATGGTCATCAGGCCCGCGCTGTGCAGCGCCATCGCCCGGCCGCGCAGTTCCTCGGGCACCGCGTCCACGAACCAGCGGTCTAGCCCGAGCGTGTACGCGGAGCCGGCCCCGGCCAGCAGCAGGATCACCACCGCCCACGCGAGGCCGGGCTTGAGCGCGTAGCCGATCAGCGGCAGCAGGGTCGCCGACGCGAGCGGCAGCGCGATACGGGAGCGGGCCGAGGGCGAGAGCAGCGAGCCCGCGGCGAGTTCGCTCACGACGGTCCCGACGGCCATCGAGCACATCAGGAGTCCGACGGTCGCCGCGCCCGCCCCGATCTCGTCCGCGTACGCCGCGGCGAGCGCCTCCGGCGCGATCACGAACATGGGCGGCACCCAGAGCAGGAGCAGCAGGGCGCGGATGCGGCGGTGCCCGAGCACCTGCCGGGCGCCGGCCAGCGAGTACTCCAGGAGGGCGCCGCTCCGGTCCGCTTCCCGTTCCCGCGCGGGGCGCGCCTTCGTGCCCAGGCGCAGCAGGGTCGCCGAGCACAGGAAGGTGACGACGGTGACGGTGAGCGCGCCGCGCGGGGACACGACCGTGAGCAGGACGCCGCCGAGGCCGAAGCCGACGAGGAGCGCGCTCTGCGACACGATGCGCAGCAGCGAGCGGCCGAGCACGAACAGGTCTCCGTCGCCGAGCACATCGGCGAGGGTGGCCATGCGGGTGCCGTTGAACACCGGCGAGACGAGCGCGATGACGCAGCGCAGCGCGAGCAGCCCGCCGACCGGCGTGGTCGGCAGCGCCATCAGCGCCGCGCACCCGGCGCACACGAGATCGCAGGCGACGAGCACCCGCCGCGCCGGGAACCGGTCGGCGATCCCGGACAGCAGCGTCCCGCCGACGAGGTACGGCAGGAACCCGAGCGTGAAGGCGAGCGCGCTGAGCAGCGGCGACCCGGTCAGCCCGAACACGAGCACACTGAGCGAGATCTCCGCGACGACGACGCCGAGCAGGGAGGCGGCGTGCGCGACGAACACGGCGCGGAACTCGGCGATCCGGAAGAGCCTTGCGTAGCCGGGGCGTTCGGGAGGCGTTTCGCTGGTCATGGCCGCAGACTGCCGAGTGCCTCGCGCCGGTCGTAGTGTTTCGGCGTACGGCGAATGTTGGGCGGAGGGGGGGACGGATGTCGTTGCATCTCCGGTTCGGGCAGGAGGACCTGCTGCGGTGCCGGTTCGCGATCTCGCCGCTCTGGGAGACGCAGGAGGCGATCCGTACGCTCAAGCGGCCCGACCGGCACGGCTATCACCTGCCGTGGCTGCGCCGGATCCGGGACGCCGCGCGGGGGCTCGACCTGGCGCCGGTGTGGCTGCTGATGCCGCGGCGCGGGCACTCCCCGGACTTCCTCGGGCCGCCCCCGATCGGCCCGGCCGCCACCTTCGACGAGGAGATCGCCGCGTTGCGGGCGACCGCTCCCGACGACGCACTGCGCGGCATCCGCCAGTCGCTGGCGTGCACGCCGGGCGCCGCCGACACCCCGCACGGCCGCGCGATGACGGCCGAACCGGCCCGCGCAGTACGGGAGTTGGCCGACCTCGTGGCACGGGCCTGGCACGTCCTGGTGGAGCCCGAGTGGCCCCGGCTGCGGGCGCTGCTCGAGGCCGACGTGGCGTACCACTCGCGGCGCCTGGCCGAGGTCGGCCTCGAAGGGCTGCTGCGGGAGCTGCACCCCCGGGTCGGCTGGGAGCCCGGCACCCTCACCCTCAGCGCCCGCGCGAGCGAGCACAGCCGGGACCTCGACGGCCGGGGGCTGGTGCTGCTGCCCAGCGTCTTCTGCTGGCCGGACGTGGTCAGCGGCTTCGATCCGCCGTGGCAGCCCACCGTCGCGTATCCGGCGCGGGGTGTCGGCGCACTGTGGTCGGCGCCCGCCGCGCGGGCCCCCGACGCGCTGGCGAACCTGCTCGGCCGGGGCCGCGCCGACGTGCTCTGCGCGCTCGCCGAACCCGCGTCGACCAGCGCGCTCGCGCACCGGCTCGGCCGTGCGCCGTCGTCCGTGTCCGCGCATCTGGCGGCACTGCGCGGGGCGGGGCTGCTCTCGTCGCGGCGCCGCGGACACCAGGTCCTGTACGAGCAGACACCGCTGGGCGGCACGCTCGTGACGGGCGATCAGGGCCGCTGACGCGGCGCTTAATGCGCGGCGAAACGGCAACCCTGTGTAACGATTGCCCGGTATTTACGCTTTCGTACACCTTCGTACGCCCTGTACGCGCTCCGATCCAGGGGGCAGGATGCCCGTCCCACCCGCCCACACGTCCGCCAGCACCCCCACCCGCACCTTCGCGCTCGCCGGCGCCGCGATCCTGCTGTCCACCTTCGCCATCGGCTGCTCCGACGGCGGCGGTGGCGGTGGCGGCGACGCGGGCAGCAGCGGCGGCGGCCACGACGCCGCGGCGGAGGCCGCGCAGCGGACCGCCCCGTCCGGCTCCGTCACCGACTCCTCGCCCTTCTGGGTCGATCCGGACTCCGACGCCGCCGACCAGGTCGCGAAGTGGAAGCGGGCGGGCCGCGGCTCCGACGCCGCGCTGATCGAGCGGATCGCCGCGCGCCCGCAGGCCATGTGGGCGCCGGGCGACTACCCGCGGCCACCGATCTCCCGGGCCGCCGCGCAGGCCACGAAGGCGAACAAGACGCTGGTCCTGGTCGCGTACAACATCCCGCACCGCGACTGCGGCCAGCACTCGGCGGGCGGGGCGCACAGCGCGGACTTCTACCACCAGTGGATCGACGCGTTCGCCGCCGGCATCGGGAAGGCGAAGGCCGTCGTCGTCCTCGAACCGGACGCGATCGGGCACATCGTCAGCGGCTGCACCCCGAAGCAGTACGAGGACGAGCGGTACGCGCTGATGTCGTCGGCGATCGACCGCCTCAAGCGGCAGCCGAACACCAAGGTGTACGTCGACGCGGGCAACCCGGCCTGGATCCCCGACGCGAACAAGCTGGTGGAGCCGTTGCGGCGGGCCGGTATCGGGAAGGCGGACGGCTTCTCCCTGAACGTGTCCAACTTCCAGACGGACCAGGACAGCGCCGCGTACGGCCGCCGGCTCTCCGGACTGCTCGGCGGCGCGCACTTCGTGGTCGACACCAGCCGCAACGGAGCGGGCCCCTACGGGGACGGCCAGGGCGACGCCTGGTGCAACCCGCCGGGCCGCGCGCTCGGCTCCGCCCCGACCACGCGCACGGGCGACGCCCTGAACGACGCGAACCTGTGGGTCAAGCGGCCCGGCGAGTCGGACGGCACGTGTCGTGGGGGGCCGGCTGCCGGAACGTGGTGGGCGGATTACGCGTTGGGGCTCGCCAAATCAAGCCCCGCCGGCGATTGAGGCGCGGGGGCCGGGGCGGAGCCCCGCGACCGCAACCCCGGCCCCGTGAGCCTTACTCCACCTGAATCCACTTCGCCTCGGACGACACACCGTCCGCGTCGGACACGAACAACATGTACCAACCCGGCGGGACCAGCGTCTTGTCCTTCGGGACGTCCACCGTCACCGCCCCCTCGGACTTCTTGACGTCGAGGGCGATCGAGCGCTGCTCCACGTCCGTCGTGTGCGTCACGGCGGACGGCCGCATGAGACGGGCCTTGGCGATGCCGTCCGCGTCCTTCGTGCGGAACGTCGCCCGACCGCTCGCCGGCAGGGTCTCGGGACCCGACCCGAGGACGGGTCGCTGGTCGCCGCCGCGGTGCAGGGCGGGCGGCGTGTAGATCTCCATGCGCTGCTCGAAGTGGCCGAGCTTGGTGTTCTGCTGGTTGTCGTAGAGCGGGTCGGAGCCGAAGCTGGCGACCCGGCCGTCGGGCAGCAGCAGCGCCTCGGAGTGGTAGTTGCGGCCGACCTTGGGGGCGGCGGCCTCCTGGAAGGCGTTCTGCTCTGGGTCGTAGAACTGCGCCTTGAAGATGTTGCTGGCGCTGCGGCCGCGGTAGTCCTTGGAACCGTTGGTCGTGAACACGGAGTCGTCCGGCATGATCACGGAGTTCAAGTAGCGGGTGCCCTGAGGGAGTTGGGGCCCGGTCTTGAAGGATGGGCTCTTCTCCTTCAGGTCCACGACCGCCGTGCGGGACGTCGCCTTCTTGGACTCGCCGACCCCGCCGCCGCCGAGGATCATGAACCGCTGGTCCTGCGCGGGCGGCAGCAGCAGCGAGGACGAGGTCTCCGTCTGGTCCGTGTCGGTGAGGCCCGGGACCTTCTCGAACTTGTTGGTCTTCAGGTCCCACAGGCCGGGGACGCGTCCCTTGGTGGCGGGGCCGTAACCGGCGTTCGAGGCGGGGTAGAAGAGCTTGCCGCCCTTGGTGAGGAAGAGCGCCGGGTACGTCGGGAAGTAGCGCTTGGGGCCCATCGACCACTTCTTGGTCCTCGGGTCGTAGATCTCGTTGTCGCCGGGGTCGATCATGCCGACGTCGTCGAGTCCGGAGACCGCGAGCACCTTCCCGTCCTCCAGGCCGACCAGGGTGGGGTACCAGCGGGCCTTCTCCATCGGGTCGACCGGCACGTACCGCTCGGCGACGGGGTCGAACTCGTAGGCCTCCTTGATCCCCTGGAAGTCCTGCTTCTCCATGGTGATCTTCTCGGAGAGGCCGTACGTGTTGTCGGCGTCCTTGCCTCGCAGGCCCTCGATCTCGTACTGGGCGTTGTCGTCGGTGACGTACTGCCTGCCCTTTTTCGCCGCCTCGACGAAGACCCGGGACTCGCTCGCCTTGACCCTGGTCTTCCACGGCTGCATGACACCGGCGGCGTTGCGCTTCTTGTCGAAGGTGCGCGTCGCCTTGGGCACGGTCACGTCGAACTTGGAGACGTACTCGGTGCCGGAGGGGGAACGGAACGTCGTCCCCTTCTTCAGGTGCACCGCCTTGTCGGGGCTCTCGTTCTTGACGCGCATGCCGCCGCCGGCTTTGTCGACCTCGCCGTCGAGCCGCTCGTAGCGGGCGGTGCCGCCCGCCACCAGGAGGCGCCCGCCGGGGAGTTGGGCGTGGCCGCCGCAGAAGAAGTCGGCCGGGGTCGGGATCTTCTTGAAGGTGTTCGCCTTCGGGTCCCACAGGACCGTGTCGAAGGTGCCCGCGTCGAATTTCTTCTGCTCGTTGCCCGAGCCCGCCACGATCAGGACCTTGCCGGTGTGCAGCAGCGCGGCGTGGATGGCGTTGGTGCGGTACTCCTCGGGGATCTCGACCTGCGACCAGGAGCCGTACTTGGCCTTGTAGCCGGGCTGGGCGATCTTCCAGTCCTCGTACCGCTCGGTGGCGAAGGTCCAGGCGGCCGGGGCGTTCAGGCCGACGAGGAGGGCGACGCCGCCCGCTCCGAAGACGGTCTTCTTCATCCGGCGCGAAGGTCTGTAGGCCATGCGTCAGTTCCCTCCTGTGGTCGACGTACGGGGCGTCGCCGGCTGCACGGTGCGGACCGGTTCGAGCTCCGCCCTCCTGGCGGTCTCGGTCTCGGTCGCGGCGGCGGCAGCGGCAGCGGCCTCGCGGCGCTGCGTGGCGTACCACACGACGGGGGGCGCGAGCGCGATGCCCAGGGCGAGGACCGCCCAGGTGCGCATGGCCACGTGGGTGTGGTCGAGGGCGACGGACGCCACGAGCGAGGTGGCGAGCACGCCCGCCCAGGCCAGATGGATACGGAAGGTCAGCGGCTGGTCGGCGCTGGCGTCGCCGCCCTTGGGGGTGACGACGAAGCGGCTGGGGCGGCCGAGCAGGGCCGCGCCGAGCGACTTCAGGTAGATGGGCGCGGAGATCGCGGACATGCCCATGCCGGCGAGGCCGCCGGAGCCCTCGGGTTCGTGCGGGGAGACATTGTGCCGCCGGTTCCAGAGGTAGAGGCCGATCTGGAGGGCGGCGGCGTCGCTGTAGAGCATGAGCCACACGGACGCGGACACCTGGGTGCCGGAGGCTCCGGTCCACAGGAACAGCACGCAACTCAGCACGCCGAGCAGCCAGTTGACGGCCGTCATCGGGTAGTAGACGAGCATCATCGTGTACGAGAAGAGGCGGCCGGGCGGCATCGAGGCCGGGGCCTTCCAGTACTGCCGGAACAGCGTCTCGTACGTGCCGCGCGACCAGCGGGTCTGCTGGGTGAAGAAGTCCGTCCAGGAGGCGGGGCCCTCGCCGACCGCGAGCACGTCGGGCGTGTAGACGGAGCGCCAGCGCTCATGGGTGTCCGGGTTGCGGTGGCGGTGGATCTCGAAGCCGGTCGCCATGTCCTCGGTGATCGAGTCGACGAGGCCGCCGATCTGCTTCAGGGCGGAGATCCGTACGACGTTGTTGGTGCCGACGAACATGGGGGCGCGGTAGCGGTTTCCGGCGCGCTGGATCAGCGCGTGGAAGAGGAACTGCTGGGACTCGGCGGCCTTGGTGACCGGGGAGTCGTAATTGCCGTAGACCTGCGGGCCGACGACGAACGCGACGTCGGGGTCGCGGAAGTAGCCGAGCATCCGCTGGAGGAACTCGGGGTGCGGCACGTGGTCGGTGTCGACGGAGGCGAAGAAGTCGTAGTCCGCGCCGTACGCGGCGAGCCAGGCGTTGTAATTGCCGTGCTTGGTACGGGCCTTGTGGGGGCCCTTCTTCTGGTTCCACTCCGGGATGCCCTTGCGGGTGAAGTGCCGGACGCCGAGCTGCGCGCAGAGCCGCTTGACGTCGGGGTCGTCGCCCTCGTCCAGGAGCCAGATGTCCAGCGGTCCTTCGTGCGCGATGCGCACGGCGCCCTCGAGGGTGGACCGCACCATCGCGAGGGGTTCCTTGCCGGGGACGTACGTCGTGAGGAACGCGACGCGCGTGCCGGGCTCGGCGCGGACGGGGATCGGGTCCCTGGCGACCATCGTCGCGTGGGCGATGGATATGACGTTGACGACCATGAACAGCTCGATGAGCCCGATCGCGACGAGCATCACGATGTCGAGCGAGACCAACCAGCGTTCGCCGCCCTCGCGTTCCACCCAGTGGGTGGGCCACACCAAGTACACGAGCAGCGCCCCGGTGAGCAGTGGCGCGAGCGTCATCAGGAGGATCGCCCGTATTCGGTGCGGCTCGTTCGCCAGGAGCGAGGTGTACTGCACCCGGTAGCCGCCGTCGCCGGGCGGCTCGGTGAGCGGCCCGGCGAGCCTGCTGTAGGTGTCGTAGTCGTAGCCCTCGTCAGGCCGCACAGCGCCCTCCACGATCTGGTGTTCGCCTTCTCGGTACCCCAACAAAAGGGGACTTTCCCGGGCGTGTCGACCAGAGGGGGGCGTAAGAGTGAGGTATGGGGAGGGCTACCCCGGTCAGCCGTCGGAGAGTTGCCGCTCCACGGTTTCGACCTTCGACGTCAGACCGTCCGTCACCCCCGGGCGGATGTCCGCCTTCATGACGACCGAGACCCGCGGCGCCCGCTCCTCGACCACCGCGACGGCGCGCTTGACGACGGCCATCACCTCGTCCCACTCACCCTCGACCGAGGTGAACATCGCGTCGGTGCGGTTCGGGAGGCCGGATTCGCGGACCACGCGGACCGCGTCGGCGACGTACTCCCCCACGTCCTCGCCGACCCCGAGCGGGGTCACGGAGAAGGCGACGATCATGCGTTCACGACACCTTCCTGGCGGGCGCGGCCGGCGATCACCGCGGCCTCGCCCTCGCGCTTGAGCTTGCGCTCGGCGAAGAAGCCGCCGGTGGGCAGCACCGAGAGGACGAAGTAGAGCGCGGCGGTGCCGAAGCTCCACTTCGCCTTGTTCCAGGCGTCGAGCCAGAAGATCACGTACAGCACGAAGAGGACGCCGTGGACCATGCCCATGACGGGCACCGCGTTGAAGTCCGTCGTCCGCTTCAGGACCGAGCAGAGCAGCAGCAGGAGGAAGGAGACGGCCTCGGGGGCGGAGACGAGGCGGAGGCGTCGGAGGGCGGAGGCGGTCTTGAGGTCCACAGGTGCACCTTCGGCTGAGCGGGCGGACGGTCATTGATCTTGTGAATGTACGCACAAGCGTTTTCCCATTGTGGCATCGCGCCGATGGGGCCCTGTCGGCGGGCTCTGCTTGGCGGCTACCTTCGACCTCGTGGCTACGTTCCGACTGCAGGGCAGCAAGGTGCTCGCCGTCGACATGACAGGCGACGCGGTGAAGGCGAAGAACGGCTCGATGGTCGCCTACGACGGCCGGATGGCGTTCAAGAAGCTGAGCGGGGGCGGCGAGGGGGTCAGGGGCATGGTGACCCGGCGGATCACCGGTGAGCAGATGACGATGATGGAGGTCAAAGGGGAGGGCACCTGCTGGTTCGCGGACCGGGCGAGCGAGATCAATCTGGTGGGGCTGCGGGGCGACAAGCTCTACGTCGAGTCGAGCAATCTGCTCTGCACGGACACCGGCCTGCGCACCGGCACCTCGTTCACCGGCGCCCGCGGCGCCTCCCAGGGCAACGGACTGTTCACGACGACCGTCGAGGGCCACGGCCAGGCGGCGATCATGAGCGAGGGTCCGGCCGTGGTGCTGCGCGTCGGCCACGACTACCCACTCACCGTCGACCCCGGCGCGTACGTCGCGCACCAGGGGAATCTGCGGCAGTCGTTCCAGTCCGGAGTGACCTTCCGTACGTTCCTCGGAGAGGGCGGCGGCGAGGCCTTCCAGATCCTCTTCGAGGGCGACGGGCTCGTCTACGTACAGCCCAGTGAGCGCAACACGATCGCGGGGGACGTGTGATGACGACGGCGGGCCCACCGGCGTTCCGGGAGATCAATTCGAAGATGGTCGAGGCGACCGTCGTGCCCGGGCAGCGGCTCTACAGCCAGCGCGGCGCGATGCTCGCCTACCAGGGAGACGTCTCCTTCACCCCCGACATCCAGGGCGGGCAGGGCGGGGTGATGTCGATGATCGGGCGGCGGGTCGCGGGCGAGTCGACGCCGCTGATGACGGTCGAGGGCAGCGGCACCGTGCTGTTCGGGCACGGCGGGCACCACGTGCAGGTGATCACGCTGTCCGGCGACACCCTGTATGTGGAGGCGGACCGGCTGCTCGCCTTCGACGGGGCGTTGCGGCAGGGAACCATGTTCATGGGCGCGCAGGGCGGCGTCATGGGGATGGTCCGCGGCCAGGTGACCGGACAGGGCCTGTTCACGACCACGTTGCAGGGCCACGGATCGGTGGCGGTGATGGCGCACGGCGGCGTCATCGAGGTCCCGATCACCCCGGGCAGGGCCGTGCACGTCGACCCGCAGGCGTACGTGGCGCACCACGGCGACGTGCGCAACAAGCTGTCGACCGCGCTCGGCTGGCGGGACATGGTGGGGCGCGGCAGCGGTGAGGCGTTCCAGCTGGAGCTGAGCGGGAGCGGTGCGGTGTACGTGCAGGCGTCGGAGGAGAAGCTGTGAGCGGCCCGATCGCGTACGACCCGGCGTCCCTGCCGGTCGACGACAACGTCAACGCGTACACCTTCTGTGTGGAACTGCGGGGCGGCCAGTGGTTCCTGCAGAAGGGGAAGATGATCGCCCACTACGGGCGGATCGACTTCAACGGCATCGGGCACGGCCGGCTCGACCGGCTCGTGCGCACCTCGTTCCACTCGCCGCTGCACGCGAGCGACTGGGTGGTCGCGGAGGGCGACGGCAAGATGCTGCTCGCGGACCGGGCCTTCGATGTGAACTCGTACGACCTCGACGAGGGGAATCTGACGATCCGCGCGGGGAATCTGCTCGCTTTTCAGCCAACTCTCGCGCTGAAGCAGTCGATCGTTCCCGGCTTCCTCACACTCATTGGCACCGGCAAATTCGTCGCGGCATCAAACGGTCCGGTTGTGTTCATGGAGCCGCCGATCCGGGTCGATCCGCAGGCGCTCGTCGGCTGGGCCGACTGTCCCTCGCCGTGTCATCACTACGACCACGGATATCTGACGGGCGTGATCGGCGGTCTACGTGCGATGACGGGCATCGGCGGGGTCTCGGGCGAGGAGCACCAGTTCGAGTTCGTGGGCGCCGGCACGGTGCTGCTGCAATCCAGCGAGTCGTTGATGCCGGAACAGCCGGTGGGTGACGTACCTCACCAGGGAGGAGTTCCGGGCGGACCGGGGGCCTCCACCGGCAATCCTGGAGCACCGCGTCTTCCCGGACAGCTCGGCGACCTCCAGCGTCGCTTCGGGCTGTGAGCGGTAGTCTGCGGAGTGTGACGTCGAACGCGAGTGCGTAGTGTGTCACCCCCCACATTCGTTCACCTTTCAACTTCTTAGGTAGAATCGATTCCATGGAGACCGAGACGGCCACAGCGTGGCTGACCGACGAGGAGCAGTGCGCCTGGCGCACCCACCTGGAGGTCAACAGACTGCTCAATTACCAGCTGGAGAAGGATCTCCAGCCGTTCGGCCTGACGATGAACGACTACGAGATTCTGGTGAACCTCTCCGAGGCCGAGGACCTCCGGATGCGGATGAGCGACCTCGCGGCCGCGACCCTGCAGTCCAAGAGCCGCCTCTCGCACCAGATCACACGCATGGAGAACGCGGGCCTGGTGCGCCGCGAGAACTGCGAGTCGGACCGCCGGGGCCTCTACACCGTGCTCACCGACTACGGCATGGAGACCATGCGGAAGGTCGCCCCGCACCACGTGGCGTCCGTCCGCAGGCACTTCGTGGACCTCATCTCCGCACAGGAGCTGGGCAGTCTGCGCCAGGCGCTCTCCCCCATCGCGGAACACCTGCGTTCGCAACGCGGCAAACCGTGATCCGCTAGCGGGCGGGCAGGGCGAGCTCGAACAGCGCCCCGCCCTCCGGCGCGGAACGCACCGTGAGCGAACCACCGTGCCGCTCCGCCACGTCCCGGGCGATGGCGAGGCCGAGACCGGCCCCGCCGCCGTCCCGGGTGCGGGCGTCGTCGAGCCGTACGAACCGCTCGAAGATCCGCTCCCGCTCGCCCTCCGGCACACCGTGCCCGTCGTCGGCGACACTCAGCACCACCCGGCCGCCCGCTTCGCGCACCGCCACCCGGACCCCGGCGCGGGCGTGCCGCTGCGCGTTGTCCACGAGGTTGCCGAGCACCCGCGCCAACTGGCCCCGGGAGCCGCTGACCTGGGGCACCGCCGTCACCTCCACGGCGACGGGGACCCGGTCGCCGGTGCGCTGGGACAGCTCCTCGCGCACCAGGGCCGCGAGGTCGACCCCGGCGCCGCCGGGCTTCTCCCCCGCGTCGAGCCGGGCAAGCAGCAGCAGATCGGCCGCCAGTTCCTGCAACCGCACCGTGTCCTCGACGGCGCCGTCCACATCCAGCAGCTCCGGGTGCGCCGCACCGACCTCCAGCTGGGTGCGCAGCGAGGCGATCGGGCTGCGCAGCTCGTGCGAGGCGTCGGCGACGAAGCGGCGCTGGCGCTCCACGGACGACTCCAGGGCGGCGAGCGTCTCGTTCGTGGTGCCTGCGAGCCGGGCCACCTCGTCGTGGGTGTCCGGCTCCGGCACCCGCCTTCCCAGGTCCTGCGAGGCCGTGATCGTGGCCATCTCGGCCCGGATGCCCTCCACGGGCCGCAGCGCGCGCCGGGTCACCAGGTACGTCACCCCGCCCACGACGACGAGCAGCACGGGGAAACCGATCAGCATGGAGGTCAACGCCGTGTTGACCGCGCTCCGTTCGGCCTCCAGGGAGCCGCCCGCGTGCACGGTCAGATCCCCGTACGCGGTGTCCTCGACCTCGACCGCGGCGAACCGGAAGTCGGCGCTGTCGCCGTCGATGGTGGCGCTGCCGTCGGTGTAGTCGGTGTGGTCGGAGACGCTGCCGTTGCGCCGGTCGTCGTCTCCCCCGCCGTCGCCCCCGTGATCGTCGCCGTCGTCGGGGCGCGCCGCGACGGGCTCGACGCCGCTCACGCCGGTGCCGGAGATCTTCTCCAGGTCCTCGGACGTGGCCACCACCCGGCCGTCGTCGTCGACGACCTGGACCGGGTCCTCGTCGTCCAGGTCGAGCGCGTCGGGGGCCGTGCCGGTGGCCAGGGAGGTGGCGACGCGGCGGGCGGTGGAGTCGGCGTCGCCGCCGGCCCGGTCGGTGAGGTTGCCGCGCAGCGAGAGCAGCACGGTGGCGCCGGCCGCGACCAGGGCGACCGCGACGACGAGGGTGGCTGCGAGGGCGGCGCGGGCCCGTACGGAGCTGAAGGGGCGCCTCAGCCCGCTCATCGGGGCGCCTCGAGACGGTACCCGGCGCCACGCACCGTGCGGATCAGGGAGGAGCCGAGCTTGCGCCGCAGCGCGCTGACGTAGACCTCCACGATGTTCGGGTCCCCCTCGTACGCGAAGTCCCAGACGTGGTCGAGGATCTCGCCCTTCGACACCACCTCGCCGGACCGCGTGACGAGCTGCTCCAGGACCGCGAACTCCTTTGCGGTGAGCGGGACTTCACCGTCCTCGGCGTGGGTGACGCGGCGCGCCGCGGTGTCGACGGCGTAGGGCCCGACGGTGTGCACGGGGCTCGCGCCGCCGGCGCTCCCGCGGCGCCGCAGCAGCGCCTTCACGCGCGCGACCAGCACCACGTACGAGAACGGCTTGGTCAGGTAGTCGTCGGCGCCGGTGTCGAGCCCCTCGGCCTCGTCGTACTCGCCGTCCTTCGCGGTCAGCATCAGGATCGGCACGTCGTTGCCCGCGGCGCGCAGGGCGGCGCAGACCCGGTAGCCGTTCATGCCGGGCAGCATGATGTCGAGGACGAGCAGGTCGTACGGTGCCTCGCTCGCCTGGTGCAGGCCCTCGAGGCCGTCGTGGACCACGTCGACGGCGTAGCCCTCGGCGGTGAGGCCCTTGGCGAGGGACAGGGCGAGTCGCTTCTCGTCCTCGACGATCAACAGGCGCATGTGAGCAAGGGTCGCAGGTCGAACCTGAAGAACCCTGAAGGAACCTGAAGAACCCTTCAGGTTCCTTCAGCGGGGCTTCAGGGTCGTCCGGGCAGTGTGTTTCCCGTCGGAACACCACCACGGGAGGAACCCCATGAAGCGCCGTACCACTGTCATCTCCGCCATCGCCGTCGTCGCCCTGCTGGGTGGTGGCACGGCCACCGCGGTCGCGGTCTCCGGCGACGACGGTTCCGGTTCGTCGAAGTCGGCTGCGTCCCAGTCGTCCGTGAAGGTGAAGGACGACGACGGCGTCAGCGACAACCAGGAAGAGGCCAACGAGGCCAAGGGCGCCAAGGTGTCCGCCGAGGACGCCATCGCCGCCGCCCTCAAGCACACGCCCGGCACCGCCGTCGGCGCCGACCTCGACTCCGACGACGGCCGGCTCGTCTGGGACGTCGACGTGATCGGCTCGGGCGACAAGTGGCAGCACGTCGAGGTCGACCCCGGCACGGGCAAGGTGCTCGGCTCCCACACCGAGCGCGACGACGACGGCGACGACAGCGCCGCCCGCGTCGCGGCGAGCCTGAAGGACGCGTCGACGTCGGCCGAGGACGCCGCGAAGGCCGCGGCCTCGAAGGGCACGGTCACGTCGGTGGACGCCGACGACGACGGCTCGGTGAAGGTCTGGGAGGTCGAGACGACGTCCGCGAACGGTACGCAGCACGACTGGCACGTGGACTTCAAGTCGGGTGCGGTGACCGTGGATCACACGTCGGACGACGACGGCGACGACGACTGACGGTCGCCCGGCACCGGGGCGCGGGCCACGGGGCTCCGCCCCGGACCCCGCTGCTCAATCGCCGCAGGGGCTCGAAATACCACTGCCCCCGCCAGCAGCGGGGCCAGTGCCGCCGCCGCGAAGCACACCGGCAGCGGGACGTGGCCCACCAGGAGCCCCACCCCCGCCGTGCCGGCCGAACAGCCCGCGTTCAGGGACGTGTTGACCCACGCCCCGGCCTGCGTACGGAAACCGGCGTCCACCGACTCGTCCGCGATCAGGTACGCCGTGGTCAGGGCGGGCGCCACGAACAGGCCCACGCCCGCCGCCGCCACCGCGAGCGCGACGAGGCCCGGCGCCAGCGCTGCGCCCCCGAGCGCCGCCGCGAGCCCGACCGCCAGGAACGCGAGGCGGGAGCGCGCGGGCGCCCGCCAGTCCACGGCCCCGTTCACGAGCCCGCCCACCGCGCTGCCGGCCGAGAGCGCGGCCAGGATCCACGCGGCCGCGCCGCCCCTGCCCCGCTCCTCGGCGAACGCGAGGACGAGCAGATCGGCCGCCCCGAGCGCGACCCCGACGCCGAGCGTCACGACCACGGGCTGCCGCATCCGGCGGGCCGTCCTCCCCCGGACGGACCGGCGCGGCCCAGCCGTCCGCGGCACGGCGGCCACCCGGCCCACCGCGGGCGAGGCGACGAAGAGGAGCGTTCCGACGGCCACGAACCCGGCGCTCAGGGCGACACCGAAGGCGGCAGGCGCCCACAGCACGAGCACGCCCACCAGCAACGGACCGCACACGAGCAGCAGTTCCTCGGCGACCCCGTCGAGGCTGTAAGCCCGCTGCAACAGCCGCCGGTCGGCCGCCAACATCCGCCCCCACACCGTGCGCATCGTGGGCCCGAGCGGCGGCGTGAGCGCCCCGGTCGGCAGGGCGAGGGCCACGAGCAGCGGCCCGGACGCACCCGGGCGCCAGGCCACCGCGGCGAAGAGCGCGAGCAGCGCCGCATACGCCAGAGCCATCGGGGGCAGCGCGCGGCGCGGACCGTACCGGTCGATGAACAGGGCGCGCAGCGGCGACAGGAGCACGCTGGCGGCGCCGTACAGCGCCATGACCGCGCCCGCGACGGCGTACGAGCCGGTGGCGGCGGTCACGGCGAGCATCAGGGAGAGGGCGACGGTCCCGTACGAGAGGCGCCCGAGCAGGGCCGCACCAAAGGTGCGCAGGGCGTACGGGGTCCGCAACACGGCGGCGTACATGACGGATTTCCTCCGGAAAGAAGCATGCGGGGAGAACTCAACAGGGCCTGGAAGCACTGGAGTTCTCTACGCACGGAGGAAAGACATGGCCGCACCGTAACAGCGGGCGGACGGGAAGAACAGCTACCGGACCCCGGCCGGTCCGCACCGGCCGGGCCCCTCGCTCAGGCCCCGGTGAGGCCCTCCACCAGCTGGTCCGCGGCCCGGTACGGGTCGAGTTCGCCCGCGACGATGCGCTCCGCGAGCGCGCCGAGCCGCCGGTCACCGGAGAGGTCGCCGATCCGCTCGCGCAGCGCCGTCACCGCGATCGTCTCGACCTCACGGGCCGCCCGCGCCGCCCGGCGCTCGGAGAGCACACCGTGCTCCTCCATCCACGCCCGGTGCTTCTCCAGGGCCTCGACGACCTCGTCGACGCCCTCGCCGCGCGCGGCGACCGTCTTCACGATCGGGGGGCGCCAGTCGCCGGGGGCGCGGGACTCGCCGAGACCCAGCATGTGGTTCAGCTCGCGGGCCGTGGCGTCGGCGCCGTCCCGGTCGGCCTTGTTGACCACGTACACGTCGCCGATCTCCAGGATTCCGGCCTTGGCCGCCTGGATCCCGTCACCCATGCCGGGCGCGAGGAGCACCACCGACGTGTCCGCCTGCGAGGCGATCTCGACCTCGGACTGCCCGACGCCGACGGTCTCGACGAGGATCACGTCGCAGCCGGCCGCGTCGAGCACCCGGATCGCCTGCGGCGCGGCCCACGCGAGGCCGCCCAGGTGCCCGCGCGTGGCCATCGAGCGGATGTAGACACCGGGGTCGGAGGCGTGCTCCGACATCCGGACCCGGTCACCGAGGAGCGCGCCGCCGCTGAACGGCGACGACGGATCGACCGCGAGCACGCCGACCCGCTTCCCGGCCCGCCGGTACGCGCTCACGAGCGCCGACGTGGAGGTCGACTTGCCGACACCGGGCGAACCGGTGAGGCCGACGACGTACGCGTTCCCGGTCAGCGGGGCCAGCGCGGCCATGACGTCGCGCAGCTGCGGGGACGCCCCCTCCACCAGCGAGATCAGCCGGGCCACGGCACGCGGCCTGCCCTCCCTCGCCTGCGCGACCAACGTGGGGACGTCCTGCATCACAGCTCCGTTCGCCAGTTCCCGTACCCGTACGAAAAGGGGTTCCGCCGTCGAGGGCGTTACGCCTTGGGTACCCGCACGACCAGCGCGTCACCCTGACCGCCGCCACCGCACAGGGCCGCCGCGCCGACGCCGCCGCCGCGCCGCTTCAGCTCCAGGGCGAGGTGCAGCACGATGCGCGCGCCGGACATCCCGATCGGGTGACCCAGCGCGATGGCCCCGCCGTTGACGTTCACCTTTTCCGAGGACACGCCGAGGTCCTTCATTGACTGCACGGCGACCGCCGCGAAGGCCTCGTTGATCTCGATGAGGTCGAGGTCCTCGGTGCCGATGCCCTCCTTCTTGAGGGCGTGCTCGATGGCGTTCGAAGGCTGCGACTGCAACGAGTTGTCCGGGCCCGCGACGTTGCCGTGCGCGCCGATCTCGGCGATCCACTCCAGGCCCAGCTCCTGCGCCTTCGCCTTGCTCATGACGACGACCGCGGCGGCGCCGTCCGAGATCTGCGAGGAGGTGCCCGCGGTGATCGTGCCGCTCTTGTCGAAGGCCGGGCGCAGCTTGCCGAGCGACTCCACGGTGGTCTCCGCGCGGATGCCCTCGTCCTTGCTGAAGACGACCGGCTCGCCCTTGCGCTGCGGGATCTCGACGGGCGTGATCTCGGCCTCGAAGATACCGTTCTTCTGCGCGGCGGCGGCCCGCTGGTGCGACAGGGCGGCCACCTCGTCCTGCTCGGGACGGGCGATGCCGAGGCGGGTGTTGTGCTTCTCCGTGGAGGCACCCATCGGGATGTTCTCGAAAGCGTCCGTGAGGCCGTCGTGCGCCATCGCGTCGAGCATCTCGACCGCGCCGTACTTGTAGCCCTCGCGGGACTTCGGCAGCAGGTGCGGGGCGTTCGTCATGGACTCCTGGCCACCGGCCACGACCACGTCGAATTCGCCGGCGCGAACGAGCTGGTCGGCGAGCGCGATGGCGTCGAGCCCGGACAGACACACCTTGTTGATCGTGAGCGCCGGGACGTTCATGGGAATGCCCGCCTTGACGGCGGCCTGGCGCGCCGGGATCTGCCCCGCCCCGGCCTGCAGCACCTGGCCCATGATCACGTACTGCACCTGGTCGCCACCGATCCCCGCACGGTCGAGGGCGGCCTTGATCGCGAAGCCGCCGAGGTCGGCTCCGGAGAAGGACTTGAGCGAGCCGAGCAGTCGGCCCATGGGCGTCCGCGCGCCCGCGACGATCACTGACGTGGTACCGGTCGTTCCTGACATGAGGCACGGCCCCTTGGAGGTGAGGAGTGAACGAGGGTTTACTCGAATGTACTGACCGGTATGGCGCACGTCATCGCCACAGGGGTGTGATCGCGCGCACGTTGCGTAACCACCTCGAACCGCGCTGCACTTACAGCATGCTGACGCGAATCGACCACATCGGGATCGCCTGCTTCGACCTCGACAAGACCGTCGAGTTCTACCGGGCCACATACGGCTTCGAGGTGTACCACTCCGAGGTCAACGAGGAGCAGGGCGTGCGCGAGGCCATGCTCAAGGTCAACGAGACGAACGACGGGGGCGCCACCTACCTCCAGCTGCTCGAACCCACCCGCGAGGA
This sequence comes from Streptomyces sp. NPDC051684, assembly GCF_044453445.1. Classification (NCBI taxonomy): domain Bacteria; kingdom Bacillati; phylum Actinomycetota; class Actinomycetes; order Kitasatosporales; family Streptomycetaceae; genus Streptomyces; species Streptomyces sp. NPDC051684. The sequence goes on along the minus strand of NZ_JBITCS010000009.1, from coordinate 197,129 downwards.
CTCCGCCGTCGGCAAGTGGCTGGCCAAGAACGGCGAGGGCGTGCACCACATCGCCTTCGGCACGGCCGACGTCGACACGGACGCGAACGCCATCAAGGACAAGGGCGTGCGCGTGCTCTACGACGAGCCCCGGCGCGGCTCGATGGACTCGCGGATCACGTTCCTGCACCCCAAGGACTGCCACGGCGTACTCACCGAACTCGTCACCTCCGCACCGAAGGACTCGGCGGAGCACTGACCTCCACATAGCCGTGCCGGTAGGGTTGTGGGGCGGCTGACGTCTTGGGCGGCCAGTCGTGGGCCGGGGTCCGGGTATCGGGGGACGAGGGTCGGTGCAAGTAGGGCAGCGCACGGCATCAGCCGTAACGGTCCGACGACACCGGCGAATTCGATCTGACACCATTCCCCGGGGGCCCCGTTCGCGGGATGGGCGGGGCTCGTAAGAAGAACTTGCGACCAGGGGACGGATGGGACCGCGCAGTGCGGGGCTATGAGAGCCAGGACGGCCGACGGCCGGCTGAGACCGACCATCTCTCGCGGTTCGAAGCCGAGATGGACCGGCTGAAGACCGATCGGGAGAAGGCCGTCCAGCACGCCGAGGACCTCGGCTACCAGGTGGAGGTGTTGCGCGCCAAGCTGCACGAGGCGCGCCGCAGCCTGGCGTCCCGGCCTGCCTACGACGGGTCGGACCTCGGCTACCAGGCCGAGCAGCTCCTGCGGAACGCGCAGATCCAGGCCGACCAGCTGCGCGCCGACGCCGAGCGCGAGCTGCGCGACGCCCGCGCGCAGACCCAGCGGATCCTCCAGGAGCACGCCGAGCAGCAGTCCCGGCTCCAGTCCGAGCTGCACACGGAGGCGGTCAACCGCCGCCAGCAGCTCGACCAGGAGCTCGCCGAGCGCCGCCGCACGGTCGAGACGCACGTCAACGAGAACGTGCAGTGGGCCGAGCAGCTGCGCGCCCGCACCGAGCAGCAGGCCCGCCGCCTCCTCGACGAGTCCCGCGCGGAGGCCGACCAGGCGCTCGCCGCCGCCCGCACGGAGGCCGAGCGCGTCGCCGAGCAGGCCCGCCGGCGGCTCACCTCGGAGGCCGAGGACGCGCGCACCGAGGCGCAGTCGATCCTGGCCCGCGCCCGGCAGGACGCCGAGCGCCTGCTGAACGCGGCGTCGACCCAGGCCCAGGAGGCCACCGACCACGCCGAGCAGCTGCGGACGTCGACGAGCGAGGAGTCCGAGCAGGCCCGCCGCCGCTCCGGCGAGCTGAGCCGCGCCGCCGAGCAGAAGATCGCCGAGGCGGACAGCGCGCTGCGCGAGGCCCGCGCCGAGGCCGAAAAGGTGCTCGCGGAGGCCAAGGACGCCGCGGGCAAGCAGCTCGCGAGCGCCGAGGCGGCCAACGAGCAGCGCACCCGCACCGCGAAGGAGCAGGTGGCCCGCCTCGTCCAGGAGGCCACCAAGGACGCGGAGACCACGAAGTCGGAGGCCGAGCAGGTCGTCGCCGACGCGCGCGCCCAGGCCGAGAAGCTGATCGCCGAGGCCAAGGAGAAGGCCCGTACGGTCACCGCGGAGGAGACCGCGGGCGAGCTCGCGAAGGCCGCGCGCACCGCGGAGGACGTGCTCAACAAGGCGTCCGAGGAAGCCAAGGCGACGACGAAGGCCGCGGCCGACGAGGCCGAGCGGCTGCGCTCCGAGGCCGAGACCGAGGCGGACCGGCTGCGCGCCGAGGCGCACGACCTGGCCACCGAGCTCAAGGGCGCGGCCAAGGACGACACCAAGGAGTACCGCGCCAAGACCGTCGAGCTCCAGGAGGAGGCGCGGCGGCTGCGCGGCGAGGCCGAGCAGCTGCGGGCCGAGGCCGTCGAGGAGGGCGAGCGGATCCGGGCCGAGGCCCGCCGCGAGGCTGTCCAGCAGATCGAGGAGTCGGCCAGCACCGCCGAGCAGCTCCTCTCCAAGGCGAAGGCGGACGCGGACGAGCTGCGCACCGCCGCGACGACGGAGAGCGAGCGCGTCCGCACGGAGGCCATCGAGCGGGCCACGTCGCTGCGCAAGCAGGCCGAGGAGACCCTGGAGCGCACGCGCGCGGAGGCCGAGCGGTACCGCACCGAGGCCGAGGAGCAGGCCGAGGCCACCCGGTCCGAGGCGGAGCGCGCCGCGCAGCAGCTCAAGGACGACGCCGAGCAGGCGATGCGGGCCAAGCAGGAGGAGGCGGCCGAGGAGCTGACCCGCCTGCACACGGAGGCCGAGGAGCGCCTCACCGCTTCGGAGACGGCGCTGAACGAGGCGCGGGAGCAGGGCGAGACGCTGCGCCGCGAGGCCGCGGACGAGGTGGAGCGGCTGCGCGCGGACGCCGCCGAGCGCGCCCGTACGGTGCAGGCGCAGGCCGAGACGGAGGCCGAGCGCCTTCGTACGGAGGCCGCGGCCGACGCCTCCACGACCCGCTCCGAGGCCGAGAACGCCGCCGTACGACTGCGGTCCGAGGCCGCCGCCGAGGCCGAGCGGCTCAAGACGGAGGCGCAGGAGTCCGCCGACCGGATCCGCGCCGAGGCGCAGACCGCCGCCGAGCGGATCGCCACGGAGGCCGCGGAGACGCTGGCCGCCGCCCAGGAGGAGGCCGCCCGGCGCCGCCGCGAGGCCGAGGAGACGCTCGGCAGCGCGCGCGAGGAGGCCGAGCAGGAGCGCGAGCGGGCCCGCGAGCAGAGCGAGGAGCTGCTCGCCGTGGCGCGCGCCCGCGTCGACGAGGCGCAGGCCGAGGCCGTACGTCTGGTCGAGGAGGCGGACCAGCGGGCGACCGAGATGGTCTCCACCGCCGAGCAGACGGCGCAGCAGGTGCGCGACTCCGTGGCCGGGCTCCAGGAGCAGGCCCAGGAGGAGATCACCGGCCTGCGCAGCGCCGCCGAGCACGCGGCGGAGCGCACCAGGACGGAGGCGCAGGAGGAGGCCGACCGGGTCCGCTCCGACGCCTACGCGGAGCGCGAGCGCGCCACCGAGGACGCGAACCGGGTCCGTTCCGAGGCCACCGCCGAGGCGGAGGCCGCGAAGGCCATGGCGGAGCGCACCGTTTCGGAGGCGTTCACCGAGGCCGAGCGACTGCGCACGGACGCCTCCGAGCACGCCCAGCAGGTCCGCACGGAGGCCTCCGATCTGCGCACGGCCGCCGACCAGGACGCCTCGCGCACCCGTGCCGACGCCCGCGAGGACGCCAACCGGATCCGCTCCGACGCTGCCGAGCAGGCCGACACGCTGATCACCGAGGCGACGTCCGAGGCCGAGCGCCTGACGACGGAGACGAACGCGGAGGCGGAGCGGGTCCGCTCCGAATCCACCGCGAAGGCCGAGAAGTTGGTGGGCGACGCCACCACGGAGGCCGAGCGGCTGGCCGCCGAGTCCACGGCGAAGGCCGAGAAGCTCGTCGACGACGCGAGCACCGAGGCCGAGCGGCTGCGCGCCGAATCGACGGCCGCCGCCGAGCAGTTGACCACCGAGACACGGGCCGAGGCCGAGCGCGTGCGGACCGAGTCCGTCGCCAAGGCCGAGAAGCTGATCTCGGACGCGTCCGGCGACGCGGAGCGGCTGCGCGCCGAGGCCGCCGAGACGGTCACCTCCGCGCAGCAGCACGCCGAGCGGATCCGTACCGACTCCGAGCGCGTCAAGGCGGAGGCCGCGGCCGAGGCGGACCGCATCACGGCCGCCGCGCGCGAGGAGGCCGAGCGCACACTGGACGAGGCCCGCAAGGACGCCAACAAGCGGCGTACGGAGGCCGCGGAGCAGGTCGACAAGCTCATCACGGAGTCCGCGACCGAGGCCGACAAGCTGACCCGCGAGGCGCAGGAGACGGCACAGAAGACGACCGCCGACGCCGAGGCGCAGGCCGACACGATGGTCGGCGCGGCCCGCACGGAGGCCGAGCGGCTGGTCGCCGAGTCGACCGTCGAGGGCAACTCGATCGTGGAGAAGGCCCGCACGGACGCGGACGAGCTGCTCGTCGGCGCCCGCAGGGACGCGACGCAGATCAGGGAGCGCGCCCAGGAGCTGCGCGACCGGATCACGGCCGAGATCGAGGAGCTGCACGAGCACGCGCGGCGCGAGTCGGCCGAGGCGATGAAGACCGCGGGCGAGCGCTGCGACGCCCTGGTCAATGCCGCCGAGGAGCAGCTCTCCGAGGCGCAGGCCAAGGCCAAGGAGGTGCTGAACGACGCGGATTCGGAGGCCGGCAAGGTCCGGATCGCCGCCGTCAAGAAGGCCGAGGGTCTCCTCAAGGAGGCCGAGCAGAAGAAGACCGAGCTCTCCCGCGAGGCGGACAAGATCAAGGCGGACGCGGAGCAGGAGGCCACCGCCATGCTCGAGAAGGGCCAACGCGATCTCGATGTGCTGGTCAGGCGCCGCGAGGACATCAATGCCGAGATCTCCCGTGTCCAGGACGTGCTGGAGGCGTTGGAGAGTTTTGAGGCTCCGTCCGGCGGGGGCAACAAGGACGGCGGCGTCAAGGCGGGAGCCGCAGCGGGGGCCACACGTTCGGGTGGCAAGGGCTCGGAGGGCTAGCCTTTCGGTCAACTACCGTGCTTGCCAAGGACCTTTGGCCCTGTTCTGGCAAGCAGTCCGTCCCTACGCCACTCAAAAGGGGGGTCATTCTAGAGCTGAAGGCTGATCAATCCGACATCTGCCCGATGACACGCCGCTGCGCCCCCTAGGATTCCCACTATCACCTCACCGGTCTCATTCGACAGGAACCCCATGAGCGACACTTCCCCCTACGGCTTCGAGCTTGTGCGGCGTGGGTACGACCGCGCTCAGGTGGACGAACGGATCTCCAAGCTCGTCTCCGACCGTGACAGCGCTCTTGCCCGTATCACTGCTCTGGAAAAGCGCATCGAGGAACTCCACCTCGAGACGCAGAACGCTCAGGCGCAGGTGAACGACGCGGAGCCGTCGTACGCCGGCCTCGGCGCGCGCGTCGAGAAGATCCTCCGCCTCGCCGAGGAGGAGGCCAAGGACCTGCGCGAAGAGGCCCGCAGGGCGGCCGAGCAACACCGGGAGCTCGCCGAGTCGGCGGCCCAGCAGGTGCGCAACGACGCGGAGTCGTTCGCCGCGGAGCGCAAGTCCAAGGCCGAGGACGAGGGCGTTCGGATCGTCGAGAAGGCCAAGGGCGAGGCCACCGCGCTGCGCACCGAGGCGCAGAAGGACGCGCAGTCCAAGCGCGAGGAGGCGGACGCCCTCTTCGAGGAGACGCGCGCCAAGGCCGCCCAGGCCGCCGCCGACTTCGAGACGAACCTGGCCAAGCGCCGCGAGCAGTCGGAGCGCGACCTGGCCTCGCGTCAGGCCAAGGCCGAGAAGCGCCTCGCCGAGATCGAGCACCGCGCGGAGCAGCTCCGCCTGGAGGCCGAGAAGCTGCGCACCGACGCGGAGCGCCGTGCGCGCCAGACGGTGGAGACGGCGCAGCGTCAGGCCGAGGACATCGTGGCGGACGCGAACGCGAAGGCGGACCGTATCCGCAGCGAGTCCGAGCGGGAGCTGGCGGCGCTCACGAATCGCCGCGACTCGATCAACGCGCAGCTCACGAACGTCCGCGAGATGCTGGCCACCCTCACTGGCGCGGCGGTCGCCGCCGCGGGCGCCCCGGCAGAGGACGAGCCGGTCTCCCGAGGGGTCCCGGCGCAGCAGTCCCGCTAGCCGCGCCACCACCCGCACCGTGGCCGAGGCCGCGGGGCTCTGCCCCGGACCCCGCGCCTCAATCGCCGGCGGGGCTTGATTTGCCCAACTCAAGCCCCTGCGGCGATTGAGCAGCGGGGTCCGGGGCAGAGCCCCGTGGGCCGAGCCACGGTTCGGGGTACACCAAGCTCCCGGTCCCACTTGAGTGGCCGGGGGCTTTGTCACGATTTAGCGTGGCCGCATGATCGAGCTCTCGGGGCTGACCAAACGCTACGGCGAGAAAACGGCCGTGGACGACCTCACCTTCTCCGTACGGCCAGGAATCGTCACCGGATTCCTCGGCCCGAACGGCGCGGGCAAGTCCACCACGATGCGGATGATGCTCGGCCTCGACAACCCGACGGCGGGCGACGTCCGGATCGACGGCAAGCACTACGCCCAGCTGAAGGACCCGCTGCGCTACATCGGCGCCCTGCTCGACGCGAAGGCCATGCACGGCGGCCGCAGCGCCTACAACCACCTCCTGTGCCTGGCGCAGTCCAACGGCATCCCCAGGAAGCGCGTGCACGAGGTGCTCGACACGGTCGGCCTCACGGCCGTGGCCCGCAAGAAGGCGAAGGGTTTCTCGCTCGGCATGGGGCAGCGCCTCGGCATCGCGGGCGCGCTGCTCGGCGACCCGCAGATCCTGATGTTCGACGAGCCGGTCAACGGGCTCGACCCCGAGGGCATCCACTGGATCCGCAACCTGATGAAATCCCTCGCGGCCGCGGGCCGCACGGTCTTCGTCTCCTCCCACCTGATGAGCGAAATGGCGCTCACCGCCGACCACCTGGTGGTCATCGGGCAGGGCCGCCTCCTCGCCGACATGTCGATGCCGGACTTCATCCGGCAGAACTCGCGCTCGTACGTACGGCTGCGCTCCCCGCAGCGCGAGCGCCTGCTCGACGTGCTGCACCGGTCCGGCATCACGGTCGTGGAGTCCGGCGGCGCCCTGGAGGTGGACGGCCACCCCGCCGAGGAGCTCGGTGAGCTCGCCGCGCGGAACCAGCTCGTCCTGCACGAACTGAGCCCGCAGCAGGCCTCACTCGAAGAGGCGTTCATGCAGCTGACGGCGGAGTCGGTGGAGTACCACGCACACACGGACGCTCCCGAGCAGCAGCCCCCGCAGGGCTCACAGCCGCCACAGGCCCCTCAAGCACCACAGAACCCGCAGGCCCCGCAGCAGTCGGGCTGGGGATCGAGCTGGAACCAAGCGAACCGAGAGAAGGGCGCCTGAGATGGCCGCGGCCCAGGTCCTCCGCTCCGAGTGGACCAAGATCAAATCGGTGAACTCGACGGCCTTCACGCTCGGCCTCGCGGTGCTCGTCTCCGTCGGCCTCGGGATGCTGATCAGCGCGCTCACCAGCAACGAGTTCGACAAGATGTCGACCGGGGACAAGCTGACCTTCGACCCGACCTTCATCTCCTTCTCCGGCCTCACCCTCGGCCAGCTCGCGATGCTGGTCTTCGGGGTCCTCGTGGTCGCGAGCGAGTACAGCACCGGCATGATCCGCACCTCGCTCGCGGCGGTCCCGCAGCGCGGCACGTTCCTCTTCTCCAAGATCCTCGTCGCCACGCTGCTCGCGCTCGTCGTCGCGCTGGTCATCAGCTTCGCGTCGTTCTTCCTCGGCCAGCTGATGCTCGGCGACCACAGCACGGACCTGGGCGCCCCGAACGTGCTGCGCGCGGTCTTCGGCGCCGCCGTCTACATGACGCTGCTGACGATGTTCTCCATGGGCGTCGCGGCGATGCTCCGCTCCCCCATGCTCTCGCTCGGCATCCTGATGCCGTTCTTCTTCCTGGTCTCCCCGATCCTCGGCAGCGTCTCGGCCACGAAGAAGGTCGCCCAGTACTTCCCCGACCAGGCGGGCCTGAAGATCATGCAGGTGGTGGACCCGCCGAGCGACAACGCGCCGTACGGGCCGTGGGGCGGGCTCGGGATCCTGCTGGTGTGGGTCGCGGCGGTACTGATCGTCGGATACGTGCTGCTGAAGAAGCGGGACGCGTAGGACGGGCCCGGGGGCCTGCCCTAACCTGCGGCACCATGGCCCTCATCGACCCCAGCCGCACCCTCGTCTCGCTCGGCTACGACACCGTCCCCGCCCTCCTCCCCCTCAGCTACCCGGGCCGCCCGGTCACCGCCCCCGCCCTGCTGTGCGGCGACGAACTCCTCGATCTCGACGTGGAGCACGAGCTGCCCCGCTGGACCGTGGACCGCACCCCCGTCCTCGCCGTCGGCTCCAACGCGGCCCCTGCCCAGGTCGCGTACAAGCTGCGAAAGCTCGGTCTCCCGGTCGCCGTGCCGATGGTGCCGCTCCCCGTCCGCGGCATCGGCGTCGGCTGCTCCGCGCACATCGGGCGCAACGGTTACGTGGCGGCCGCCCCCTACCCGGACCCGCGGGCCGCGCGCACCCTCGTCGTCTCCTGGCTCGACGCGGCGCAGCTCAAGGCCGTGGACGCCACCGAGCTGCCGAACTACCGCAGGGCCGCCGTCCCCGACGCCCCCGTGCCCGGACTGCAGATGTACGTGGGTGAGCACGGCGTCCTCGTCGACCCGGACACCGGTGCCCCGCGCCCCGGCGGCGGCGACCAGGCGGGCCTCCTGAGCGCGCTCATGGCGGGCTCGGCGGAGCTGTCCGCGCTGCTCGGCCCCGCTCCGCGGGACTGGGTGCGGCGCGCCGCCGCGTCCCCCGCCGTACGCGAGGAGGGCACCCGGCTCCTGCGCGCGGGCGGAACCATCCCCTCCGGCCCCGCCTGACCCTTTGCTCACTCTTGGCCGGAACCGTCAGCTCGCGTATAGGCTCCTAACCCTTACGGGGGGCGTCTGCCCCGACGTCCTGAAGCTCTCAGAACCTTCCGATGGGTGCGGAGAATGATCGAGGCAGTCGGCCTGACGAAGCGCTACGGCGCGAAGACAGCCGTGTACAACCTTTCCTTCCAGGTGCGGCCGGGGACCGTGACCGGGTTCCTCGGGCCGAACGGCTCGGGCAAGTCCACGACGATGCGCATGATCCTCGGCCTCGACCAGCCGACCGCCGGCCATGTGACCATCGGGGGCTACCCGTACAACAGGCTCCCGAACGCGCCGCGCCAGGTGGGCGCGCTGCTCGACGCGAAGGCCGTGCACGGCGGCAGGACCGCCCGCAGCCATCTGCTGAGCCTGGCCCAGCTCTCCGGCATCCCGTCCCGCCGGGTGGACGAGGTGCTCGGCGTCGTCGGCCTCCAGGAGGTCGCGAAGCGGCGTTCCAACGGCTTCTCGCTCGGTATGGGGCAGCGGCTCGGCATCGCCGCCGCACTCCTCGGCGACCCGCAGGTGCTGCTCTTCGACGAGCCGGTCAACGGGCTCGACCCCGAGGGCATCCTCTGGGTCCGCAACCTGATGAAGACGCTCGCCTCCGAGGGGCGCACGGTCTTCGTCTCCTCGCACCTGATGAGCGAGATGGCGCTGACCGCCGAGCACTTGATCGTGATCGGTCGCGGGCAGCTGCTCGCCGACATGAGCGTGCGGGACTTCATCGCGCACAACTCGGCCGGCTTCGCGCGCGTGCGCACGCCCGACAGCGAGCCGCAGCAGCGCGAGAAGCTGACGGCCGCGCTGACCGAGGCGGGCGGCCAGGTGCTGCCCGAGCAGGACGGCGGGCTGCGCGTCACCGGTCTGACGCTGCCGCGCATCAGCGATCTGGCGCACGGCACGGACGTACGGCTGTGGGAGCTGTCGCCGCACCAGGCCTCGCTGGAAGAGGCGTACATGCGGATGACGCAGGGCGCCGTCGACTACCGCTCGACCGCCGACCAGCGCGCGGGCCTGCACGAGCCGCTGCCGCCCGGCGTGGTGCCGCCCGGCCAGATGCCGGTGCCGGGGCAGGGACAGCCGGGCTGGTACGCCCCGCCGCCGCCCCAGGCCCAACCGCAGCCGATGCCGCAGCCGATGGACCAGAACCCGTACGCGGCCCCGCCGGCCCCACCGGCCCCGCCCGCCGCACCGGCGGCCCCGACCGCCCCGCCGATGGACAAGGACGCCCGATGAGCACGCCGCCCCCGCCCCTCGCCGCACCCGGTGCCTCGTACGCCTCGCCCATCCCGGTCCGCAAGGCCCACCTCGGCGACGCGCTGGCCTCGGAGTGGACGAAGATCCGTTCCGTGCGCTCCACGATGTGGACGCTGGGCGTGATGATCGTGCTCATGGTCGGCCTCGGCCTGGCCTCCGCCGCCGTGGTCGCCTCCGACGACGGCCCGACGCCGGACAGCAGCCAGGTGCTCAGCCTCGGCTTCTTCGGCACGCTGCTCGGCACCATCTGCGTGATGACCCTCGGCGTCCTGACCATCGCCTCCGAGTACGGCACCGGAATGATCCGTACGACGATGACGGCCTGTTCCAGCCGGAGTCGGGTGCTCGCCGCAAAGGCGATCGTCTTCTTCGCCCTCGTCACGGTGCTGACCACGGTGTTCGCCGCGCTCGTCGGCGCGCTCCAGGTGGGGGTCGTGGGCTCGGACTCGCCGAGCGGCGGCGCGTGGCTGAAGACGACGCTGGGTGTCGGCCTGTTCGTCGCGCTGCTCGGTCTGCTCGGCCTCGCCGTCGGCACGCTCGTCCGGCACTCGGCGGGCGCGATCACGATCATGGTCGGGGTCGTCCTGCTGCCGCTGGTCATGGCGATCTTCATGTTCGCGGAGTCGCTCAAGGACCTCCAGCAGGCCCTGCTGGAGTACTCGGTCCCCAGCCAGCTCGCCGTGCTCTACGACCAGTCCGTGACCGGCAGCTCGGGCCCCACCGGCTGGGAGCCGCTGTGGATCATGGCGGGGGTCACCGCGGTGGCGCTCGGCGGCGCGTTCCTGTCGATCAACAACCGCGACGTGTAGACGTCCCGCGGTATCGGCGCATCGGCCGGGCTCAGTACCGCGGCGCGTTCCTGGACCGCTGCACCTTCGTGGTGCGGCGGTCCTTCGCGTTCCAGCACGCCTTGTGCCAGTGCCGCCGGTCGTCCACTCCCCCGTACTCGGGCCAGGCCACGACATGGGCGACCCCGGAGGCGATCTGCTGGTCGCAGCCGGGGCAGCGGTACGTCTTCCCGGCCGCGCTCGCACCCGCCACGTGACGCACGCTCCACTCCTCGCCCTGCCAGCTCTCCGTGGACTGGAAACCGCCGTAGCGCCGCCCTTCGTCCCCACCGCCGGCGGATGCGCTGCTGCTGGACGATCCGCCTGCCTTCGGACGGTTGCGGCGCGGAGACACGTCTCACCTCGGGATGTGTGAACGGAGCTGGAGGTCGTGTCCAGCCTACGCCGAAGGCCGAGGGGTCCCCGAAGACCGTCCATCGAGGAGACCCCGTCAAGACTTGCCGGAAAATCCGCCAATCTTCTTGGGAGGCCGTGTCTTTGGCACTTGCCAGCCGTTATTGCCTTCAGGGGGAGTGCCCGCGTCGGCGCCAAGGAAGGCAGGAGTGCGATGCGTGTAGGAACGTTTGTACTGGCCGCCCAGTTTCCGGGCCAGGGGCAGGGGGAGGCGCTGCATCGCGCGGTGCGGTCCGCCGAGGTCGCCGAGGAGGCGGGCCTGGACTCGGTGTGGCTCGCCGAGCACCACTTCGTGCCGTACGGGACCTGCCCGTCGGCCGTGACGCTGGCCGCGCTGCTGCTCGGCCGCACGAACACGCTGCGGGTGGGCACGGCGGTCAGCGTGCTGCCGACCGCGCACCCGGTCGCCCTCGGCGAGCAGGCGGCCCTGCTGCACGTCACATCCGGCGGCCGGTTCTCGCTCGGCGTCGGCCGCGGCGGGCCCTGGGTGGACCTGGAGGTCTTCGGGGCCGGCATCGAGGCGTACGAGAAGGGGTTCCCGGAATCCCTCGACCTGCTGCTCAAGTGGCTGCGGGACGAGCAGGTCGGGGGCGCCGGTGAGCGCTTCGCCTTCCGCGAGGTCCCGGTCGTGCCGCGCCCGTCCGAGGCGATCGGCGGGGCGGACCGGGAAGGGCCGGAAGTGATCGTTGCCTGTACGTCGCCGAAGAGCGTGCGGCTCGCCGCCGAGCGGGGCCTGCCGATGCTGCTCGGCATGCACATCGGGGACGAGGAGAAGGCGGAGATGGTCGGCCTGTGGCGGCGCTGCGCGCGCGAGGCCGGCCGCTCGGTCGAGGAGAGCTACGCGGCGGAGCACGTGTCCGCCGGTGTCGCCCAGATCGGTGACAGCGAGTCGGAGGCCGCGGAGACACTCCTGAAGGCGATGCCGGGCTGGCTGAAGCAGGGACTTGACGCGCATGTGACGGTCGACGGCAGGGCCCGGTCGATGCGCGACCCGCATGCGTACACGGAGCTGCTGTGCTCCCTGCACCCGGTCGGCACCCCACAGCTGTGCGCGGACCGGCTCGCGGCGACATCGGAGCGGACGGGGATCACGCGCTTCGCGCTGCTCGTCGAGGGCTCGGGAGATCTCACGGCGACGGAGGAGAACGTGCGGCGCCTGGGAGCCGAGGTGCTGCCGCAACTCGGCTGACCTTGTGGGCGCTTCGCCTCGGCGCCTGACGGCCCGTACAGATGCACCTCCCGCGTACGGGCCGACAGGCAAAGGCCGTTACGCCCTCAACCCTCAGCAGTCACGCAGTTCCGGTGACTGGTTGAGCAGCTGATTGCGTGCCGAGGTGAAGCGGGCGAGCGTCTCGTCCACCGACGGGTCCTGCGGGAACACCGCGACCCGGTGGCAGTTCTGGAACGCGAGGCGGACACCGAAGTGCCGCTGCAGCGCCCCACGTATCGCGTCACTCGCGAGCGCACGCAGAAGCTGTCCACGTGCCTGCTCGTCCGGGGGCGGCGTCTGGTTGTCGGCGAACGCTCCGCCGTCGACCTTCAGCTGAGCCACCAGGGAGCTGATCATCTCCCATGCGTAAGGCAGGGAGGTCCGGACGCAGTCGACGAAGTCCTTTTCGTCGACCTCGCCTCGCTCGGCCTGATCCAACAGTGCCGGTGAGACGTCGAGCGACATGGGTTCTCCTCTCGCACCCCCGGGGAGCGGGGGCATACGGACAGGGCAGAAGTCCTCGGCACGCACGGCCCGTGGAACACGCAGCGTGCACGCGCCGCGACCTCCTGTCTTCTACGGTAGGGAACGTGTCCGAACCGCAACAGGGCGTAGGGGTATTCGTTCGCACACAACCGGCCAATGGCGAACGCGTGCTTACTGGAATTAAAGGGGCGCCCCGCAGGGGCTCGGGCAAGGGCGGTGGCGGGTGACGGGTGGGAGAAGTGCGTGGGGCCGTGGGGTTCGAGTAGCGTTGCCGACCATGCGTCTCGTCATCGCCCGTTGCTCCGTGGATTACGCGGGCCGGCTCACCGCCCACCTCCCCTCGGCACCCCGCCTCATCCTCGTGAAGGCGGACGGCAGTGTCTCGATCCACGCGGACGACCGGGCCTACAAGCCCCTCAACTGGATGTCGCCGCCCTGCACCTTGAAGGAGGGCACCGGGGACGACGAGGGCAAGTGGACCGTCGTCAACAAGGCGGGCGAGAAGCTCATCATCACGATGGAGGAGATCCTCCACGACTCCTCGCACGAGCTCGGTGTCGACCCCGGCCTCATCAAGGACGGCGTCGAGGCCCACCTCCAGGAGCTGCTCGCCGACCGCATCGACACACTGGGCGAGGGCTACACGCTCATCCGCCGCGAGTACATGACGGCGATCGGTCCGGTCGACATCCTGTGCCGGGACGCCGACGGGCAGACCGTGGCCGTCGAGCTGAAGCGGCGCGGCGACATCGACGGGGTGGAGCAACTCACGCGCTACCTCGAGCTGTTGAACCGCGACCCGCACCTCGCCCCGGTCCGCGGAATCTTCGCGGCCCAGGAGATCAAGCCGCAGGCGCGCGTTCTCGCGACGGACCGGGGTATCGGTTGCGCCGTTCTGGACTATGACGCGATGCGGGGCATCGAGGACGACAAGCTGCGCCTCTTCTGACCTTCTGACGTTGCTTGAGGCGCGGTTGACGTCTCGGGACTCCGCCCCGGACCCCGCGCCTCAAGCGCCGGCGGGGCTTGAATTGTCAGGCGTCGTCGTGATCGGGCCGCTCGCCGTGTCCGAGGTGTCCGGGGTTGTCGGCGCGGTCGTCGTCGGCGTCGCCGTAGGGCTTGTCGGAGGCGTGGTCGGCGGGGTTGTCGGCGGCTTCGTCGGAGGCGACGTGGGTGGCTTCGTCGGCGGCTTGGTCGGGGGTTTGGTCGGGGACTTCGTGGGTGACTTGGACGGCGACTTCGTCGGGTCGTCCGGGGACTTGGAGCCGCTCGGCGAGCCGGACGGCCCGTCGCTCGCCCCGCTCGACGGCGTCGGGTCGTCCTCCGTGCCCAGGACTCCGTCCTCTCCGGGGTCGGTCGGCGCCGCGCTCGTCCGGCCGTCGCCGCCGCCCGCCTTGTCCGCGCCGAGGTCCTCGCCGTTCTCCCCCGCCGTCGCCGACGGTTTCGTGTCGACCTTGTCCGACGGCGGGTCGTCATTGCCCGACGTGGCGCCGAGCGTGACGACCGTGCCGAGCACCGCCGCGAGCAGCGCGCCCGCGCCCGCCGCCACCATGTTGCGCCGGGCTCCGCCGGCCACCGACTTGCGCGAGGGCACCTTGGCGCCGACGACGGTCGGGGCGGGCGGCGCGGGCGGGGCCTGCCGGGTCACCAGGGTGTCGGGCTCGGGCGGCGCCTCGGACTGTGCGTACGCGGGGACTCCGCCGGGCGGCGAGGCCGACTCCTCGTACATCGCGTCCGGGACCTCCTCCCCCGCCGCCGTGCGCCCGCCGGGCAGCGCGCCGCCCGAGCGGTCGGCGACCAGGGCGAGGGCCCGGCGCCCGGCGATCGTGCCGCGCTTGTCGGCGACGGCGCCGCGCAGGGCGATGGAGGACTCCAGCTCGGCGCGGGCCCGGTCGAGCTGCCCGCCGAGGAGCGCGAGGATGCCCAACTCGTGGTGGAAGTACGCCTCTTCGGCCACCTCGCCCGTGGCGCGCGACGATTCGAGACCGGCCCTGAGGGCGCGCTCCCACGCGCCCCAGGCGAGCCCGGCGGCGAAGGCGGGCGCGGCCGCGCGGGCCAGTTCCACGGACGCGTCCAGCGTCGTCGTCGCGGCGAGCGCGGCCAGTACCGCGTCCGACTCCGCGACGACCCGCTCGGGTCCCACCGACGGGTGCGCGGCCCACCAGGCGTAGTGCTGGGCGGCGGTGCGCCCGCGTCCGGCGGACTCGGTGCCGTAGCCCGCGGTCTCCAACTGCTGCCGCACTCCGGCCGCGAGGCGGTAGCGGCCGCCCGCCGGGGTGACGAGCGCGCAGGAGACGAGTTCGGCGAGGGCCGCGTCGGCGTGCGTGTCGCCGACGAGCGCCGGCAGATGCGCCTGGTGCGGGATCTCGCCGCCGAGCACGACCGCGAACTCCAGCGTGGCGCGCGCGGACGCGCCGAGCCGGGACGCGAGCAGCGCGGCGGGCGCCGCGGCCTCGGCGAGCGCGGGCAGCGGCACGTCGTGCCCGTCGGCGTCGAAGGGCGCGTCGACCGGCGCCGCGTCGGGACCCTCGTAGTATCCGAACGCGTCGAAGGCCTCGGGGTCGGTGCGGAGCTGGTCGCGCTGCCGGAGCAGGGCACCCGCCTGGACGAACCGGAGCGGCAGGCCCTCGGACTCGAACCAGAGGTCGGCGGCCCACTGCGCCTCCTCGTCGGTGAGCACCCGGCCGACGGCCCGCTCCAGGAGCTCCTGTCCGCCGCCGCGCCCGAGCCCCGCCAGGAAGACCTCCTCGACGTGCGAGTCGGCCGACGGCGCGGGCACCTCGGGCGTCGCGGACAGCAGGAAGGCGCACTCGGGCGTCGCTTCGAGCAGCTCGTCGAGCGCGGCGCCGCCGAACTCGAGGTCGTCGAGGACGACGACGGCGCCGATCTCGTGGACGAGTTCGAGCAGCAGCGGGCGGTCGGGGCGGTGCAGCGGCGCCTTGTGGACCGCGCCGAACAGCTCGTGCAGCAGGTCGTCGACGGTGCGCCGGTGGCCGCAGAGCCGCACGACGCCGTCGGGCGCGATGTCGGCGCAGTCCTCGGCGATCTGGTCGAGCAGCGCCGTGCGCCCGGATCCCGCGGGTCCTGTGAGCCGGACGGAGCGGCCGCGCGCCAGCAGCCGCACCAGGCGCTCGCGCTCCTCCTGACGCTCCAGGAGCGGCAGTTGGGGCTGCGCGGGCCCCGGCGGCAGCGGTGGCCGGGCGGCGCGGGCGAGCGCCGCGCGCTCCGTGGCGTCGTACTTGGCGGGCCGGCCCGGGCGCTCGCCGGGCGGGCAGGGTTCGATCTCGCTGCCGTCGACGGGATTGACGGTCAGCAGGTGGTCACCCGAGACGAGCTGCACGGTGCGGGCGAGCGCGGGCGACGGCTGGCCGTAGTCGGGCGTCAAGGGATCGCGGGGCGGGCGCTGGCGCCCCCCGCTGTCCGCCGCCCGGTCTCGCCGTTCCTGGCTGGAATCTTCCGGTCCCCGGTTCGTCGGGTCCATCGTCAAAGCCCCCCATAAGCATGGTGCGCCGCTTGCCCCTCCCGGCCTGTGCGCACCGCGCTGTCGCTGCGCTCAGTATCTACGAAGCCGGGAGGTACCGCGCCGACGGAGACGTCACAGTCTCGTGAGGATTGTCGGCGATTCCGGACGGAATGACTGGTTCACCCCCTCCGGGGACAAACCCTCCGGTTCAACCGCACAACTCCGGCCACACGCGGGGCCTTCCGCCTCAGACGCGCGGCAGGGACTCGACGCCGATGCCGCCCTCGATGGCCAGGATCCGGTGCAGTCTGGTGGCGACGAGCAGGCGCTGCATCTGGGGTGGCACGCGGCGCAACACGAGCCGGCGCCCGCAGCGGCCGGCGCGGCGGTGGGCGCCCATGATGACGCCGAGGCCGGTCGCGTCCCAGGAGTCGAGTTCGGACAGGTCGAGCACCAGATCGCCGATTCCGTCGTCGACGGCGGTGTGCAGGACCGAACGGGCGTCCGCCGCACTGCGGACGTCGAGGCGGCCCCCGACGACCAGCTCGACGTGGTCGCCCCTGATGTACATATGCGCTCCCCGTGGGAAATACAGAATGGTCGGAGTACGCGACTGCTCCAGTGCTTCTGAGCCGGTACTCAGCTGGTCATGTGATCCGGGTGATCTGGGTATGTCACTGCAACTGACGGGCCGCGGGGGCCGAAAGTTGCCGTCTGTAAGCGAACCGATACCGAATTCACCCCGAGGGGTGACATGGCATCAGCTGTGCGATCAAGCGTGCTTGTAGAAGCCCTGCCCGCTCTTGCGGCCGATGTCACCGGCGTCCACCATCCGGCGCATCAGCTCCGGCGGCGCGAACTTCTCGTCCTGCGACTCGGTGTAGATGTTCTCCGTCGCGTGCAGCAGGATGTCGACGCCCGTCAGGTCCGCGGTGGCGAGCGGCCCCATCGCGTGCCCGAAGCCCAGCTTGCAGGCGACGTCGATGTCCTCGGCGGTGGCGACCCCCGACTCGTACAGCTTCGCGGCCTCGACGACGAGGGCGGAGATGAGACGGGTCGTCACGAACCCGGCGACGTCCCTGTTCACCACGATGCAGGTCTTGCCGACGGACTCGGCGAACTCGCGGGCGGTGGCGAGGGTTTCGTCGCTCGTCTTGTAGCCGCGCACCAGCTCGCACAGCTGCATCATCGGCACGGGCGAGAAGAAGTGCGCGCCGACGACGCGCTCCGGGTGGGCGGTGGCCGCCGCGATCTTGGTGATCGGGATGGCCGAGGTGTTCGAGGCGAGCACCGTGTCGTCCCGCACGATCTTGTCGAGCGCGCGGAAGATCTCGTGCTTGACCTCGAGCTTCTCGAAGACGGCCTCGACGACGACGTCCGCGTCGGCCGCCGCGTCCAGGTCGGTGGTCGCGGTGATGCGGCCGAGCGCGGCCTCGGCGTCGGCGGCGTCGAGCTTGCCCTTGCCCACGAACTTCTCGTACGAGGCCTTGATGCCGTCGGTGCCTCGCGCGAGCGCCTCGTCGGTGACGTCGCGCAGGACGACGTCCCAGCCCGCCTGGGCCGAGACCTGCGCGATGCCCGACCCCATGAGGCCGGCCCCGATGACGGCGAGCTTCCTTGCCACGTACGTCCCCTAACCGCGTGTCCCGCGCGACCGCTTAACCGCTTTTTACTTGCTCTTCGGCGGACACTAGCGCCCGTGAGCGGCCGTGTGACCGCTAAGAGATGCGCGTCACGTCTCGAATGACGGACATCACACTGGTACGGATCAGTGATCGATCATCCGTGCCCATCAGGCGCCCCGGACGGCATAGTTGAGCACCCTGTCGCTCAGAAGTTCCTCCATCTCGTCGAGCACGTCGAGCATCTCGCGGGATACCTCGGCGGCGCTGCCGCCCGCGACCATCCGGCGTCCGATGCCCGCCATCACCGTCTGGTGCACCCAGCCGATCTGACCGGCGATCAGGTCCGGCAGCGGGTCGCCCTCCGTGGCGCCGACCTCCTCGCGCAGCGTCTCCACCAGGTTGTCGTGGACCTCCTGCTGGATGGCCCAGAGCCGGGAGCGCAGGGCGGGCGCGGCGTGCACGACGCGCATGAAGTCGCTGTAGCCGTCCATGAGTCCGACGCGCGGCGAGACGGACTCGATCTCCTCGCGCAGCTCGCGCAGCACGGCGGTGGCGGCGGACTCCCCCGGGTCGCGGGCGCGCACCCACCGCGACATGCGGTCGACAACGCCCTTGGAGCGGTCGAGGAAGAGGTCCTCCTTGGCCGGGAAGTAGTTGTAGACCGTGTTCACGGAGACGTTCGCCGCGTCCGCGATCTCCGCGACGGTCACCGCGTCGAAGCCACGCTCCAGGAACAGGCCGGTCGCCACGTCCGAGATGTACTGCCTGGTCTGCCGCTTCTTCCGCTCCCTGAGCCCTTCTGCCATGCGCCGATCCTACGGGTTCGCTGACCTCGCTGAAATTTTGGGGACGTTGCAAAATTTCAGTGACTCTGTTTTTCTGGCCCACATGGCAGTCATCAGCGCGTCCGGGCTCGCCCGGACCTTCACCACCAAGCACGGCCCCGTCGAGGCGGTCCGCGGCATCGACCTGCGCGTCGAGCCGGGCGAGATCCTCGGCCTCCTCGGCCCCAACGGCGCGGGCAAGACGACCACCCTGCGGATGCTCACGACGCTGCTCGCGCCGACCGGTGGCGCGGCGACCGTCGCGGGCCACGACCTGGCGGGCGACCCGGCCGGGGTGCGGCGCGCGGTGGGCTACGTCGCCCAGTCCGGTGGCGTCGACCCGAACATCTCCGTACGCGAGGAGCTGGTCACGCAGGGCCGCCTCTACCGCCTGACGAAGTCTCAGGCGGGTGAGCGGGCCGAGGAGCTGGCGGCGGACCTCGGTCTCTCGGACCTGATGGCTCGCAGGACCGCCGCGCTCTCCGGCGGGCAGCGGCGCCGCCTCGACATCGCGATGGGGCTCGTGCACCGCCCCGAGGTGCTCTTCCTCGACGAGCCGACGACCGGCCTCGACCCGGGCAGCCGCGCCGACCTGTGGGACCTGGTCCGCAGGCTGCGCACCGAGCACGGCACGACCGTCATCCTGACCACGCACTACCTGGACGAGGCGGACGCGCTCGCGGAGCGGATCGTCGTGGTGGACAAGGGAGTCGTGGCGGCCGAGGGCACCCCGAGCGCGCTCAAGCTGGCGCACGGCGGGTCGATCGACGCGACGCTCCAGGACACGTTCCTGGCCATCACCGGGCGCGGCCCGGCGCCGGTGGACACGACCCCGGTGGCGGTGTGAGCGCGATGAAGACCCTGGCATCGGACACCGCCCTGATCTTCGGGCGCTACGCCCGGCAGACCCTCTCCTCCCGCTTCCAGATGCTCTTCGGCATCCTCATGCCGCTGCTGTACCTGCTCTTCTTCGGCCCGCTGCTCACCGAGCTGCCGCTCGGCACCGGCGGCAGCTCCTGGCAGATCCTGGTCCCTGGCCTGCTGCTCCAACTCGGCCTCTTCGGGGCCGCGTTCTGCGGCTTCGGGATCATCATCGAGAAGAACTGCGGCGTCGTGGAGCGGATGCGGGTGACACCGGTCAGCCGGCTCGCGCTGCTGCTCGGCCGCGTCCTGCGGGACACCGCGCTGTTCCTCTTCCAGGCCGTGCTGCTCGTACTCGCCGCGCTCGCGATGGGCCTGCGGGCGCCGCTCGGCGGGATCCTGATCGGCTTCGCCTTCGTGGCCCTGCTGACGGTGTCCCTCGCCTCCCTGTCGTACGCGCTCGCCTTCAAGGCCCGTACGCCGCAGGAGTTCGGGCCCGTCATCAACGCGGTCACCATGCCGTCGATGCTGCTCTCGGGCCTGATGCTGCCGATGGCGCTCGCGCCCGGCTGGCTGGACGCGCTCTCGCACGTGATGCCGCTGCGCTATCTCGTGGACGCGATGCGGGACGCGTACGTCGGCCACTACGCGACCGCGAACATGCTCTACGGGGTGCTGGTCGCGCTCGGCTTCGCGGCGCTCGCCGTGACGGTCGGCACACGCGGCTTCCGGCGGGCCGCCGCGTAACTAGGCTGGTCGCATGGTCAATCTGACGCGCATCTACACCCGTACCGGAGACAAGGGCAGCACCGCCCTCGGCGACATGAGCCGCACCGCCAAGACCGATCTGCGGATCTCGGCGTACGCGGACGCCAACGAGGCGAACGCCGTGATCGGCACGGCGATCGCCCTCGGCGGCCTGCAGGAGGGGGTCGTGAAGGTGCTCACCCGCGTCCAGAACGACCTCTTCGACGTCGGCGCCGACCTGTCGACGCCCGTCGTCGAGAACCCCGAGTTCCCGCCGCTGCGCGTCGAGCAGTTCTACATCGACAAGCTGGAGGCGGACTGCGACCACTTCAACGAGCAGCTGGAGAAGCTCCGCTCCTTCATCCTGCCCGGCGGCACCGCGGGCGCCGCGCTCCTGCACCAGGCGTGCACGGTCGTCCGCCGGGCGGAGCGCTCGACGTGGGCCGCGATGGAGGTCCACGGCGAGTCGATGAACCCGCTGACGGCGACCTACCTGAACCGCCTCTCCGACCTCCTGTTCATCCTCGCGAGGATCGCGAACAAGGAGGTCGGGGACGTGCTGTGGGTGCCCGGAGGCGAGCGCTAGCCCTTGCTCGCCGGTACCGCCGGGGCTTTCTTCGGGAACACCGTGTAGCTCACCGCGATGATCACGTTGAGCGCGATCAGGAAGAGCATGCGCTGCTGCCACTGGGCGAGCGAATCGGTGGCCCCGTCGGGGCCCACGTACCAGATCGCGCCCTGCAACAGGCCCATCGCGATGAGCGCGGCGAGGATCCAGCGGGCGGCCAGCTTCCACTCGTGGACCGCGCGCGGCACCCCGTACTTGGGGGTCGACGGCGGCGGGCCGCCCGCGAAGCGGTGGGCGACGCGGACGTCGACCCACGTGATCGTGTAGTGGCCCAGCGCGATCGAGTAGCCGATGTAGACGGCGGCCAGGCCGTGCTTCCAGTCGGGTTCGGCGCCGTTCTTGAGGTCGATGGCCGTGACGACGAGCAGCAGCACTTCGAGGAGCGGCTCGCACAGCAGCACGGCCACACTCGCGCGCGGCATCCTCGCCCAGTAGCGCAGGGCCAGACCGGCGGCGAGCAGCACCCAGAAGCCGACCTCGCAGACGATGATCAGCGTGACGATCACGACGGGCTCCTCTCGTTCCCCTGCTTTCAGGCTCCCTGCCGCGCGGCGCGTGATCGTCGTCGTACATGACGAAGTGGGACTGCATCCTTCGATGTAGTGCCGCGAAGACGCGGCTCGTCCCGCCGCACCATGGCAGGACCGCCCCGGCCGTGTTGGATGGAGTCATGCAGGCCGCCGCTCTCCCCCGCCCGCACCGTGACGACGTGCGCATCGCCGTCGGCGGGCTGCTCGGCGGTCTCGCGCTGTGGGGCTTCGGGCTCGGCATGAACACGGGACGTCTCTTCGACGGTTCGTGGCTGCTCGTGCCGCTCGTCGCGATGGCGGCGCTGGAACTGCTGCGCCGCACCCGCCCCCGGTTCGCCGTCGTCGCCGGCACGCTCGTGCTGATCGCCGACCAGTTCACCCGGGGCAGCCTGGCGACGGTGCTCATGTACACGGACCTGATGTACGCGGCCGCGCTGTACGGGACCCCGGCCGCGGCCCGCCGCCTCCCGGTCAGCACCGGCCTGGTGACGGTCGCCGTCACGCTCGGCTTCGTCGCCTGGCTGCGGCAGCCGGAGGCGATCCTGATCGGTGTCGCGACCGGGCTCGTCTCGTTCGGCCCCGCCGCCACCGGACTGCTGGTCCGCGGCCATCGCGAGGCGGCGCAGGCCGAGCGGCTGCGGGCGGAGCAGACGGCGCTGCTCGCCGAGATGGACCGGGCGCAGGCGGTGACCGCGGAGCGCGCCCGGATGGCCCGCGAGCTGCACGACATGGTGGCGAACCACCTGTCGGCGATCGCGATCCACTCGACGGCCGCGCTGTCCCTCGACGATCAGGACACCACCCGCGAGGCGCTGACGACGATCCGCGAGAACAGCGTCGAGGGCCTTGCCGAGATGCGCCGCCTCATCGGCATCCTGCGGGACGCGGGCGAGGACGAGGAGCCGGCCGCCGCGCCCACCCTCGCGGGCCTCGGCGCCCTCGTCGAGCAGTCCCGCACGAACGGCCTCGACGTCCGGCTGGCCGTGTCGGGCGCCGTCACCGGGCTGCCCGCGCCGGTCGAGCTCGCCGCCTACCGCATCGTCCAGGAGTCCCTCACGAACGCGCTCAAGCACGCGGGGCCCGGCCGCGTCACGGTGGCCGTCGACCGCTCGCGGGAGCGGATCGAGGTGCGGGTCGACAGCCCGCACGGCGACCGGGGCGGGCCCCGCGCGCCGGGTTCCGGGGCCGGGCTCGTCGGGATGCGGGAGCGGGCGGCGCTGCTGGGCGGCACGTTCGAGGCCGGTCCGCAGGAGGCCGGTCCGCAGGACGGCGGCACGTGGCGGGTGCACGCCGCCCTGCCGCTGCACACCGAAGGAGGAGACCCCACGTGATCCGCGTACTCGTCGCCGAGGACCAGTCCGCCGTACGGGCCGGGCTCGTGCTGATCCTGAACAGCGCGCCCGACATCGAGGTCGTCGGCGAGGCGGAGGACGGCGAGCGCGCCCTGGAGCTGGCCCGGGAGCTGCGGCCCGAGCTGGTCCTGATGGACGTGCAGATGCCGCGCCTCGACGGCGTGTCGGCCACCCGCGCGGTCGTCGAGGAGGGGCTCGCGGACGTGCTGGTCCTGACCACCTTCGACGTCGACGCGTACGTGTTCGGGGCGCTGCGCGCGGGGGCGGCCGGGTTCCTGCTCAAGAACACCGACGCGCGGGACCTCCTGGAGGCCGTCCGCGCGGTCGCCCGGGGCGAGGGCCTGATCGCGCCGGCGGTCACCCGCCGCCTGATCGCCGAGTTCGCGCGGCCCTCCGAGGTTGAACCGACCAATCTTCCAACGGAGTTGGAGACGCTCACGCGCCGGGAGCGGGAGGTGCTCGACCGGCTGGGCGAAGGCCTGTCCAACGCGGAGATCGCGGACCGGCTCGACATGGCGGAGGCCACGGTGAAGACCCATGTCAGCCGCCTGCTCGGCAAGTTGAACCTGCGCAGCCGGGTGCAGGCGGCCGTGCTGGCGCGGGAAGTTGGCCGAAAGCCGTGATTGGTTTAGACCTTGACCGCTGGTCCAGACCTTTCTATTCTCGCCGCACTGCGGTGAGCACACCCCCCACTCCGGTGCTCATGGGCGTCGCAGGGTTCCACCCCCAAGACGAACCCCGGACCTCCCGAGGAGCACCCGATGCACCCGACTGACGTACCCAGACAGCGACTTCGGCACAGAACGACCGCGGCACTCGCGACCCTCGTCCTGCCCGCCGCCGCCCTCGTCGGCCTCGCCACCCCCTCCCACGCCGCCGCCGAGGCCACCACCGTCACCGCCACGTACGCCAAGACCCAGGACTGGGGCAACGGCTTCGAGGGCAAGTGGACGATCAAGAACTCCGGGACCACGACCGTGAATTCGTGGAACGTCGAGTGGGACTTCCCCTCCGGTACGAAGGTGACCTCGGCCTGGGACGCGAGCGTCACCAACTCGGCCGACCACTGGACCGCCAAGAACCTCTCCTGGAACGGGTCGATCGCCCCCGGCGCCTCGGTCTCCTTCGGCTTCAACGGCACCGGCTCCGGCGCCCCCACGGGCTGCAAGCTCAACGGCGCCTCCTGCGACGGCGGCGACGTGCCCGGCGACGCGGCACCCTCCGCGCCCGGCACCCCGACCGCCTCCGGCGTCACCGACACCTCCGCCAAGCTGTCCTGGTCGGCCGCCACCGACGACAAGGGCGTCAAGAACTACGACGTGCTGCGCGACGGCGCCAAGGTCGCCACGGTGACCGGCACTTCGTACACCGACACGGGCCTGAGCGCCGGCACCGACTACTCGTACACGGTGCAGGCGCGCGACACCGCCGACCAGACGGGCCCGGTCTCCGGCTCCGTCAAGGTGCACACAACGGGCGGCGGCACGGACCCGGGCACCGGCGGCAAGAAGAACCTGGGCTACTTCACCGACTGGGGCGTCTACGGCCGCCAGTACTACCCGAAGAACCTGGAGACCTCCGGCTCGGCCGCCAAGGTCACGCACATCAACTACGCCTTCGGCAACGTCCAGGGCGGCAAGTGCACCATGGGCGACTCCTACGCCGACACGGACATGGCGTACACGGCCGCCAACTCCGTCTCCGGACAGGCCGACACCTGGGACCAGCCGCTGCGCGGCGCCTTCAACCAGTTGCGTCAGCTGAAGGCCAAGCACCCGAACCTCAAGATCCTCTGGTCCTTCGGCGGCTGGACCTGGTCCGGCGGCTTCGGTGAGGCCGCGAAGAACCCGGCCGCGTTCGCCGACTCCTGCTACAAGCTGGTCGAGGACCCGCGCTGGGCCGATGTCTTCGACGGCATCGACATCGACTGGGAGTACCCGAACGCGTGCGGTCTGAGCTGTGACACGTCCGGGCAGGACGCGCTCAAGAAGCTGACGACGGCACTGCGTTCGAAGTTCGGCAACAGCAACCTGGTCACGGCGGCCATCACGGCCGACGCCTCCTCCGGCGGCAAGATCGAGAAGAACGACTACGCGGGCGCCGGCCAGTCCCTCGACTGGTACAACGTCATGACGTACGACTTCTTCGGCGCCTGGGACGCGAAGGGCCCGACGGCCCCGCACTCCCCGCTCACCTCGTACTCCGGCATCCCGCAGCAGGGCTTCAACTCGGCCGACGCCATCGCCAAGTTGAAGGCACAGGGCGTACCGGCCTCGAAGCTCCTGCTCGGCATCGGCTTCTACGGCCGCGGCTGGACCGGTGTGACGCAGAAGGAGCCGGGCGGTACGGCGACGGGGCCTGCCGCCGGCACGTACGAGCAGGGGATCGAGGACTACAAGGTCCTCAAGACCAAGTGCCCGTCGAACGGGACGGTGGCCGGGACCGCGTACGCGCACTGCGGCTCGGACTGGTGGTCGTACGACACCCCGGCGACGATCGGCTCGAAGATGAGCTGGGCCAAGTCGCAGGGTCTGGGCGGCGCGTTCTTCTGGGAGTTCTCGGGCGACACGTCCAACGGCGAACTGGTGACGGCCATCAACTCCGGCCTGAAGTAGCCCTCCACAGACCGAAGCCGGGCCCCGGGAACGCCCCCCGCGGCCCGGCTTCTCCATGCCATTCCCCCACCCCGCCCCTTCCCGAAGTCCCTCAGACGCCGGACGGCTGGAAGGGTGCACCCGAACCGGCTCACAAGACTGTTCTCAATCGCCGGACGGGCTCCAATTTTGGAGCCCCGAGGCGCTACGCCACGTTGACCCGCTGGCCGGGAGGTGCCGCCTCCAGCCACGCGAGGAAACCGGTCAGCGCGTCCTCGCTCATGGCCAGCTCGAGACGCGTACCGCGATGCGTACACGCGAGGACGACCGCGTCCGAGAGAAGCGCGAGCTCCTCCTCGCCCTCGGGCGCCCGCCGCCCGGTGACCTCGATCGCCGCCCGCTCCAGAATCCGCTTGGGCCGCGGCGCATACGAGAAGACCCGGAACCACTCGACCCGGTCCCCGTTGTAGCGGGCGATCCCGTACCCCCACCCTTTGCCGGAGGCATCCGCCGCATCGGGCGCCGGAGCGTCCCACCGCAGCGAACAGTCGAACGTACCGCCGGACCGCTGGATGAGCCGCCGCCGCACCCCGAAGGCGACAAGCCCCACCACCACGAGTACGACGACCGCGACTACGCACAGCACGAGAACGAGGACCATCTGCACCGACCTCCTCGCTTCTCGACCGATAACGGAACAGCAAAACAGTTGTAGATCGCCTCAGCCGCGACCCGGTCCGGAGATTATCTCCGGCCTGGGCCGCGGCTGAGGTACATCATGTGGCTCGCTGGATTCAGCGCGCCGCCACCGTACGGAGTCGCACGTCGGCGCGACGCTCGGCGGACGCGTCCGCGTCCGACTTCGCGCGCTCCAGCGCCCGCTCCGCCCGCTGGGCGTCGATCTCGTCCGAAAGCTCGGCGATCTCGGCCAGCAGGGACAGCTTGTTGTCGGCGAACGAGATGAAACCGCCGTGGACAGCCGCCACGATCGTTCCCCCGTCCGTCGTACGGATCGTCACGGGTCCCGACTCCAGCACACCGAGCAGCGGCTGGTGACCGGGCATGACGCCGATGTCGCCGGACGTGGTACGCGCGACGACCAGGGTGGCCTCGCCGGACCAGACACTGCGGTCCGCGGCGACGAGCTCGACGTGCAGCTCAGCAGCCAAGGTGGGCTCCTCGGGTCACCACCCGGCGGCACTCGCTGCCGGGTGTCGGTTCAAAGTCTAGTGGGCGTGACGGGAGGGTCGGGACATGCCCCCGACCCTCCCTACGAGCACGGGGCTCAGGAGACGCCGAGCTCCTTGGCGTTGGCCTTGAGGTCCTCAATGCCACCGCACAGGAAGAACGCCTGCTCCGGGAAGTGGTCGTACTCACCGTCGATGATCGCGTTGAACGCGGTGATCGACTCGTCCAGCGGGACGTCCGACCCGTCGACGCCGGTGAACTGCTTGGCGACGTGGGTGTTCTGGGACAGGAAGCGCTCCACGCGACGGGCGCGGTGGACGGTGAGCTTGTCCTCCTCGCCGAGCTCGTCGATACCGAGGATCGCGATGATGTCCTGGAGGTCCTTGTACTTCTGCAGCACCGTCTTGACGCGCATGGCCGTGTTGTAGTGGTCCGCCGCGATGTAGCGGGGGTCCAGGATGCGGGACGTGGAGTCCAGCGGGTCCACGGCCGGGTAGATGCCCTTCTCGGAGATCGGACGGGAAAGCACCGTCGTCGCGTCGAGGTGGGCGAAGGTCGTCGCCGGGGCCGGGTCGGTCAGGTCGTCCGCGGGCACGTAAATGGCCTGCATGGACGTGATCGAGTGACCACGCGTCGAGGTGATGCGCTCCTGGAGGAGGCCCATCTCGTCGGCGAGGTTCGGCTGGTAACCCACGGCGGACGGCATACGGCCGAGCAGCGTGGAGACCTCGGAACCGGCCTGCGTGAAGCGGAAGATGTTGTCGATGAAGAAGAGAACATCCTGCTTCTGGACGTCGCGGAAGTACTCCGCCATCGTCAGACCCGCGAGGGCCACGCGCAGACGGGTGCCCGGCGGCTCGTCCATCTGACCGAAGACCAGCGCGGTCTTGTCGATGACGCCGGACTCGGCCATCTCCTCGATGAGGTCGTTGCCCTCACGGGTGCGCTCGCCGACACCGGCGAACACGGAGACACCGTCGTGGTTGTTGGCGACGCGGTAGATCATCTCCTGGATGAGCACCGTCTTGCCGACGCCGGCACCACCGAACAGGCCGATCTTTCCACCCTTGACGTACGGGGTGAGAAGGTCGACGACCTTGATGCCGGTCTCGAACATCTCGGTCTTCGACTCGAGCTCGTCGAAGTTCGGAGCCTTGCGGTGGATGCCCCAGCGCTCGCCCGTGTACTGCTCGTCGACGTTCAGGACCTCGCCGAGGGTGTTGAACACCTTGCCCTTGGTGAAGTCGCCGACGGGCACCGTGATGGAGGCGCCGGTGTTCACGACCGGGGCCTGGCGGACCAGGCCGTCGGTGGGCTGCATGGAGATGGCGCGGACCAGGCCGTCACCGAGGTGCTGGGCGACCTCGAGCGTCAGGGTCTTCTTCTCGCCGTCCTTGGCCGGGTCGTTGACCTCGACGTGCAGGGCGTTGTAGATGTCCGGCATCGCGTCGACGGGGAACTCCACGTCGACGACCGGGCCGATGACCCGGGCGACGCGGCCCGTGGCCGTCGCGGTCTCAACAGTGGTCGTCATTACTTGTCACTCCCCGCGTTCGCGTCGGCCAGGGCGCTGGCGCCACCGACGATCTCGCTGATTTCCTGGGTGATTTCGGCCTGGCGGGCCGCGTTGGCAAGTCGCGAGAGGTTATTGATCAGGTCTCCCGCGTTGTCGGTCGCCGACTTCATCGCGCGGCGCGTGGCGGCGTGCTTGGAGGCAGCCGACTGGAGCAGCGCGTTGTAGATCCGGCTCTCGACGTAGCGCGGCAGCAGGGCGTCGAGGACGTCCTCCGCCGACGGCTCGAAGTCGTACAGCGGAAGGATCTCGTCGCCCTTGCCGGACGCCTTCGACTCCTCCGCCACTTCCTCGAGGCTGAGGGGCAGCAGACGGCCGTCGACGGCCGTCTGCGTCATCATCGAGACGAACTCGGTGTAGACGATGTGGAGCTCGTCCACGCCGCCCTCGGCCGTCTCCTGCTCGATCGCCTCGATCAGCGGGGCCGCGACCTTCTTGGCGTCCGCGTACGTGGGCTCGTCGGTGAAGCCCGCCCACGACTCCACGACCTTGCGCTCGCGGAAGTTGTAGTGGGCGAGGCCACGGCGGCCGACGATGTACGTGTCGACCTCCTTGCCCTCGGCCTGGAGCCGCTCGGTGAGCTGCTCCGCGGCCTTGATCGCGTTCGAGTTGAAGGCACCGGCCAGACCGCGGTCGCTCGTGAGCAGCAGCACCGCGGAGCGGGTCGCCGTCTCGGGCTCGGTCGTCAGCGGGTGCTTTGTGGTCGACCCCGTCCCCACCGCCGTGACCGCGCGCGTGAGCTCGGTCGCGTAGGGCGTGGAGGCCGCCACCTTGCGCTGTGCCTTGACGACACGCGAGGCGGCGATCATCTCCATCGCCTTGGTGATCTTCTTGGTCG
The DNA here is from genome assembly GCF_044453445.1 of Streptomyces sp. NPDC051684. Classification (NCBI taxonomy): domain Bacteria; kingdom Bacillati; phylum Actinomycetota; class Actinomycetes; order Kitasatosporales; family Streptomycetaceae; genus Streptomyces; species Streptomyces sp. NPDC051684. The sequence continues at coordinate 168,242 of NZ_JBITCS010000009.1, read as the reverse complement.
CGGTGACGGATCGGATGCGACGCTTGTAGACCCGGAGCTGGGCTCCCATGAGTCAGGTCCCTTCCGTCGTCACTTACCGGCGGCGGCCGGAGCGTCCTCGCCGAGAAGCTTCCCGTCCGAGGTCTCGAACTGCTTCTTGAACTCGGCGACGGCGTCGTCGATGGCCTGGATGGTGTCGTTCGACATCTTCCCGCCCTCCTTGATGGAGGTCATCAGGCCCTGCTCCTTGCGGTGCAGGTGCTCGAGGAGCTCCTTCTCGAAGCGGCGGATGTCGGAGACCGGCACCTCGTCCATCTTGCCGTTGGTACCGGCCCAGACGGAGACGACCTGGTCCTCGGTGGCCATCGGCTGGTACTGAGCCTGCTTCAGCAGCTCGACCAGACGCTGACCGCGCTCCAGCTGCGACTTCGACGCGGCGTCCAGGTCGGAACCGAAGGCGGCGAACGCCTCCAGCTCGCGGTACTGGGCCAGGTCGAGACGGAGCCGGCCGGAGACCTGCTTCATGGCCTTGTGCTGGGCGGAACCACCCACACGGGAGACCGAGATACCGACGTTCAGGGCCGGACGCTGGCCGGCGTTGAACAGGTCGGACTCCAGGAAGCACTGGCCGTCGGTGATGGAGATGACGTTGGTCGGAATGAACGCCGACACGTCGTTCGCCTTCGTCTCGACGATCGGGAGACCCGTCATCGAGCCGGCGCCCATCTCGTCCGAGAGCTTCGCGCAGCGCTCGAGCAGACGGGAGTGCACGTAGAAGACGTCACCCGGGTAGGCCTCGCGCCCCGGCGGGCGGCGGAGCAGCAGGGACACGGCGCGGTAGGCGTCGGCCTGCTTCGAGAGGTCGTCGAAGATGATGAGGACGTGCTTGCCCTCGTACATCCACTGCTGGCCGATGGCCGAGCCGGTGTACGGCGCCAGGTACTTGAAGCCGGCCGGGTCGGACGCCGGGGCGGCGACGATGGTCGTGTACTCCAGCGCGCCGGCCTCTTCGAGGGCACCGCGCACGGAGGCGATGGTGGAGCCCTTCTGACCGATCGCGACGTAGACGCAGCGGACCTGCTTGTTCGGGTCCCCGGTGCGCCAGTTGTCGCGCTGGTTGATGATCGTGTCGACGGCCAGGGCGGTCTTGCCGGTCTGGCGGTCACCAATGATCAGCTGACGCTGACCACGGCCGACGGGGGTCATCGCGTCGACGGCCTTGTAGCCGGTCTCCATCGGCTCGTGCACCGACTTGCGCTGCATGACCGTGGGGGCCTGCAGCTCAAGGGCGCGACGACCGTTGGTCTCGATCTCGCCGAGACCGTCGACCGGGTTGCCGAGCGGGTCGACGACGCGGCCGAGGTAGCCCTCGCCGACACCGACGGACAGGACCTCACCGGTACGCGTGACCGGCTGGCCCTCCTCGACGCCGCTGAACTCACCGAGGACGATGGCGCCGATCTCGCGCTCTTCCAGGTTGAGCGCGAGGCCGAGCGTGCCGTCCTCGAACTTCAGCAGTTCGTTGGCCATGGCCGAGGGGAGACCCTCGACCTTCGCGATGCCGTCGCCGGCAAGGGTGACCGTACCGACCTCCTCGCGCGAGGCCGCGTCCGGCTTGTACGCCTGGACAAAGTTCTCCAGCGCGTCCCGGATCTCCTCCGGCCGGATCGTGAGCTCCGCCATCTGGGTTCCCTGCTCTCCTTGTTGGGCCCGAAGTGTTCTTGGGGGGTCTGGGGTCAGCCCCCAGGAATCCTCTGCACGGCCCAACTAGGGCCGTAGTCGTACGTGTTGAGCTTGTTGCGGTCAGCTCGCCATGCGGCGGCCGGCCTCCTCGATGCGGTCCGCGATGGAGCCGTTGATGACCTCGTCACCCACCTGCACCTTGATCCCGCCGAGGACCTCGGGGTCCACGTCCAGGTTCAGGTGCATCTCGCGGCCGTAGAGCTTCGCGAGGGACGCACCCAGGCGCCGCTTCTGCGCGTCGCTCAGCGGGACCGCCGTGGTGACGACCGCCACCATGCGCTCGCGACGCTCCGCGGCGAGCTTGGAGAGGGACTCGAGTCCCGCTTCCAGGCTACGTCCACGCGGCGCGGTCACAAGACGCGCGACGATCCGCTCGGTGGTGGGCTTGGCCCGACCGTCGAGCAGCCGCTTCACGAGCTCGGCCTTGGCCGAGGCCGAGGCCGACTTGTCGGTGAGCGCGGCGCGCAGCTCGGTGTTGGAGGAGACGATCCGGTCGAACCGGAACAGCTCGTCCTCGACGTCGTCGAGGTCACCGTTCTTCTGCGCCGCGGTCAGGTCCGCGGTGTTGGCCAGCTCCTCCAGGGAGTCGACCAGGTCGCGGGAGGCCGACCACCGGGAGCGGACCAGGCCCGACACCAGGTCGGCGGCCTCGCCGCTGATCTGGCCGCCGAGCAGGCGGCTCGCGAGCTCGGCCTTGGCCTCGCCGGCCTGCGCCGGGTCGGTCAGGACCCGCCGCAGGCTGACCTCGCGGTCGAGCAGCGCGGTCACCGAGGCCAGGTCGCCGGCGAGCGCCTTGGCGTCGACCGACGTGCTGTCGGTCAGCGCGTCCAGACGCTCACGCGCGGCGGCCAGTGCCTCGCGGCTCGCTCCGTGGGCGGTCATCGTGCAGCCTCTGCCTTCTCTTCGAGCTCGTCGAGGAAGCGGTCGATCGTGCGCGACTGCCGGGCGGAGTCCTCGAGGGACTCGCCGACCAGCTTGCCGGCCAGGTCGGTGGCCAGCAGGCCCACGTCCTGACGCAGCGCCTGAGCGGCGGCCTTGCGGTCGGCCTCGATCTGCGAGTGACCGGCGGCGATGATTTCCTCACGCTGCCGCTGGCCTTCCGCACGCATCTCGGCGATGAGCGAGGCACCCTGCTCCTGCGCCTCCTGGCGCAGCCGCGCGGCCTCGTGCCGGGCCTCGGCGAGCTGAGCCTTGTACTGCTCGAGCACGCTCTGGGCCTCGGTCTGGAGGGCCTCAGCCTTCTCGATGCCACCTTCGATCTGCGCGTGGCGCTCTTCCAGCGTCTTGTTGATGCGCGGAAGGAGCTTCTTGGCGAAGACGAAGAAGACGATGGCGAAGGCAAGGGTGCCAATGAGCAGCTCGGGACCGGGCGGGACGAGCGGGCTCTGCTCCTCCTCGGCCGCGAGTGCAACCAGGTTGGCGATCACATCAGTGCCTTTCGTCGAAACGTGTCAGGTATGGAAACTCAGATACCGAACACGAACGGCATGACGATGCCGATGAGGGCGAGCGCCTCACAGAAGGCGAAGCCGAGGATCTGGTTGGCGCGGATCAGGCCGGCGGCCTCGGGCTGGCGGGCCAGGGCCTGGGTGCCGTTGCCGAAGACGATGCCGACGCCGATGCCGGGGCCGATCGCGGCGAGACCGTAACCGATGGAACCGAGGGAGCCGGAGACGCCAGCGGCGAGTTCGATGGACGCGGACATGCCGTTACTTCCTTTTCTTTACGAACCGGTGGGGGTTGTCCACCGGACGACCTGGGGTGGTTGGACGGGTGGGGCTCAGTGCTGCTCGGCGAGAGCGCCCTGAATGTACGAGCAGGCCAGGAGCACGAAGACGTATGCCTGGACGGCCTGCACGAAAAGCTCGAAGAGGATCATCGCCATCGTCATGACGAAGGAGACACCGGCGGCCGGGATCATCCAACTGTTCAGCAGGTACCAAGAGGCGACGGTGAACATCACCAGCATGAGGTGACCCGCGAACATGTTCGCGAAGAGTCGGACCGCGTGCGTGAACGGGCGGACCAGCAGGTTCGAGAAGAACTCGATGCCCGAGACGAGCCACTTGACGGGGCCGAGCGACGCGTCGTAACCGGTGACGTTCTTCCAGCCGCCTACGAACCCATGGCGCTTGAAGGTGAGCGGCACCCAGATCAGGTACACGATCGCCGCGAGGACGATCGGGTAGGCGATGACCGAGCCGACCGGGAACTGGGCGAGCGGGATGACCGACCAGACGTTCATGATCCAGATGAAGAAGAACAGCGAGACCATGATCGGTACGTACTTCTCGCCCTCCTTCTTGCCCAGCGTCTCGTAGACGACGTTGCGGCGGACGAAGTCGTAGCCGGCCTCACCGATCATCTGGATCTTGCCGGGGACGACCTTGGAACGGCCGAACGCGGCGTAGAAGAACCAGCAGATGACGATCGTGGTGAGCAGAGCGAGCAGCATCACCTTGTTGAAGTAGAACCAGCCGAAGTCGGCGATCGGTTCGAACAGGAAGGAGTGCAGGCCCGGCGCCGGGAAGCCGCATCCGTTGTCGGACATGATCCGACAGCTCCAGTCAAAGGCGAGCTGGGTCGTGTCAGCACTCACCGCGGGCTCCTTCGGCGTGACGCATAAGTACGGCAACCTCGTTGTGTCGGTGCGGCGCGCAGCCGCGGATCGGCACCGGTCTGGTGTTTCGGGCGTGGGGGCGGCGGGCAGGCATGGAGCCTCGCGATCGTGCAGGCGTCAGCTCTCGTGCCCGCGCCGGCGATGCCGCAGTTGGCACCGGACGATAGCAGCCCGACGAATGGGCGTTTATCCCGGCCCTACCTCTCACGACGACGACCCGGTCTTCTCGTCCCTTTCGCTGGTTCCGGACCCCTTGGATCCGGGCGCCGACTCGGGATCGATGTAGAAGATCTTGGCCTTCATGTGAGCTCGGGCCTGGGCTGTCATCCACACCACGGTCGAAACGACCAGCGCGATGGCAAAGGCCTTGGGATTGAAGAGAGTCGTGTCCTTGAAAATGGCCACGAAGATCAAGAGCAACAGCAGCTGGGCAACGTAGAGCATCAGCCCCATCGCCTGGAACAGCTGCGGAAGCGATTTTGCCGTGCGGATCAGCACGACCTGCCCGAGGCCCATGAACACGATCACCACAAGAGCACCGACCAGCGCACCGATGGCCCCCTTGCCCCCCGCAACCACACCACTGATCACCGCGGCAATCAAACCTGCGACGGCGGTGGGTACAACGGCTTGAAGAAGGGTCCGTGCGTCATTGGACGGCATGGCGGCAACTCCGCTTACTGGTGTGGGGCGTGTGTCGTCATGGACGAGCGTAGTCCGGGGATTCAGCAGTCCGATTCGGGCCAAATGACCGTCGCACTACGGCCTTTCGGTCCTTCCCCGGCTTCGTGAACGGTATCACAAACTATTTGATGCGGTCTTTACCTAGAAGGTGTGCCAACCGTCACACGTGAGGGGGATCCTGCGCGTCTGTGCACGCACAGGGTCAACATGTCTGGTATTGGGCTCATTTCGGGCACCGTGATCGTCACGGTCAACGTGACGTTCCGGCCTTACGCCGATCCGTGAAGCGCGAACGGGCGCCGATCGCCGTCGCCCCGTTGACACCCGCGGGGATCCTGCTGCGGTCCGGTTCGCCCTCGGCGCCCTCGGCCGGCTGCTCCCCCTCCGGGGCCTCGCTCGCCCCGAGCGGCCGCCGGTAGCGCGGCGGCACCAAGTGCTGGGCCCAGCGCGGCGCGTGCGGCGTGAAGCGCGGCAGCAGCAGCATGACGAGGCCGACGAAGCTCAGCGCGACGATGGTGAGCATGACCCACATCCCGGACGCGGAGTGCACCGAGTAGGCGACCGCGCCGAAGGCGATGAGCCCCGACCAGAAGTACATGATCAGCACCGCGCGGGAGTGCGAGTGGCCGATCTCCAGGAGCCGGTGGTGCAGGTGCCCGCGGTCCGCGGCGAACGGCGACTGCCCGTTCCAGGTGCGGCGCACGATCGCGAGGACGAGGTCGGCGAACGGGATCGCGATGATCGTCAGCGGCATCAGCAGCGGAATGAAGACCGGGAGCATCGCGTGCGTGGTGTCCCGCGTGGAGCCGCCCAGGTTGAGCCTGAGCGCGTCCGGGTCGACCTGCCCTGTGATGGAGATCGCGCCGGCCGCCAGGACCAGGCCGATGAGCATGGAGCCCGAGTCGCCCATGAAGATTCTCGCCGGATGAATGTTGTGCGGCAGGAAGCCGAGACACATGCCCATCAGGATCGCCGCGAACAGCGTGGCCGGGGCCGCGGACTCGATGCCGTAGCCGTACCAGATCCGGTACGCGTACAGGAAGAACGCGCAGGCGGCGATGCACACCATGCCCGCCGCGAGGCCATCGAGGCCGTCGACGAAGTTCACGGCGTTGATGGTGATCACGACCAGCGCGACCGTGAGCAGCGTGCCCTGCCACTGGGTGAGGGACACCGTCCCGACACCCGGGATCGGCAGCCACAGGATCGTCAGGCCCTGCATGACCATCACGCCCGCGGCGATCATCTGGCCGCCTAGCTTGATCAGGGCGTCGATCTCGAACTTGTCGTCCAGGACGCCGATCAGCCAGATGAGGGCCGCTCCCGAGAGCAGCGCCCGCGGTTCGTTCGAGGACTCGAAGACCTTGTCCAGGTTGGTCAGGTGATCGGCGACGAGCAGACCCGCGCACAGACCGAAGAACATGGCGATACCGCCGAGCCGCGGCGTGGGTTCCCGGTGCACGTCACGCGCACGGATCTCCGGCATGGCGCCGGCCACGATCGCGAACTTCCGCACCGGGCCTGTGAGCAGATAGGTCACCGCGGCCGTGATGCAGAGCGTCAGCAGGTATTCACGCACGGGCTTCCCCACAGATATCGCTGGCCATCTCAGCCCCACACCCTAGCTTCGCGTGCTTAGGGTTGGGGACTTCCGGGTAGCGACGATGGTTGCACGGCTGACGGTTCCGGAGATGTACCTGGTGCGGTCCAGGGGGTGTCTTACCGGGCGCCTACCCCGTTCTGGGCGGGGTACGGGGGGAATCTTCCGGCCAGTTCGCGCACTTCTTCCCGGACCGTACGGACGTCGAGAACATCGCGTACGACACCCGACAGGAGCACCGCGATGCGGGCCATCTCTCCTTCTCCCATGCCCTGAGTGGTGACGGCGGCGGTGCCCAGGCGCAGGCCGCGGCCGCCTTCATGAGGCAGCGCGCATGTGTCGAGGATCATGCCCGCGGAGGCCAGTCGGCCGCGCGCGACAGCGCCCGCGACGCCGAGCGGGGCCGGGTCGAGGGTGAGCAGATGGGTGTCAGTGCCGCCGGTGGTGACGCCGAGGCCCTCCGCCGCGAGCGCGCTCGCGAGCAGCCGGGCGTTGGCGACGACCTGATGGGCGTACGCGGTGAAGCCCGGCCTGGCCGCCTCGCCGAACGCGACGGCCTTCGCGGCGATCGTGTGCATCTGGGCGCCGCCCTGGGTGAAGGGGAAGACGGCCCGGTCGACGCGGTCCGCCAGCTCCGCGCCGCACAGCAGCATGCCGCCGCGCGGCCCGCGCAGCACCTTGTGCGTGGTGGCGCAGACGATGTCGGCGTACGGGACCGGGTTCGGGGCCGCTCCCCCGGCGACCAGGCCGATGGGGTGCGCGGCGTCGGCGATGAGGTGGGCGCCCACGTCGTCGGCGATCTCCCGGAAGGCGGCGTAGTCGATGTGCCGGGGGTACGAGATCGAGCCGCACACGATCGTCTTGGGGCGGTGGGCGCGGGCCGCCGCGCGGACCTGCTCGTAGTCGATGAGCCCGCTCTCCGCGTCGACGCCGTAGGGCACGAAGTCGAACCAGCGGCCCGAGAAGTTGGCCGGTGAGCCGTGGGTGAGGTGGCCGCCGGACGGCAGGCCCATCGCGAGGACGGTGTCGCCGGGCTTCAGCAGGACGGCGTACGCGGCGAGCACGGCCGAAGAGCCGCTGTGCGCCTGCACGTTGACGTGTTCGGCGCCGAAAAGGGCCTTCGCGCGGTCGATGGCGAGGCGTTCGGCGACGTCGACGAGTTCGCAGCCGCCGTGGTGGCGGGCGCCGGGGTAGCCCTCCGCGTACTTGTTGGCGAGGGGGGAGCCGAGGGCGGCGAGGACCGCGGGGGACGTGAAGTTCTCCGCGGCGATGAGCTGGAGGGAGTCCGCCTGGCGGGCGGTCTCCCCGAGGAGGATCTCGGCCAGTTCGGGGTCTTGCCGCTGTAGCTCCGCTGTGGTGGCGGGTTCTGTCATCACCGGCATGGTCGGCTCCGGGCCTCGCGTTGGGGAGGTGGGTGCCTTCCAATGTAGATCCGCCGGGTTGCGGCCGCCCGGCGTCACGTCACGGGGCTCTGCCCCGGACCCCGCTGCTCAATCGCCGCAGGGGCTTGATTTGCTCGGCCCGATCAAGCCCCTCGGGCGTTGGAGGGGGCGGGTGCTCGCGGGAGCTATTTAGTGACGCCCGTCAGGGCCGTCACGACCGGGTCCAGGGCCTCGTTGATTTCGCCGCCCACCGACTGGAAGAACGGGAGAGGTGCGCCGTACGGGTCGTAGACCTCGTCCGCCTCCATCGAGGGGGCGAGCAGCCACCCGCGTAGAGCGGCCGCCGCGCGGACCAGGGAGCGGGCGCGTTCGACCACGCCGGACTCCACGGGGTCCGGGAGCGTGGCCGGGTCTATGGCCTGCACGAGCCGCGTGAACTCCTTCAGAGTGAACGTGCGCAGGCCCGCGCTGTGGCCCATGGAGATGACCTGCGCGCGGTGGTCGCGGGTCGCGGTCAGGACCAGGTCGGCCCTTATGACGTGGTCGTCGAGGAGCTCGCGGCCCACGAAGCCGGAGGCGTCCGCGCCGAAGTCGGCCAGGACCGTTTCCGCATTGGCCTCCATGGGCGCGCCCTCGTGGCCCCAGGTGCCCGCGCTCTCCACGACCAGACCGCCGGCGAGCGGCGCGCCGAGGCGGTCCGCGAGGGCATGCCGGGTCAGCCGCTCGGTGATCGGCGAGCGGCACACATTGCCGGTGCTGACGTGGAGGATGCGGAAGGTGTCGCCGGGGAGGGCCGGCGTGCGTACGTACCCGTTGCCTATGCCACGCCCCGTCTCAGGGGCTGTCAATTCGCCACCTCGAGGTCGGGTACGACCTTGCGCAGCTCGTCCGCGGTCAGCGCGCCCTCGCGCAGCAGGACCGGGATCTTGCCGGTGACGTCGACGATGGAGGACGGGATGTTGCCGGGCGTCGGCCCACCGTCGAGGTAGACGGAGACGGAGTCGCCGAGCATCTCCTGCGCGGCGTCGCAGTCCTCGGGGGCCGCGTGGCCGGTCAGGTTCGCGGAGGACAGGGCCATGGGGCCGACCTCGGTGAGCAGTTCGATGGCGACGGGGTGCAGCGGCATCCGGACCGCGACGGTGCCGCGGGTGTTGCCGAGGTCCCACTGCAGCGACGGCTGCTGCTTGGCGACGAGGGTCAGGCCGCCCGGCCAGAACGCGTCGACCAGTTCCCAGGCCATCTCGGAGAAGTCCGTGACGAGCCCGTGCAGCGTGTTCGGCGAGGGGATGACGACCGGCGTCGGCATGGTGCGCCCGCGGCCCTTGGCCTCAAGGAGGTCACCGACCGCCTCGGGCGTGAAGGCGTCGGCACCGATGCCGTACACGGTGTCGGTGGGCAGCGCGACCAGCTCGCCGCGGCGGACTGCGGAGGCGGCTTCACGCAGGCCGGTAGCGCGGTCGACTGCGTCGTTGGTGTCGTAACGCCGTGCCATCTAGCGGGCCTCCTGCTCTGCGTACTGCTCGAATTCGTCAAGATCAAAGGACAACGCGTCGGTCACGGCAGCGCCTTGCGGGCCGTCGCGAACCTCGGACGGTTGTTGAGGTCGGGGTGGTCGGCGGCGTCCGCCCAGCCCCGCTCCTCGGTGAAGATCCACGGCACCTGGCCGCCCTGGGTGTCCGCGTGCTCGATGACGACGATGCCGCCGGGGCGCAGGAGGCGGTGGGCGGTGCGCTCGATGCCGCGGATGAGGTCGAGGCCGTCCTCGCCGGAGAAGAGCGCGAGGTCGGGGTCGTAGTCGCGGGCCTCGGGCGCCACGTACTCCCACTCGGTGAGCGGGATGTACGGCGGGTTGGAGATGACGAGGTCGACCTGGCCGTCGAGGTCGGGGAAGGCCGTCAGGGCGTCTCCTTGGCGCAGGTCGACCCTGGACCCCTCGACGTTCTTGCGCGTCCATTTGAGCGCGTCCTCGGACAGCTCCACGGCGTGCACGCGCGAGCGCGGCACCTCCTGGGCGAGCGCGAGCGCGATGGCGCCGGAGCCGGAGCAGAGGTCCACGATCAGCGGCTCGACGACGTCCATCGCGCGCACGGCGTCTATGGCCCAGCCGACGACCGACTCGGTCTCCGGGCGCGGCACGAAGACGCCGGGGCCGACCTGGAGCTCCAGATAGCGGAAGTACGCGTGCCCAGTGATGTGCTGGAGCGGCTCGCGGGCCTCGCGGCGCGCGGTCGCCTCCCAGTACCGGGCGTCGAAGTCCACGTCCTTGACGGTGTGCAGCTCGCCCCGCTTGACCCCGTGCACGTAGGCGGCGAGCTCCTCCGCGTCATTGCGCGGCGAGGGCACACCGGCGTCGGCGAGCCGCTGCGTGGCCTGGGCCACTTCCGCGAGCAGCACGCTGCGGGGGTTTGGGGGTCGCCCCCCAAAATTCTGCTGCACGCTGTTCCTCCGGGCTGAGCTGTCGTACGGGCGGGCAGTGCGGTGTTACGCGGCGGCGAGCTTGGCGGCCGAGTCCGCGTCGACGCACGCCTGGATCACGGAGTCGAGATCGCCGTCGAGCACCTGGTCCAGGTTGTAGGCCTTGAAGCCGACACGGTGGTCCGAGATGCGGTTCTCCGGGAAGTTGTACGTACGGATCTTCTCGGAGCGGTCGACGGTGCGGACCTGGCTGCGACGGGCGTCGGCCGCTTCGGCCTCGGCCTTCTCCTGCGCCGCTGCGAGGAGCCTGGAGCGCAGGATACGCATCGCCTGCTCCTTGTTCTGCAGCTGGGACTTCTCGTTCTGGCAGGAAGCCACGACACCGGTGGGGATGTGCGTGATGCGGACGGCGGAGTCGGTCGTGTTGACGGACTGCCCGCCGGGGCCCGAGGAGCGGTACACGTCGATGCGCAGATCGTTCGCGTGGATCTCGACGTCGACCTCCTCGGCCTCGGGCGTGACCAGCACACCGGCGGCGGAGGTGTGGATGCGGCCCTGCGACTCGGTCGACGGCACACGCTGCACGCGGTGCACGCCGCCCTCGTACTTCATGCGGGCCCAGACACCCTGGCCGGGCTCGGTCGCGCCGTTCCCGCCCTTGGTCTTCACGGCGACCTGGACGTCCTTGTAGCCACCCAGCTCGGACTCGGTGGAGTCGATGATCTCGGTCTTCCAGCCGATGCGCTCCGCGTAGCGCAGGTACATGCGCAGCAGGTCGCCCGCGAACAGCGCGGACTCGTCACCGCCGGCGCCGGCCTTGATCTCGAGGATCACGTCCTTGTCGTCGGACGGGTCGCGCGGGACCAGGAGGAGCCGCAGCTTCTCGGTGATCTCCTCGCGCTGCTGCTCGAGGTCCTTGACCTCGGCCGCGAAGTCGGGGTCGTCGGCGGCGAATTCCTTCGCCGTCTCGATGTCGTCCCCGTTCTGCTTCCAGGAGCGGTACGTGGTGACGATCGGGGTCAACTCGGCGTAACGCTTGTTGAGCTTGCGCGCGTTCGCCTGGTCGGCGTGGACCGAGGGGTCCGCGAGCTTCTGCTCCAGATCGGCGTGCTCACCGATCAGTTCCTCGACGGCCTCGAACATCTCCGGCTCCTGCAGTTACGGGTTCGAAAGGGGGCTGCACCGCAAAGCGCCGGTCCCCGTGCCCCCGCGGAAACAGGGGCACCGTGGACCGGCGCTGGAGCTTCGCTACTTCTTGGCAGCGGCAGCCTTGCCGAAGCGGGCCTCGAAGCGGGCCACACGGCCACCGGTGTCGAGGATCTTCTGCTTGCCCGTGTAGAACGGGTGGCACTCGGAGCAGACCTCGGCACGGACGGTGCCGGACGAGATGGTGCTACGGGTGGTGAACGACGCGCCGCAGGTGCAAGAGACCTGCGTCTCGACGTACTCGGGGTGGATGTCGCGCTTCAAGGTGTCTCCTAGGTTCATGGAGGGCGCCGGGTCGCTGACGCGGGATGCGGGAGCGTGAACCGGGGCCGACGTACCAGTCTGCCAGGACAGGCCGTATCCCCCAAAACCGAGGAGGGTCCGGAAGTATTCCCGGCCCTCCCCGAAGGGGTTCCTGCTACTTCACGACGCTGTCGGCGGAGCCCTTGGCGGAGTCCTTCGTGGCGGACTTCGGGACGGCCCTGTCGTGCTTGAGCGCCTTCCAGACCTTGTCCGCGTTGGTCTCGTCCAGGAGCACGCGGTTGGCGTCGTTCGGGTCGTACCGCACCGGCAGCGTCACCATGTTCATGTCGCCGGAGCCGATGCCCTTGAGGCCGCTCGCGAACGAGGTCAGGTCCTTGACCGAGGCCAGCTGCGAGTCCGTGGTCACCGTCTTGGTGGCGGTGTTCGCGAGTGCGTACAGCTTGCTCGGGCTGGTGAAGACGCCGACGCTCTTGATCTGGTCCATCAGGGCCTTCATGAACGACTGCTGGAGCTGAATGCGCCCCAGGTCGCTGCCGTCGCCGACGCCGTGCCGGGTGCGGACGAGGCCGAGGGACTGCTCGCCGGAGAGCTTGTGCGTGCCGGCGGTGAGGTTCAGATGGCTGTCGGGGTCGTTGATCGCCTTCGTGGTGGTGACCTTGACGCCCCCGAGGTCGTCGATCAGCCGCTGAAAGCCGCTGAAGTCGACCTCCACGTAGTGGTCCATGCGGATTCCGCTCAGGGACTCGACGCTCTTCACGGCGCAGGCCGCGCCGCCCGTCGAGTACGCGGAGTTGAACATGACCTCGTTCTGCGCCGGGTAGTCGTTGCCGTTCTTGTCGGTGCACGACGGCCGGTCGATGAGGGTGTCCCTGGGGATGGAGACGATGCTGGCCCGCTTGTGGCCCTTGTAGATGTGGACGACCATCGCGGTGTCCGAGCGCGCCGAGCCCTCGTCGGCGCCGCCGCCCGCCTTCGCGTTGTCGCCGGCCCGGGTGTCGGAGCCGAGGACGAGGATGTCCTCGGAGCCGTTGTCCACGTTCTGCGGACGGTCGGTGCCCAGCTGCGAGTCGATGTTGACGCTCTTGATGTTGCCGTTGAGCTGGAAGTAGACGTACCCCAAGCCGGTGCCACCGAGGACGACGACGCCCGCGGCGCTCCACGCCGCGATACGCAGCGCCTTGCTGCGCCCACTGCGCGTCTTGCGGCGGCTGCCCTTGGCGCTGCGATGGCGCCCGGGCTTGCTGTCACGGTCCGGCATAACTCCTCGCAGGTTCGTCTGCTTCTGGTCCTTCGGTCCGCTTCTTCGTTCACTCGGTGTGACGGCGGACCGTCCTGAAGGGTTGCACAAACACGTGTGCGCATTCTGGGACGAAGGAGCGACCGTATGTAGCGGGACCAACGACCCGCAACCCTCTCACCTGCACTTTCACGCACATGTGCCGCATGCTTCACAGAGGGCACAGATCCTTATACGTGTGGTGAAGGTCTCCGGTCGACGAGTGCCCCGAATCGTCCCGGCCAGGCCGTCCGGGCCACGGAAAAGGGCTGGGCCCCGCCGCACGAAGCGGCGGGGCCCAGCCCCTGGATCCCGGTGAAGCGTCAGTCGTTGCCGTTGCCCGGCGTCGGCGTCGTCTTCTGGATCTGCAGCAGGAACTCCGCGTTGGACTTCGTCTGCTTCATCTTGTCGAGCAGCAGCTCGATCGCCTGCTGCTGGTCGAGCGCGTGCAGCACGCGACGCAGCTTCCAGGTGATCGCCAGCTCGTCGCTGCCGAGCAGGATCTCTTCCTTGCGGGTACCGGACGCGTCGACGTCCACCGCCGGGAAGATGCGCTTGTCGGCGAGCTTGCGGTCCAGCTTGAGTTCGGCGTTGCCGGTGCCCTTGAACTCCTCGAAGATGACCTCGTCCATGCGGGACCCGGTGTCCACCAGGGCGGTGGCGAGGATGGTCAGCGAGCCGCCGTCCTCGATGTTGCGGGCCGCACCGAAGAAGCGCTTCGGCGGGTACAGGGCGGTCGAGTCGACACCACCGGACAGGATGCGGCCGGAGGCCGGCGCCGCCAGGTTGTAGGCGCGGCCCAGACGGGTGATCGAGTCGAGCAGCACGACGACGTCGTGACCCAGCTCCACGAGGCGCTTGGCGCGCTCGATGGCGAGCTCGGCGACCGTGGTGTGGTCCTCGGCCGGACGGTCGAAGGTCGAGGAGATGACCTCGCCCTTCACCGACCGCTGCATGTCGGTGACCTCTTCCGGACGCTCGTCGACGAGGACGACCATCAGGTGGCACTCGGGGTTGTTGACCGTGATCGCGTTCGCGATCGACTGCAGGATCATGGTCTTGCCGGTCTTCGGCGGGGCCACGATCAGACCGCGCTGGCCCTTGCCGATCGGCGCGACGAGGTCGATGATCCGCGTCGTCAGCACGCCCGGGTCCGTCTCCAGGCGGAGGCGGTCCTGCGGGTAAAGGGGCGTCAGCTTGTTGAACTCCGGGCGCCCGCGGCCGGATTCGGCCGCCATGCCGTTCGCCGAGTCGAGACGGACGAGCGCGTTGAACTTCTCGCGGCGCTCCCCCTCCTTCGGCTGGCGGACCGCGCCGGTGACGTGGTCGCCCTTGCGCAGGCCGTTCTTGCGGACCTGGGCCAGGGAGACGTAGACGTCATTGGGACCCGGCAGGTAGCCCGACGTACGGATGAAGGCGTAATTGTCGAGGATGTCGAGGATGCCCGCGACAGGGATCAGGACGTCGTCCTCGGAGATCTGCGGCTCGTTGCCGAAGCCCTGCTCGTCACGCCCGCGACGCCCACGGCGGTCGCGGTAACGGCCCCGGCGCCCGCGGCGGCCGCCGCCGTCGTCGTCGTAGCCGTCGTCCTGCTGGTTGTTGTTCCGGCCGCCGCCGCCCTGCTGGTTGTTCCGGCCGCCGCCCTGGCTGTTTCCGCCCTGGTCGTCGCCCTTGCCGCCGCGGCGGTCGCGGTCCCGGCCACCCTCACGGCCGCCGTCACGGCCTCCGTCGCGGTCGCGTCCGCCCCGGCCGCCCTGGCGGTCCCGGCGGTCGCGACGGCCCTCGTGGTTGCCGTCCTGGCCGCCGTCGCCCTTGTTGCCGTCACCGCCGTCCTGACGCTCCTGCTTGTCCTGACGGTCCTGCTGGCGGTCCTGCTGGCGGTCCTGCCGCGTCTCGGACTTGGCCTCGGCGGTGACCGTCTCGGGGCTGCCCGCCTCGGACGTGGCACGGCGACGACGACGCTCGCCGGCCGGCTGCTCGTCACCGGCGCCCTGGCCGGGGATGTCGATCTGCTGCTGGGCGGCGGCCTTCTTCGCCTTGGCGTCGCCCGCCTCGGCCTGCGCCTTGTCCGCCTTGCCGGCCGACTTCGCGGGCGCGGCCTCGGCCGCGGCCTCCTCGCCGGTGCGGGCCTTGGAGGTGGCCCGCCGCTTCGGCTTCGTCTCGGCGGCGTCGGCGCTCTTCGCGGGGGCGGACTGTGAGGTGCCTCCCCCGGACTGCGCCTCCTTGATGACCTCGATCAGCTGGCTCTTGCGCATCCGCGCGGTGCCCTTGATTCCGAGGCCCGATGCGACCTGCTGCAGCTCGGCCAGCACCATGCCGTCAAGGCCGGTACCGCGGCGCCGCCGGGAGCCCGAAGCACCGGCGGCGGGCGCGGCGGAGGCGTCCGCAGAGGACGCGGCGGGCGCGGCAGCAGAGCTGTCGGCAGTCACGCCCATCAGATCGGTGGTGTCGCTCACGAAGGGTCCTTCCCTGGAGCGGACGTCGGCCTGTCTGGCTCGGCGACCGGTTGTGCTGTCCGGCGGAGGTCCTGCCTGTACGGACCGTGCCGGGGCGGTTGTCCGCCGAAGAGGCGGAAGAATTCGGTGGTGACGGCGTAGCCCGATTCCGCGGGTGCACTGGATTTCTGTGTCACGCGGCTCGATCACGCCGGTTCCGGAGCGTGCTCGCCACTCTTCAGTGCCACGTCTCGACATGCGAGGACGATGCAAAGAATCGCTGGGGAGGCTCCCGGAAGAATGGTTGTCCCTGACGGGGACACACAGCACCTCGCCATGGTAGGGCCGGGTGCAGACTTGAGGTTAACACTACCGGATCCAACAAACATTCCCCCTCTCGTATTCCGGCAACCGGGTGTCAGGAGCCAAGCGGCAGCACGCTCGCTCCGTCGACGTCGAGGTCGAGGCGGTTCGCCGCCCAGCCCTCCCCGGCCAGCCGGGCGACCTTGTCGGCCGTTTCTTCCTCCACCAGAGCGAGGACCGTCGGCCCCGCCCCGGAGATCATCGCGGGCACCCCGTCGGCCCGCAGCCGCTCCACCAGTGCGGCGCTCTCCGGCATCGCCGGCGCCCGGTACTCCTGGTGAAGACGGTCTTCCGTGGCCGGGAGCAGCAGCTCGGGGCGCCTGGTCAGGGCCTCTACGAGCAGGGCCGCCCGGCCCGCGTTGGCCGCGGCGTCCACGTGCGGGACGGTGCGCGGCAGGAGTCCTCGCGCCATTTCGGTGAGGACGGGCTTTCCGGGGACGAAGACCACCGGAACGATGGAACCGGCCGCGTCGAGACGGACCGCCCGGCCCGCGCCGGTCTCGGTCCACGCGATGGTGAAGCCGCCGAGCAGGCACGGGGCCACGTTGTCGGGGTGGCCCTCGATCTCGGTGGCGAGTTCGAGCAGCGCCGCGTCGTCGAGCAGCGCGTTGCCGCCCGTCGTCACGGCGCGCGCGGCGACCACGGCGGAGACGATCGCGGCGGACGAGGAGCCCAGGCCACGGCCGTGCGGGATGCGGTTGGCGCAGACGATCTCGAGGCCGCGCGGCTGCCCGCCGAGGGCGTCGAAGGCCGTGCGCAGGGACCGTACGAGAAGGTGCGACTCGTCGCGGGGCAGGGTCTCGGAGCCCTCGCCGGCGATGTCGATGTTCAGCCCGGAGTCGGCGACCCTGACGACCACGTCGTCGTAGAGCCCCAGCGACAGGCCGAGGCTGTCGAAGCCCGGGCCGAGATTGGCGCTGGTGGCAGGGACGCGCACCCTTACGGCGGCGGCGCGGAAAGCGGGACCGGCCATCGCTGGATGACTCTCCTTGAGCTGCGGGATGTTTCGAGAACTTCCGATGTCTTGTGATGCATACGTCGACACCCGGGCCGCGATCGACGGAACGGCGGCGGCACCACGGCATATGCGGTGGGCGGGTTCGATACAGCCTATCGAAGGAAGGTTCAGTGGCGACATAGGGCGCACAGGAGGCGCACGATGCGTGTCGTAAGCCCCCCTGTGCACCCCCTGTACTGAAACGCCCAGTTGACGAGGTGTCAGTGTCGCGCAAGTCGCCTGACGTGCGGCGTGGCTCAGGCGAGACCGAGGCGCTCGGCGGCCGCGGCGGAGTCCACCGGGACGGTGACGGGCTGCGGGGCGCCCGCGACGGCCCAGTCCGGGTCCTTCAGACCGTTGCCCGTGACGGTGCAGACGATCTTCTGGCCCTTGTCGACCTTGCCCTCCTCGGCGGCCTTCAGCAGGCCCGCGACGGACGCGGCCGACGCGGGCTCGACGAAGACACCCTCCTGGGACGCCAACAGCTTGTAGGCGCGCAGGATCTCACGGTCCGTCACCTCGTCGATGAAGCCGCCCGACTCCTCGCGCGCGGCGAGCGCGTGCTGCCACGAAGCGGGGTTGCCAATGCGAATCGCGGTGGCGATCGTCGACGGGTCCTTGACGACCTCGCCGCGCACGATCGGCGCGGAACCGGAGGCCTGGAAGCCCCACATCCGGGGCGTACGGGTGGAGACGCCGTCGGCGGCGTACTCCTTGTAGCCCTTCCAGTAGGCCGTGATGTTGCCGGCGTTGCCGACGGGCAGCACGTGGATGTCGGGCGCGTCGCCGAGTGCGTCGACGATCTCGAACGAGCCGGTCTTCTGGCCCTCGATGCGGTACGGGTTCACCGAGTTCACCAGCGCCACCGGGTAGTTCTCGGAGAGGGCGCGGGCCAGGTTCAGGCAGTCGTCGAAGTTGCCGTCGACCTGGAGGATCTTCGAGCCGTAGACGAGCGCCTGGCCCATCTTGCCGAGCGCGATCTTGCCCTGCGGCACGAGCACGGCGCAGACCATCCCGGCGCGCACGGCGTACGCGGCGGCGGAGGCCGAGGTGTTGCCGGTGGAGGCGCAGATGACGGCCTTCGCGCCCTCCTCCTTGGCCTTGGTGATGGCCATGGTCATGCCGCGGTCCTTGAAGGACCCCGTCGGGTTGGCGCCCTCGACCTTCAGGTGCACCTCACAGCCGGTGCGCTCGGAGAGCATCTGCGCGGGCACGAGCGGCGTACCGCCCTCGCGCAGCGTCACGACCGGCGTGGTGTCGGTCACCGGGAGCCGGTCCCGGTACTCCTCGATGATGCCGCGCCACTGGTGGGTCATTCCGGTCATCCCTGCTACTCCCCTTCAACACGCATGATGCTGGCGACACCGCGCACGGTGTCGAGCTGACGCAGCGCGTCCACGGTCCCGGTGAGGGCCGCGTCGGCCGCGCGGTGGGTGACGACGACGAGGGAGGCCTCGCCGTCCTTCCCCGACTGGCGCACGGTGTCGATGGAGACACCGTGCTCGGCGAAGACCGTCGCCACCTGCGCGAGAACGCCGGGCTTGTCGGCCACGTCGAGGCTGATGTGGTACCGCGTCACAACGTCGCCCATCGGCGAGACGGGCAGCTGTGTGTACGCGGAGTCGCCGGGTCCCGTCGCGCCGTTGAGGCGGTTGCGGCAGACGGCGACGAGGTCGCCGAGTACTGCGGACGCGGTCGGCGAACCGCCCGCGCCGGGCCCGTAGAACATGAGCTGGCCCGCGGCCTCGGCCTCGACGAAGACGGCGTTGTACGCGCCGCGCACGGAGGCCAGCGGGTGCGAAAGCGGAATCATCGCGGGGTGCACGCGGGCGGTGACGGACTGGCCGTCGGCGGCCCGCTCGCAGATCGCGAGCAGCTTGATGGTGCAGCCCATCTGCTTCGCGGACGCGAAGTCGGCGGCGGTCACCTCGGTCATGCCCTCGCGGTACACGTCGTCGAGGCGGACCCGGGTGTGGAAGGCGATCCCGGCGAGGATGGCGGCCTTGGCGGCGGCGTCGAAGCCCTCGACGTCGGCGGTCGGGTCGGCTTCCGCGTACCCGAGGGCGGTGGCCTCGTCGAGCGCTTCCTGGTAGCCGGCGCCGGTGGAGTCCATGGCGTCGAGGATGAAGTTCGTCGTGCCGTTCACGATGCCGAGGACGCGGTTGACCTTGTCGCCCGCGAGCGACTCCCGCAGCGGCCTGACCAGCGGGATCGCGCCGGCGACCGCAGCCTCGTAGTAGAGGTCCCCGCCGTGCTCCACGGCCGCGGCGTGCAGGGCCTCGCCGTCCTGGGCGACGAGCGCCTTGTTGGCGGAGACGACGGAGGCGCCGTGCTCGAAGGCGGTCGTGATGAGGGTCCGCGCGGGCTCGATCCCACCGATGACTTCGACCACGACATCAATGTCACCGCGTTTCACGAGCGCGGTGGCATCGGTGGTGACCAGGGCAGGATCGATTCCCTCGCGCACCCGGGAGGGCCGCCGCACGGCGACGCCCGCGAGTTCGACGGGGGCACCGATCCGGGCGGCGAGGTCGTCGGCGTGCGTCGTCATGATGCGCGCCACCTCTGAGCCGACAACCCCACAGCCCAGCAGCGCCACCTTCAGCGGACGCGTACGCATCATCCGACCTCGTTTCCTCTACTACTACGTATTTCTGCGGTGGGACCAGTCTCACCCACCGAACCGGGGTTTCAGCCCCGGGTCCGGATCGTGAGACGTAGATTTCATTTATCCGACGTCGAGACGCAGGAGATCTTCCTCCGTCTCGCGCCGGACGATCACCCGGGCCTCACCGTCACGGACGGCGACGACGGGCGGGCGAAGCGCGTGGTTGTAGTTGCTGGCCATGGAGCGGCAGTACGCGCCGGTGGCCGGTACGGCGATCAAATCACCGGCCGCGACGTCCGACGGCAGGAACGCGTCCTTCACGACGATGTCGCCACTCTCACAGTGCTTGCCGACGACGCGGACGAGCATCGGCTCGGCGTCGGAGCGGCGGGAGACGAGCGCGACGGTGTACTCGGCGTCGTAGAGGGCGGTGCGAATGTTGTCGGACATGCCGCCGTCGACGGAGACGTAGGTCCGCAGTCCTTCGAGCGGCTTGACGGTACCGACGGTGTACAGGGTGAAGGCGGTCGGCCCGACGATGGCGCGCCCCGGCTCGACGGAGATGCGCGGCGTCCGCAGCGACGCGGCCTCGCACTCCCGGCTCACGATCTCGTTCAACGCCTTGGCGATCTCGTGCGGCTCGCGGGGGTCATCGTCGCTGGTGTACGCGATGCCGAGGCCGCCGCCGAGGTCGATCTCGGGAAGCTCGACGCCGTGCTCGTCACGCACCTCGGCGAGCAGGCCCACGACGCGACGGGCGGCCACCTCGAAGCCCGCCATGTCGAAGATCTGCGACCCGATGTGGCTGTGGATCCCGATGAGCTCGATGCCGTCGAGCTTCAGGGCGCGCCGCACGGCCTCGGCGGCCTGCCCGTCGGCGAGCGCGATGCCGAACTTCTGGTCCTCGTGCGCGGTGGCGATGAACTCGTGGGTGTGGGCCTCGACGCCCACCGTGACGCGGATCTGTACACGCTGCCGCTTGCCGAGTCCGTCGGCGATGTGGGCGACGCGCGCGATCTCCTGGAAGGAGTCGAGCACGATGCGACCGACGCCGACCTGGACCGCGCGGCTGATCTCTTCCTCGGTCTTGTTGTTGCCGTGGAAGGCGATGCGCTCGGCGGGCATGCCGGCGGAGAGCGCCGTGGCGAGCTCACCGCCGGAGCACACGTCGAGGTTGAGCCCCTCCTCGTCCAGCCACCGCACGACGGCGCGGGAGAGGAACGCCTTGCCGGCGTAGAACACATCGGCGTCCGGGCCGAAGGCATCACGCCAGGCGGCACACCTGGCGCGGAAATCGGTCTCGTCGAGGAAGTACGCCGGAGTGCCGAACTCCTCGGCGAGCCGGGCGACTTCGATCCCGCCGACGGTCACGGAACCGTCGTCGGCGCGGGCGACGGTCTGCGACCACACCTTCGCGTCGAGGGCGTTGAGGTCGGCGGGCGGGGCACTCCAGTGCCCCTCGGGGAGCACGTCGGCGTGACGGGGGCCTGCGGGGTGTGCGGAACGGCTCATGACTGCGGTGCGCTCTCTTCGTCTACTTCTGTCTGTGTCACAGATGTTCGGGGGCATCGATGCCGAGCAGGGTCAGGCCGCCTGCGAGCACCGTCCCGACGGCTTCGGCGAGCGCGAGCCGGGAGCGGTGGGCGGCCGAGGGTTTCTCCTCGCCTTGGGGCAGTACGGACGGGTGGAGCGTGGCCATGAAGGTGTCGGCGACGCCCACGAGGTGCCGGGCGAGCCGGTCGGGGGCGTGCTGCTCGGCGGCGGCGCGCAGGATGCGGGGGTGGTCGCCGAGGGCGCCGAGGAGGTCTTCCTGGCCGGGTACGCCGCCGGGGTGGGCGGCGAACCCGAGGTCCGCGGCGTTGCGGGTCAGCGCGCGGGTGCGGGCGTGGGCGTACCGGACGCGGAAGAGCGGGTTGGACTCGCGCTGGGCGAGGTGCGCCTCGTACTCGGCGGGTTCGGCGCCGATCCGGGGGTGGTCGTGGGCGGCCGGATGAAGCAGGGCCCAGCGGGCGGCGTCGCGGCCGAGGGGGGTGGGGTCGGCGGGGGCGGGCACGGGGCGGAGGTGGGCGTCGGCGTCGGCGTCGGCGTCCGGCATCGTGGTCGCGGGGGCCGGTCCTCCGGTCGCGTCGGGGGGTGATCCGGCGGTCGCGTCGATGTCTGGGCTGGCGGTCGTATCGGGGGTCGGCCCGCCGGCCGCGTCGGCGTCCGGACTGGCGGGCGCATCGGGAGTCGGCCCGCCGGCCGCGCTGACGTCCGGACTGGCGGGCGCATCGGGGCCCGGCCCGTCGGTCGCGTCGACGCGCACGTCGAGGACGTCGAGCCACTCGGGACGGGGGTGGTCGGCGCAGCTGGTCCGCACACGGACGCCCTGGGAGCGCAGGAGGCGGGCGACGGAGTCCATGACGACGAGGGCGCGAACCTCGTGGGGCGCGTACAGCCGAACGCCCCGACCGGTCGCCTCTTCGACGTATCCGTATCGGTCCCCGGCGCGCAGGATCTCGGCGACGAGCGCGCCGGCGGCGGACTCGGGCTCGGCCACGCTGACGTTGAGGAACCCGGGTCCGGTGACGACGACGCGGGCGACACCGGGGCTCTCGTTGAGCCGGCGGGACAGGATCTCGGCGACCTCGCGCGGGGGCCGGCCGGCGGGGCGGGCGAGCTGCAGCGCGACGTTGGTGGCGTAGTCGCCCTGGCCGCCGGGCCGCGGCCGCTCGACGACGACCCGCTGCTCGGCCGCGCACACGGCCACGTCGAGCTCACCGTCGTCGACCGCGCGGCGGACGGCGCGCAGGACGGTGCGGGAGAGCTCGGCGGGGGTCACGGGACAAGCGTATGGGAGGAGGGGGGTGGGTAGGCGACTCGGTTTCCCGGAAGGTCCGGGATGCGGGCGCCGCCGGCCGCGTGCCGGGGCTCAGGCGTCGGCGGTACGGGTGGCCTGCTCGGCGTCCTCGGCGGCGCGCGCGACGCTCGCCCGGGAGGCGCCCGCGGGGCCGGCGGAGGCCGCCCCCGTCCGCCCCTGATCGCTCAACTGCCGTACGACCCGCACCAGTTCACTGGGCTCGAAGGGCTTGGCGAGAAACGCGTCGACGCCGACGTCGAGCCCGCTCTCGACCTCGTACTGGGTGCAGGCGCTGACGACGACGATCGGCAGCGAACGCGTACGCGCGTCCGCCCGCAGCCGGGCGGCGGTCCGCAGCCCGTCGAGCCGGGGCATGACGACGTCCAGCGTGACCACGTCGGGCCGCACCTGGTCGATCACGTCCAAACATTCGGCACCATCGGCCGCGGTCACGACCTCGAAGCCCTCCAGCTCGAGGTTGACCCTGATCAGCTGCCGAATGACCTTGTTGTCATCCACGACAAGGACTCGGCCGGACGCGCCTGGCACAACTCGAGAGTAGGTCGACACCGGCCACCGCGTCCGGGTTTTCCCCACTTCCGCCCCCTACAGGCGACCCGAACCCCGCCCTCCCCCGCGCGATAACCCGTTCCTGAGGACCTCAAAGGAGCTGGTAGTGTTCTACCCGTCGCCACGCACAGCGCGGCGCACGCCCCCGTAGCTCAGGGGATAGAGCAACGGCCTCCGGAGCCGTGTGCGCAGGTTCGAATCCTGCCGGGGGCACCTTGGATTGGGTGCCTGGAGACCCCGTCGTCAGCGGAGACGCTGAAGGCGGGGTCTTGGTGTGTTTGCGGGGTCAGGCGTAGAAGCGGGAGATGCTCTGCAGGGCCGCTGCGGGCTTCGTGGAGCCTTCTATTTCTATGGTGGCGTCGATCGTGATCTGGGCGCCGTCCCCCGGGACCGACTCCACCGATGCCACCCGTGCCGTCAGGCGGATGCGGGAGCCCGTCCTCACCGGGGACGGGAAGCGGACCTTGTTGAGGCCGTAGTTGACCTTTGTGGTGATGCCCTGGACGTCCAGGAGGTCGGTGAAGAGGGGGATGAAGAGGGAGAGGGTCAGGTAGCCGTGGGCGATCGGGGCGCCGAAGGGGCCGGCGGCGGCGCGTTCGGGGTCCACGTGGATCCACTGGTGGTCGCCGGTGGCGTCCGCGAACGTGTTGATGCGATCCTGGGTGATCTCCAGCCAGTCGCTGGCGCCGAGGTCCGTGCCGGCCGGCAGATCCTTGAGTTCGGTCAGGCCGTTCACCGTGAGGGGCATGCTCGTCAGCCGTTCTGTGCGTAGGTGTCCCGCAGGCGGGATTTGATGAGCTTTCCGGAGGCCGTGCGCGGGAGTTCGTCCGTGAAGGTCAGGGATTTGGGGATCTTGTACTTCGCCAACCGGCCGGAGAGGGAGGCCAGAAGGGCCGATGCGTCCGGGGTTGTTCCGGAGGCCGGGACCACGATCGCGCGGGGGACCTCGCCCCATTTCTCGTCCGGGACGCCGATCACGGCGCACTCCGCCACGTCGGGGTGGGCCAGGAGTGCGGCCTCGATCTCGGCGGGGTAGATGTTCTCGCCGCCCGAGATGATCATGTCCTTGAAGCGGTCGACGATGGTGACGTAGCCGTCCGTGTCCACGCGGGCCGCGTCCCCCGTGCGGAACCAGCCGTCGGAGAAGGCCGCTTCGGTTTCCGTCGGCAGGCCCCAGTAGCCGGGCATCACGTGCGGGCCACGGACCATTACCTCGCCCGTCTCGTCCACTCCCACCGGAGCGAGGTCAGGGCCCACCACCTGGACGTCGCTGAAGAAGTGCGGGACGCCCGCCGAACCCGCCTTGCTCACCGCGTGTTCGGCGTCGAGGAAGAGGGTGCCGGGGGCCGCCTCCGTCATGCCGTAGCCCTGGAGGAAGGTGAGGCCGCGTTCCTGGTACGTCGCGATCAGGGGCGGTGGGACCGGGGCTCCGCCGCACGTCAGGAGGCGGAGGGAGGAGAGGTCCGCCGTCGGCCACGCGGGCTGGCGGGTCAGCAGGTCGAACATCGTCGGGACGCCGAACATGAAGGTGACCCGGTATCGGTCCACCAGGTCGAACGTCGCAGCCGGGTCGAAGGACGCCACCAGGACGCACGTGCCGCCCTTCAGCAGCACCGGCAGCGTCAGCATGTTCAGGCCCGCCGTGTGGAACAGCGGCGCCGAGACGAGGGCGACCTCGTCCGCGATCAGGTCGTGGTCGACCAGGACGTTGATCGCGTTCCAGGTCAGGTTGGCGTGAGTGAGCATGGCGCCCTTGGGGCGGCCCGTCGTGCCCGAGGTGTACATGATGAGGCAGACGTCGTCGCCGGCGACCGCCTCGTCGATCGGAGCTGACGGTGCCGTCGCGAGCACGCTCTCGTAGGCCTCTCCCCCGGCATCGATCGTCACGGGGACCGAGAGTGCTCGTGCGGGCTCCCCGTTGCCGGTGTACAGGAGGGCCTTCGCGCCCGAGTCCCGTATCTGGTAGGCGAGTTCGGCCGTCGACAGGCGCGTGTTGAGCGGAACGAAGACCGCCCCCAGGGTGCCCGCCGCGAAGAGCGTCTCCAGGTACGAGGGGTGGTTCGGGCCCAGGTACGCGACGCGGTCGCCGCGGCGTACGCCCCGCTCCCGCAGGGCGTGGGCCAGGCGGGTCGTGCGCTCGTGCAGGTCGGCGTAGGAGTACGTCGCGCCGTCGTGGATCAGGGCCGTGCGGTGCGGGGTCTTGCGGGCCCGGCGTGCGGGCCACGACCCCAGTCCCTCGTTGCGCATACCGGTCCCCTTCAGGGTGTGGTGAGGCCGAGCAGGCGGGCCGCGTTCTCCTTGAGGATCTTGGGGCGGACCTCGTCCTTGATCTGGAGCTTCGCGAAGTCCGACAGCCAGCGGTCCGGGGTCAGGACCGGATAGTCCGAGCCGAAGAGGACCTTGTCCTTGAGGAGCGTGTTCGCGTACTGGATCAGTTGGGGCGGGAAGTACTTCGGGGACCAGCCGGACAGGTCGATGTGGACGCCCGGTTTGTGGGTCGCGACCGCGAGGGCCTCGTCCTGCCAGGGGAAGGACGGGTGCGCCAAGATGATCTTGAGGTGCGGGAAGTCGGCCGCGACGTCGTCCACGTGCAGGGGGTTCGAGTACTTCAGGCGGATGCCGCCGCCGCCCGGGACGCCCGCGCCGATGCCCGTCTGGCCGGTGTGGAAGAGGGCGATGGTGCCCGTCTCCTCGATCAGCTCGTACAGGTCGTAGGCGACCGCGCGGTCGTTGGGGTAGAAGGCCTGGATCGAGGGGTGGAACTTGAAGCCCTTCACCCCGTACTCCTCCACCAGGCGGCGGGCCTGCTTCACCCCCGCCTTCCCCCGGAACGGGTCGATCGAGGCGAAGGGGATCAGGACGTCCGGGTGCGCGGCCGCCGCCTCGGCCACCTCCTCGTTCGGGACGGGCTCCGTGCCCGTCGCCGACTCGGCGTCGACCGTGAAGATCACGGCGGCCATGTTCCGCTCGCGGTAGTACGCCGCCGTCTCCTCGAGCGTCGGCTTTCGGTTGCCCTCGGTCTTGAAGTACGCGGACGAGGCCGCGTGGAGGTCGTCGTCGAGGGAGGCGTGCCCCTTCGACGAGACCTCCGCGTGGGTGTGGACGTCGATCGCGTCGAGGTCACCGATGTTCATCACGCCTCCGGGAGCTTCGGTGCCGGGATGCCGACCGTCTGGAGCTCGGCGCCGACCGAGGTCGGCCACGCCTCCGCCAGCGTGTCCGGGGTCCAGCCCCCGTCCGCGTAGGCCGACTTGATCTCCTGCGGGTGCGACCAGAGCGTGAGGCGGTCGCCGCCGATGCCGATGGCCTGGCCCGTGACCGAGCGGGCCGCGCCCGAGGCGAGGAAGGGGACGAGGGCCGCGCAGTCCTCCGGTGTGCCGAAGCCTTCGCCCTTGCGCAGGAAGGACGGGAGCGGTTCGCCGCCGCGCAGCGCCTCGACGTACGGGGCGAAGGCCGGGATCGTCTCCGTCATGGCCGTCGCGGCGACCGGGACGATCGCGTTGACCGTGATGTTCGCCCGGGACAGCTCCATCGACCACGTACGGGCCATGGCGACGATGCCGGCCTTCGCGGCGGCGTAGTTCGTCTGGCCGAAATTGCCCCGTTGGCCGGCGGGCGAGCCGACGAGAACCAACGCGCCTCCCTCGCCCTGTTCGCGCATCCGGACGGCGGCGGCGCGGGCGCAGGTGAAGGTGCCCTTGAGGTGCGTGGTGAGCACCGCGTCGAAGTCGTCGTCGGTCATCTTCCACAGGACCTTGTCGCGCAGGATTCCGGCGTTGGTGACCAGGACGTCGAGGCGGCCGAACTCGCTCACCGCCCGCGCCACCAGGCGGTCCGCTGCCTCCGCCGTGCCGACCGGGACCACCTCCGCGACCGCCGTGCCGCCGGCCTCCCGGATGGACTTCACGGCCGCTTCGGCGACGGCCTCGTCGATGTCGTTGACGACGACCGAGGCGCCGTGGGCGACGAGGGCATGGGCGTAGGAGAGGCCGAGGCCACGGCCGCTGCCGGTGACGACGGCCGCCTTTCCGGTGAGATCGATGGACACGTGTGGATCCCTTCCTGACGGCGATACGTGAGGCAAGAAGGAAGCTAAGAGCAATAATTGGTGACGTCAATAGTTGTCGCCGACCGCGCGGTGCGAGAGACTGTCGCGACATCCGGCAGGACCAGCAGGACCACCCCAGGGAGACCCCATGACCCCCGCCCCGATCGACGCGCACGAGCCATGGATGCGCGGGCTGCACGCCGACACGGGTTATCTGCTGTACCGACTCGGCCTGCGCTCGGGGCAGCTGTTCAATGCCTCGCTCCAGGAGTCGGGGCTGCGCCTGCGGCACTACGCCGTCCTGCGCTTCCTGGCCACCGGCGAGGGTGCGCTGCAAAGGGAGTTGAGCGCGCGGCTCGGCTACGATCCGAGCGCGATCGTGGGCCTCGTCGACGACCTGGAGAAGGCCTCGTTCGTGGAGCGGCGCCCGTCCCCCGGCGACCGGCGCAGCCGGATCGTGCTGCTCACGGACGACGGCCGGGACTTCCTGCGCGGCACGGACGAGGCGGGGCTGCGCGTGACGAGCGAACTGCTCGCCCCGCTGGACGCGGACGAGCGCGAGACGCTGCACGGGCTGTTGCGGCGGGTCGCGGAGGCCGGGCTCGGCTGACGCGCACTTTCGGCCGTTGTCGACTTCTCGCTACGGAGACCGGCACGGAACCCGTTTGAGTGATGGTCATTCCTGATCAGGACTGTGAGAGCCGCCACGCGGACCCGATCCAGGTTTACTCGTGCCCCACCGCATGACTACGGTTCGGTCGATGTCTCGCAGCCACTTGAACCTCACAAATCCAGGAAGATGCGTATCCGGTAGTCGGGGTTCCCAACGGGAGGGATCGTGAGCGAACCGGTACAGCTCGCGGCTCATCGGGCCCCGCTGCCCGATCAGCAGGACGCCGTCGCACCCGCGAGCACTCCGTCCAGGAGACAGGCGGCCACACCGGCCGCCACCGCGACACCGAAGACCGGCAAGGCCCGGGACGCGTTCTACGACAACGCCAAGTACATGGCGATCGTCCTGGTCGCGATGGGGCACTCCTGGGAGCCGCTGCGCGACGGGAGCCGGGCGGCCTCCGCCCTCTACATCATCGTGTACACGTTCCACATGCCGGCGTTCATCGTGATCTCCGGATACTTCTCGCGGTCGTTCGACGCGAGCCCGGCCCGGCTGAAGCGGCTGATCACGGGTGTGGCGGTGCCGTATGTGGTGTTCGAAGTCGCCTACACGCTCTTCAAGCGGTACGCGGGTGACGATCCGGGATACGACTTCAGCCTGCTCGACCCCTGGTACCTGACCTGGTTCCTGGTGTCGCTGTTCGTGTGGCGGCTGAGCACGCCGATCTGGAAGACGATCCGCTGGCCGCTGCCGGTGGCGCTCGCCATCGCGGCGCTCGCCTCCGTCTCCCCCAGCATCGGCGACGACCTGGACATGCAGCGCCTGCTGCAGTTCCTGCCGTTCTTCGTCCTCGGCCTGTGCCTGAAGCCGGAGCACTTCCAGCTGGTGCGCCGCAAGGAGGCGCGGATCATCGCGGTGCCGGTCTTCGCGGCAGCGCTGGTGTTCGCGTACTGGGCGGCGCCGCGGATGACCGCGGCGTGGACGTACCACCGGGACAGCGCGCAGGAGTTGGGCGCCCCGGGCTGGACCGGGATCGTCATGACCCTGGCCATGTTCGGCTGTTCGGTGATCCTCACCGCGTGCTTCTTCGCGTGGGTGCCGGGCCGCAAGCTGTGGTTCACGGCGCTCGGCGCGGGCACCCTGTACGGCTACCTGCTGCACGGCTTCGTCGCCAAGGGCTCCCGCTTCTGGGACTGGTACGAAGTCAGCTGGGTGCACACCCCGTGGGGCCAGGTCGTCGTGACGGTGCTCGCGGCAAGCCTGATCACGGTGCTGTGCACGCCACCCGTGCAACGGATGTTCCGGTTCGTGATGGAGCCGAAGATGGAGTGGGCGTTCAAGCGGGACGCCGCGAAGCTTGCCAGGGGGCGTTAGCCGCTTTCTGTTCACCCGGCGACGGGGGTGCGGTCTCGGGGCTCTGCCCCGGGCCCCGCGCCTCAATCGCCGGCGGGGCTCACAAGCTCAGGCCGACGTCTTCTTCTTGGGCGTCGGCTTCTTCTTTGCCGAGGTGCTCTTCTTCGCCGCCGCCGTCTTCTTGGCCGTGGTCTTCTTCTTCGCGGCCGTCTTCTTGGCGGGCGTGCTCTTCTTGGCTGCGGTGCTCTTCTTGGCGGGGGCCTTCTTCGTGCGGGAGCGCGATGACAAGTGCGTCACCTCGGCCACGTCCTCGTCGTCCCCGTCCCGGGCCTTCTTGGCCGCCCGTACGCTGCTCTCCAGCGCGGACATGAGGTCGATGACCTTGCCGCCTCCGCCGTCCGACTTCTTGGGGGGCCCGGCGGGTTCGGTGCCGGAGGACTTCGCCTCGATCATCTCCTCCACGGCGTCCCGGTAGTCGTCGTGCAGCGAGTCCATGTCGACCTCGCCGAGCGTGTCCATCAGGGCGTCCGCCAGATCGAGTTCGGCGTCGCGGACCGTGACGTGGGAGTCGGGGGCGGCGTCCTCGGGGGCCCGGATCTCGTCCGGCCAGAGCAGTCCGTGCATCGCTATGACGTCGTCGACGACCCGCAGCATTCCGAGCCGCTCCCGGCCGCGCAGCGCGAACTTGGCGATGGCCACCTTGTTGCTGCGCTTGAGCGCCTCCCGCAGCAGCGTGTACGGCTTGGCGGCCGGGACACCGTTCACCTGGAGGTAGTACGCCGTGCCCATCTGGAGCGGGTCGATCCGCTCGGCCGGCACGAACGCGACGATCTCGATCGTCTTGGCCGTGGGGATCGGGAGCTGGGCGAGGTCGTCCTCGGTGATCGGGATGATCGAGCCGTCGGCGTCCTCGTACCCCTTGCCGATCTCGTCGTTCGGGATCTCCTTGTCCTCCAGCTCGCACACCTTGTGATAGCGGATGCGGCCGCCGTCCTCCAGATGGATCTGGCGGAAGGAGATCGAGTGGTTCTCGGTGGCGTTGACCAGCTTGATCGGGATGCTGACCAGGCCGAAGGAGATGGCGCCGTTCCATATGGAGCGCACGGTGGGCCTCCTGGTTCGCGTCGCCGACGCACGACATAGCAGACATAACGGGCTGGATTGCCAGAGTATTACCGTATGGCGCCGATCACAGAAGTGGAGGGGCGGCGGCTCACGCTCAGCAATCTGGAGAAGGTGCTGTTCCCGGCCTCCGGATTCACCAAGGGCGAGCTGCTGCACTACTACGCGACGGTCGCGGAGGCCCTGCTCCCGCATCTGCGGGACCGCCCCGTGTCCTTCCTGCGGTTTCCCGACGGTCCTGACGGTCAGCGGTTCTTCGCCAAGAACGTGCCGCCGGGGACACCCTCATGGGTGAGGACGGCCGACGTGCCGCGCTCGGACGGCGTCTCGCGGCAGATCCTCGTGCAGGACCTGCCGACGTTGATGTGGGCGGCCAATCTGGTGACCGAGTTCCACACGCCGCAGTGGCGGGCGGACGCGCCGGGGCTCGCCGACCGGCTCGTTTTCGACCTCGACCCGGGCGCTCCGGCCGACATCGTGCAGTGCTGCGAGGTGGCCGGGTGGCTGCGGGAGCGGCTGGAGCGGGACGGGCTCGACGCGTACGCGAAGACGTCCGGGTCCAAGGGGCTGCATCTGCTCGTGCCGCTGGTGCCTACGGCGTCCGAGCGGGTAAGTGCGTACGCGAAGGGGCTCGCGCGGGAGGCGGAGGCGGCGTTGCCGCGGCTCGTGGTGCATCGGATGGCGCGGAATCTGCGGGGCGGGAAGGTGTTCGTCGACCACAGTCAGAACTCTGCGGCGAAGACGACGGCGGCGCCTTATACGGTGCGGGCTCGGGACCGGGTGACCGTGTCCGCGCCGGTGACGTGGGGGGAGGTGGAGGGGTGTCGTGCCGCGGAGGAGCTGGTTTTTGTTGCGGGGGACGTTGCCTCGCGGCTGGGGCGGGACGGGGATCTGCTCTCCGGGTTGTTCGACGTTGAGCGGGCCGGGGAGATTCCTTGACGCGGATGGTGTTGCGGTCGCGGGGCTCTGCCCCGGGCCCCGCGCCTCAATCGCCGGCGGGGCTTGAATTGCCCAGCCATCGCTAGAAATGTGCCTGCTTGAGCGGAAGTGGCGTCACACCCGCCTCCACGTCCCCCTGTCCCGCGCCATCATGTGCAGCGCCTCCACGTCCGCCGGTTTGAGGAGGCCGCCCGTGCGGGTCAGGGTCGGGAGGTTCTGGTCGGTGAAGAGGCGGACGTCGCGGAGCGGTGTCGGCGCGTTCACCGTCGACGGTTCCACCAGGACCAGGGCCGCCCGGACCTCCGCGGTGAGGGCGAAGGAGCAGCGTGAGGCGTCGGCCCTGACGCGGCGCAGCAGGGGCTCCGGCTCCCCGCGGCCCGCCGTCACCCAGGGATCGTCGACCCGCACCCGTTGCCTGCGCGCGGGCAGCGTGTGCAGCGCGAACAGTCCGCCGGGGCCGATCAGCAGGTGGTGGACGCGAGCGCCGCCGGGCAGCGGCACCGAGTGCAGGACCCGCCAGCCCGTCGCCTCCAGCTCGTCGAGGACCTCGCCCACCCGCTGCTGCGCGGCGAGCGCCTTGCGCCGCGGGTCGGTGCGCAGCCGGCGCTGCGGCCCGGGGTCGCGGTCCAGGGAGACGACGAGGGCCTCGCCCGGCCGGTTCGGCGCGAGGTCGTCGTCGGGGTGGAGGGTGAGCCCGGCCAGTTCGGCGGGGGTCGGCACCGGGGGCGGCCCGATGGCCACCTGGCCGACGATGAACGGGCGGAGCACGTCGAGGACGTCCGCCCGGTGCGTCTCGCTGAGCAGGTTGACCCGGGCCGCGTCCCGGTCGTACCAGGCGACGTTCGCGCCGTCGTCCCCGCACACGTAGAGCCACTCCTGGCCGTGCCGCCAGGTCGGTATGACGCGCAGTCCGCTCATGCCCCATCACCCCACGACCATGGGAGCAGCAAGCCATGCCGCAGGGCAAGAAGCCCGCAGGCCCGGCATGATGACCATCGCGACCCGTTCCACCCGGCAGGCAGGAGTGCAGTGAAGACAGGGCCCTGGCGCCTCGGCCGACCGGCACTCGCCGCGGCCGCCGCCGCGCTGCTGTGCGCGTGCGCCGGCTGCGGGGACCAGGGCGGTCTGCGGAGCGCGGGCCCGACCCCGACGGCCGTGGGACCGGAGCGGCTTTGGCCCACGCTGCCGCCCGCGAGCCGCGCCGCCGACGACTACGGCGCCGGGGAGACGGCCGTGGTCAAGGGGGTCGAGGTGCCGGGCGGGAAGCTGCGCGAGGTCGACCCGGTGACGATCGTGCGGGCCCGCGTCGCCGCCGCGCCCGACGACTACAAGGACATCGCGGCGGACGTCGCGGACTGCCCGGCGTCCGAAGGGGCGTCCAAAGATGCGTCCAATGGGGCCGCCGAGGACTGTCCCGTGCTCGGCGGGTACTACCGCGACCTCACCGGCGACGGCGACGACGACCTGCTCGTCGCCGTCCGCGCCCCGCACCGCCAGGCGTACCTCCAGGCGTACACGTACCGCGGCGGGAAGCTGACCCAGATCATGGACGACAAGGACGCCGTGCTCAACGTGCATCTGGCGGGCCGCAGCATCGTGGTGCGCGCCGCCGCCGACCTGTCCGGGTACGAGTACCGCACGTCCTGGTCGTACGACGACCACCAGAAGGCGATGCTGCCGACGCGCGACGAGATCCTGCGCACCGGCTCCGCGCACACTCCTGACGTTCCGTCACCGAGTCGCTCATGAGGCCGCGCGCGCCGCGGCTGCCCGCCTGGACCGCGTCCCTGACGTGGAAGGCGACCGTGTTCATCACCGTGATGTGCTGTGCGCTCGCCGCGCTCCTCGGCGTCCTGGTGCATGTCTCGGTCACCGATCAGACGACGGGTCAGGCCCGCGAACGCGCGCTCACCCTGCTGACGTCCACCACCAAGCGGTACGAGGCCGGGGGCAGGCTCGCGCCGGGCGCGGGCCTCGATCCGCCGGGCCTGCCCGACGGGCTGCGCGCCCTCGCCGCGCGCGGGGAGCGCGGCACGATGATCTCGACGTCCGGGGCGCGGCCGACGATGTGGGCGGCGGGCCCGGCGGCCACCGGCCGGGCCCTCGCGGTGCGGGTCGACTTCGCGCAGGGCCGGCGCACCATCGACGGGCTCGACGGGGCGATCCTCACCTCGTCCGCGCTCGCGATCGGGGCGACGCTGCTGGTCGGCGCGTTCGCGGTGACCCGGGTGACGCGGCGCCTGCACGCGACGGCGCGGGTGGCGCGCAGGATCAGCGCGGGCGACATGGACGCGCGCGTGGAGGACCGGCGGACGAAGGATCCGGGGCTGCGGCAGGACGAGGTGGCGGATGTCGCGGGGGCCCTCGACAGCATGGCCGGTTCGTTGCAGGCCCGGATCCTGACCGAGCAGCGGTTCACCGCCGATGTCGCGCACGAGCTGCGCACGCCGCTGACCGGGCTGCACGCGGCCGCCGAGCTGCTGCCGCCGGGGCGGCCCACGGAGCTGGTGCGGGACCGGGTCGCCGCGCTGCGCACGCTCACCGAGGACCTGCTTGAGATCTCACGGCTCGACGCGCGCAGCGAACGCCTCGACCTGGACGAGAACCGGCTCGGGCCGGTGGCCGAGCGGGTGGTGCGGGCGTCCGGGACGCCCACCGAGGTCGATGTCGTGCGGGACGTCTGTGTGCTGACGGACCGTCGCCGCCTGGAGCGGGTCCTCGGCAATCTCGTGGCGAACGCGCACCGGCACGGGGCCGCCCCGGTCACCCTGACCGTGGACGGGCCTGTGATCACGGTGCGCGACCACGGCGCGGGCTATCCCGGCTATCTCGTGGAGCACGGACCGCAGCGCTTCCGCACCGACGGCGGCGCCCGCGGGCACGGGCTGGGCCTGACCATCGCGCTCGGGCAGGCCGAAGTCCTGGGCGGGCGTCTTGAGTTCGGGAACGCGCCGGACGGCGGTGCGGTGGCGACGCTGACACTGCCGCACGAGGGGACCGAGCCCGAGGGTTCATAGCGGAGAGTGACCTTTTGCGCGCCCTGCGTGCCGCTTTTAGTGTGAAACCGGGCATCCAAGGCGCCCTTCTCGCTCCTCTCCCCCCACCACAGGAGTCTCGTATGTCCCTCGCCACCCGCCTCGGCACAGGCGTCGCCGCCACTGTCCTCGTCGCCACCGCGGCCGTCCCCGCCGTCGCCCAGACCTCCGGTACCCCGGGCGCCGGCGACTCCCCGCCGGCCTACAAGGGCCGCGTCACCGCCAAGTCCGGGCTACTGCTGCGCGACGCCCCGACCCGCGGCGCGAAGGTCGTCCGCTCCGAGCCGTACCGCGCGGTCGTCACGATCTTCTGCAAGACCTCGGGCTCCAGCGTCGGCGGGAACTCGTACTGGTACCTGCTCACCGACGGCACGTGGGCGTGGGGTTCCGCGAAGTACATCCAGAACATCGGCGCCGTGCCGCGCTGGTGCTGACATGACCTGATATCGGGTACTTGCTTGCTACGTTCCCGGTATGACCGGATCATCGGGTACGTCGGGTAAGTCGGGAACCAGCAGCTCCTCCGCGGTGCCCGCCGTCCGCGTCCCCCGGCGCCGGGGGACCGAACTGGCCCTGCTCGTCGTGGCCGTGCTGCTCAGCGTCTACGGATACATCGACGTCGGCCTCGCCAAGGACAGCAGGGTCCCGGGCGGCGCCCTGAGCTACGGCGCCGGGCTCGGCGCGCTCGCGCTCGTCGCGCACCTCGTGGTCCGTTTCCGCGCCCCGTACGCGGATCCGCTGGTGCTGCCGATCGCTGTGCTGCTCAACGGCCTCGGCCTGGTGCTGATCTGGCGGCTCGACCTGGAGACCCCGAGCGACCAGGCGGCGCCCACCCAGCTGATCTGGTCCACGCTCGGCGTGGCCCTGTTCATCCTGACCGTGCTCTTCCTGCGCGACCACCGGGTGTTGCAGAGATACGCGTACATCTGCGTGGTCACCGCCCTGGTGCTGATGATCCTGCCGATCTTCTTCCCGCCGATCAACGGCGCCCGGATCTGGATCCAGATCGGCAGCTTCTCCATCCAGCCCGGCGAGTTCGCCAAGATCCTGCTCGCGATCTTCTTCGCCAGCTATCTCGCGGCCAACCGGCATGCCCTGGCGTACACGGGCAAGAAGGTCTGGCGGTTCCAGCTGCCGACGATGCGGGTGTTCGCGCCGATCCTGGTGATCTGGCTGATGACGGTGGGCGTCCTCGTCCTGGAGACCGACCTCGGCACCTCGCTGCTCTTCTTCGGTCTGTTCGTGATCATGCTGTACGTGGCCTCGGGCCGCGGCAGTTGGATCGCCATCGGGCTCGTGCTCGCGGCCGTGGGCGCGGTCATCGTCGCCTCCTTCGAACCGCACGTGCACAGCCGCGTCCAGGACTGGCTGCACCCCTTCGCCTCCATCGACGCGGGCCAGGGCGCCAGCCAGCTCGCGCAGTCGCTGTTCGCGTTCGCGGCGGGCGGGATGCTCGGCACCGGGCTCGGCCTCGGCCACTCGAACCTGATCGGCTTCGCCGCCAAGTCGGACTTCATCCTGGCGACGGCCGGTGAGGAGCTGGGCCTCGCCGGGCTCACCGCGATCTTCCTGCTGTACGCGCTGCTCGTGGAGCGCGGCTACCGGGCGGGGCTCGCGCTGCGCGATCCGTTCGGCCGGCTGCTCTCCATCGGACTCGCCTCGATCGTCGCGCTTCAGGTCTTCGTCATCGCGGGCGGCGTGATGGGGCTGATCCCGCTCACCGGCATGGCGATGCCGTTCCTCGCACAGGGCGGTTCGTCCCTCGTCACCAACTGGATCATCGTCGCGATCATCATCCGGGTCAGCGACCGGGCCCGGAGCCAGCTGCTGCCCGAGTCCCCCGGCCACGCCCCGGAACCCGTGGAGGGCGCCAAGTGACCAAGTACATCCGCCGGGCCTCGGTCTTCTGCCTGATCCTGCTGATCGCGCTACTGCTCAACGCGGCCCGCATCCAGTTCTTCCAGGCCGACAAGCTCGACGACAACTCCGCCAACCGCCGCTCCACGATCGAGCGTTACGGGCAGCCGCGCGGCGACATCCTCGTCCAGGGGAAGTCGGTCACCGGCTCCAAGGACACCGGGGAGTCCCTGCGCTACGAGCGGACGTACAAGAACGGGCCGCTCTACGCCCCCGTCACCGGCTACGCCTCGCAGACGTACGGCACGACGTTCGTGGAGAGCGCCGAGGACAACATCCTCTCCGGCACCGACCCGATGCTGTCCCCCGTCCCGCTCTGGAACGAGATCTCGCGCGCCCAGAACCCCGGCGGCAACGTGAAGACCACCATCAACGCCCGCGCGCAGCAGGCCGCGTACTCCGGGCTCGGCGGCAAGAAGGGCGCGGTCGCGGCGATCGACCCGTCGAGCGGGAAGATCCTGGCGCTGGTCTCCACGCCCTCGTACGACCCCGGCAGGATCGCCGGCACCGACGCGTCGTCGACCGAGGCGTGGGACGCGCTGAACAAGTCCGAGGAGCAGCCGATGCTCAACCGGGCGCTGCGCCAGACCTATCCGCCGGGCTCCACGTTCAAGGTGGTCACGGCGGCCGCGATCCTGGAGAACAGCGTCGTCGACGGCATCGACACGTCGACCGACACCCCGTCCCCGTACACCCTGCCGGGTACGACGACACAGCTGACGAACGAGTCCTCGTCCGATGCCTGCACCGACGCGACGCTCGAATACGCGCTGCGGGTCTCCTGCAACACCGTGTTCGCGAACCTCGGGGTCAAGACCGGCCTCTCGGACATGGTGAAGATGTCGGAGAACTTCGGCTTCAACGACAGCGGGATCAAGGTCCCGATGACGGCCGCCAAGTCGAACTTCGACACCGACATGAACGACGCGCAGCTGGCGCTCTCCTCCATCGGCCAGTACGACACCGCCGCGACGCCGCTGCAGATGGCGATGGTGTCCTCGGCGGTCGCCAACGGCGGCGCGCTGATGAAGCCGCACCTCGTCGACAAGGCCACGGACAGCGACGGCGACACCGTCTCGGAGACCGGCAGCGACACTTACAAGCAGGTCATGTCCCCGTACACGGCGACGCAGCTGCAGACCATGATGGAGGACGTCGTCTCCGAGGGGACGGGCACCGGGGCGCAGATCTCCGGCGCCACCGTCGGCGGCAAGACGGGCACCGCGCAGCACGGCGAGAACAACGAGGGCACCCCGTACGCCTGGTTCATCTCCTACGCCAAGGAGAAGGACGCGTCCACACCGAAGGTCGCGGTGGCGGTGGTCGTGGAGGACGCGTCCGCGAACCGCGACGACATCAGTGGCGGCGGCAGCGCGGCCCCCATCGCCAAGTCGGTGATGGAAGCGGTGCTGGGCTCAGGCTGACTTGCCGGCCTCGACCGCCTCCTCGACCTCGGCCACCCGCTCCTGCTCCTCCGCCGCGAAGCGCTGCGCGTCGAGCTGCTCGGCGATCTCCTCGTCCTGGGCCATGAGCTGATCGAGGTTGGAGTTGCCCATGTCGAACACGCCCATGTCGACGTAGGCCTGCTGGAGGCGCTTGCCCCACAGGCCGATGTCCTTGACGCACGGGACGATCCGCGAGAACAGCAACTGCCGGAACATGGCCAGGAATTCGGACTGTTCCGTGTACTTCTCCGCGTCGGCCTTGGGGATGCCGAAGTTCTCCAGGACCTCGATGCCGCGCAGCCGGTCGCGCATCAGGTAGCAGCCCTCGATGACGAACTCCTCGCGCTCGCGGAGCTCGGCGTCGGTGAGCTGCTTGTAGTAGTCGCGCAGCGCCATCCGCCCGAAGGCCACGTGCCGGGCCTCGTCCTGCATCACGTACGCGAGGATCTGCTTGGGCAGCGGCTTGTCGGTGGTGTCGCGCAGCAGGCCGAAGGCGGCGAGGGCGAGCCCTTCGATGAGCACCTGCATGCCCAGGTACGGCATGTCCCAGCGGGAGTCGCGGAGCGTGTCGCCCAGCAAGGACTGGAGATTGTCGTTGATCGGGTACAGCATCCCGAGCTTCTCGTGCAGGAAGCGGCCGTAGATCTCCGCGTGCCGCGCCTCGTCCATCGTCTGCGTCGCCGAGTAGAACTTGGCGTCGAGGTCGGGCACGGACTCCACGATCCGCGCGGCGCACACCATCGCGCCCTGTTCGCCGTGCAGGAACTGGCTGAACTGCCAGGAGGCGGAGTGCTTGCGCAGCTCGGCCTTGTCCTTGTCGGTCATCTTCGCCCAGTAGGGCGTGTTGTAGAGGGCCAGCGCGTCGTCGGGGGTGCCGAGGGGGTCGTACGGGTCGACCTCCAGGTCCCAGTCGATGCGCTTGGCGCCGTCCCACTGCTTGTCCTTGCCCTTTTGGTACAGGGACAGGAGGCGGTCGCGCCCGTCGTCGTATTCCCAGCTGAGGCGAGCCGAACTGGCGGACGGTACTTGCCAGTTGGACCCATCGGGGACCTTGGTGTACAGCTCATGCGTCGCCATGCTGGCAGGCTCACACGGTGGTAGACGCGGGGTCAACAAGTCGGGCGGAGTCGTGCGCAAGGGATTGACGGGCTTGCTGACGCGCAGTCTCATAAGAGCGGAGGCGGTATGACCGCCGGTAACCGGCGGCCGCCCGACGCACACCCGTACGACGAGGTGGGGACAGCCATGACGACCATGACGGAAGCCGACGCGCTGGCCGGACTGCGCGACGCGCTCGGTCTGCTCAAGGACCGCGAGCAGGTGGCCGAGCGGCTGCTCGACTCTTCCGCCAAGCACTCCTTCGACCCGGACAAGGAGCTGGACTGGGACGCTCCCTTCGAAGCGGGCAAGTGGTTCTGGCCGCCCGAGCTGGTGTCCCTGTACGGCACGCCGCTGTGGAAGCGGATGGGCGAGGAGCAGCGGATCAAGCTGTCGCAGCACGAGGCGGCGGCGCTCGCCTCGCTCGGCATCTGGTTCGAGCTGATCCTGATGCAGCTGCTCGTCCGGCACGTCTACGACAAGGCGGCGACGAGCGCGCACGTCCGGTACGCCCTCACGGAGATCGAGGACGAGTGCCGGCACTCGAAGATGTTCGCGCGGCTGATCCAGCGCGGCGAGACGCCCTGGTACCCGGTGGCGCCCGTCCACCACAACCTCGGCCGCCTCTTCAAGACCATCTCCACGACGCCCGGTTCGTTCACGGCGACGCTGCTCGGCGAGGAGGTCCTCGACTGGATGCAGCGGCTGACGTTCCCCGACGAGCGCGTGCAGACGCTGATCCGTGGCGTGACGCGCATCCACGTCGTGGAGGAGGCCCGCCATGTCCGGTACGCGCGCGAGGAGTTGCGGCGCCAGATGATGACGGCGCCGCGCTGGTCGCAGGAGTTCACGCGGCTCACCTCGGGCGAGTTCGCCCGCGTCTTCTCCGTGGCGTTCATCAACCCCCAGGTCTACGAGAACGTGGGCCTGAACAAGAAGGAAGCGATGGCCCAGGTCAAGGCCAGCGGCCACCGCCGCGAGGTCATGCAGTCCGGGGCCAAGCGCCTGACCGACTTCCTCGACGACATCGGCGTGCTGCGCGGCGTCGGCCGGCAGATGTGGCGGTCCTCGGGACTTCTGGCCTAGATGAGGTACTCGTCGGGCCGGTTACGCTTCGAAGCATGACCTCGGCAACCGGCACGCCCGCCTACAGGCGGCTCAGCGTCGAGGCGCGGCGGGCGCAGCTGCTCGAATCGGCGCTGTCGCTGTTCGCGCACCGGGCCCCGGAGGACGTCTCGCTCGACGACGTGGCGGAGGTGGCCGGGGTGTCCCGGCCGCTCGTCTACCGCTACTTCCCCGGCGGCAAGCAGCAGTTGTACGAGGCCGCGCTGCGCTCCGCCGCCGAGGAGCTGCGGCAGTGCTTCGCGGAGCCGGCCGAGGGCCCGCTCACGGCCCGCCTCACGCACGCGCTCGACCGCTATCTCGCCTTCGTCGACCAGCACGACATGGGCTTCGCGGCGCTGCTCCAGGGCGGCAGCGTGGTGGAGACCTCCCGTACGACCGCGATCGTCGACGGGGTGCGGCGGGCCGCCGCCGAGCACATCCTCAGCCACCTCGGCCAGGCCGCGCCGGGGCCGCGGCTGCGGATGACCGTCCGCATGTGGATCACGGCGGTGGAGGCGGCCTCCCTGATCTGGCTCGACGAGGACAAGCAGCCACCGCTGGACGAGCTGCGCGACGGGCTGGTCGACCAGTTCATGGCGGTCCTCGCGGCGACGGCGGGCCGGGACCCGCAGACCGCGGACGTGATCCGGTACGCCCTCGCGCTGGAGTCCCCGGAGGGACCGGTGGGGGAACTGGCGCGGCGGGTGGTTGAGGTTGTGGGGGATGCGGTGTGGGTGGGGTGAGGGGAGCGGTGTGGCGCTTGGGCGTGGCCGGTGTGTGCGTGACGGCGGTGTGTGGTTGGTGCGCGTGACGGCCGTGTGGCGCTCTGCGTGACACTGGTGGCGTGAAGAGCGAAGACATTCCCTTTGTCGGCGGGCCCCTCGACGGGCGGACACTGCCCGTGTTCGTGACCGCCACCGGGAATCCTCCCAAGGTGTACAAGGTGCCGGTGCCGGACGCCGTGCTCGTGTACGTACGGGAGGCCGCGCCCAGCGGAAAGCGGGTGCAGCTCGTGGCGAAGTGGCGCTACGTGTTCGCGCCGGACGGGAACACCGGGCGGACGGTCAGATGGCCGTGGTCGAAGAACCGGTCCCCGGAGGCGTAAAGGCGGCTCGCCGGGCGGGCACCGGACGGGTGGTGGGGTTGCGCCGAAACGAGCAGCCCGGCGCGTGGGCGGCCCGCCTTTCTGTTCATGTTCACGGTGCGGGGCACAGGGGTTGTCCCGCACCGGAGGTGATCAGGTGTCAGGCAGGCTGGTGCGGTGGGTGTGCACGGCGGCCGTCACAGGCGCGTTGCTCGGGCCGCTGCCGGCGAGCGCGGCGCCGGGTCCCGAGCCGCGGCCGGGGCCCGGCGGGACGCGCTCCGTCGCCGACCTCCTCTCGGATCTCCAACGTCTGTACCAGGACGCCGAGGCGGCCACGGAGACGTACAACGCGACGGAGGAGGCGCTGAAGGAGCGCCGCAAGGACGCGGACGGCCTCGCCAAGAAGCTGGCCGCCGCGCGGTCGTCGCTGCACAGCAGCCGGACCGACGCGGGGCGGCTGGCGCGCGAGCAGTACCAGGGAAGCAGCGACTTCTCCCCGTACCTGCGGCTCCTGCTCGCACGTGATCCGCAGCGGGCGCTCGACGAGGGACATGTGATGCGGCGGGCCGCCCGTGAGCGGCAGGCCATGGTCGAGCGGCTCACGGGCCGGGAGAAGCGGACCGACGCGCTCGCGACGAAGGCGCGGGGCGCGCTGGACAAGCAGTTGCGGCTCGCGGAGCGGCAGAAGAAGGAACGGGACGCGGTGCAGGACCGGTTGAAGGAGGTCGAGCAGCTGCTCGCCTCCCTCACCGCCGATCAGCTCGCGGAGGTGGCGCGGCTCGAGGCGCGGGGGACGTCGCGGGCGCAGCAGGCGTTCATGGCGTCCGGGGCGCTGAGTTCGACGGGCAG
The DNA here is from genome assembly GCF_044453445.1 of Streptomyces sp. NPDC051684. NCBI lineage: Bacteria > Bacillati > Actinomycetota > Actinomycetes > Kitasatosporales > Streptomycetaceae > Streptomyces > Streptomyces sp. NPDC051684. The sequence goes on along the minus strand of NZ_JBITCS010000009.1, from coordinate 126,651 downwards.
GGCGCCGTCGAAGGCGGGCGACGAGGCGGTCTCCTACGCCGTCCGGCAGATCGGGAAGCCGTATGTGTGGGGGGCGGAGGGGCCGGACTCCTTCGACTGCTCGGGCCTCACGTCGCAGGCGTGGGCGCACGCGGGGCGGACGATTCCGCGGACGTCGCAGGAACAGTGGGCCTCGCTGCCCCGCGTCCCCATGTCGGAGCTGCGCCCCGGTGACCTGGTCATCTACTTCCCCAAGGCCACGCATGTGGCGATGTACCTCGGCGACGGCATGGTGGTGCAGGCTCCGCGCCCCGGCGCCAACGTCAAGGTCTCCCCCATCGCGGCCAACCCCCTCCTCGGCGCGGTCCGCCCGGACCCTGGGGCCTCCCCAATGTCCGGTTACCGGGCACCGGTCCTGCCGGAGGGGGCGGGGGCGGGGGACGATGCGGGGTATGGGGCGGCGGGAGCGCCAGGGGGCGGGTAGGTGGGGTGTGTTGCGCGGGGCCGGGGGTTTTGGCTTTGCCGGGGCCGGCGCCTCGCGGGGCTCAGGCCCACCCGGGCCCCGGGCCTGAGCCAGGGGCTGAGCCCGTCACCATGAACACGCCGCACCAGCGACCGGAACCGTTACCGGGGCCGGCACCCGTCACCATCGGCCACACCGCACCTTCGCCGCCCGCACCGGGCTCCACCCTCCGGGAGCCTCGACCCGGCCGAATCCCCGGCGTTGCGCGGGCCGATCCCTGCCAAGCACACCGGCACCCGCTCACCTCCCGCCCTCCGCCCCCTCCGGGGGCTCAGGCCCACCCAGGCCTCGGGCCTGAGCCCATCGCCGTGAACACGCCGCACCAGCGACCGAAGCCTTGCCGGGGCCGGCGCCCGTCGCCATCGACCCGCCGCACCGGGGGCCGCCTTGCCCACCCTGCCGCCCCAGGCGGCAGAGTGCCCAAGGCGGTTACGACCCGCCGCCACGGGAAGGCGGCCGTCGGAACGGCAGCCTGCGCAAGGCGGCGCGGGCCCCAACGTCTCACGGGCCGGGTGGTCCGCATCGGGTGACCGGTCGTGCCCCGGTTGGCCGGTGGGGAACGGTGAGCGTGGCGGGCGTCACCACGCCGGGGCGAGGCCCCTGGAGGGGGCGGCGGGTGGGATGTGGGCGAGGAGAACGCCCAAGCGGACCGCCCGGCAGGGCCCCGCGGGCAGCCCCGTCGAAGCGAAACACCCGCGCCAGCAGGTCACCCCGGACCAAGCACAGCCGGCCACACCACTCCAAGCGGAAGCCCCCCCCGGAGGTGGCAGGCCGGCGGGAGACGACCGGGGAGGACGCCCAGCGCGTCACCCGGCAGGTCCCCCGAGGGACCCCGTCGGCGCAGAAGTCACCGTCAACCGGCCCCCGGACCAAGCACAGCCGGCCACACCACTCCAGGCCGAAGCCCCCGGAGGGGGCGGCGGGTGGGATGTGGGCGAGGAGAGGAACCGAGCCCCCCCGGAGGGGATCGCGGCGCCCCTCCCCGGGAGGTGAAGGGCCGCGGCGGATGGGCTAGGGAGTGAGGGAGGAGAGGTACGCCTCCGTCTTCTCCGGTTCGTAGAAGAAGTTTTCGAAGTCGGACGGGTCGTTGAAGCCGTTGGCGAAGCGGTTGGCCACCGGCTGGAGCTGGCCGCCCGCGCCGATCAGGTTGAGGACGTGCTCCGGCGGCGCCTGCAGCATCGTGTTCGTCCACTTCGTGACATGCCGCGCCGTGTCCCAGTACCGGTCGAACGCCGACTGCATCCACTCCTCGTCGAACGGCTTGTCACCGTGCTCGACGATCGAGGCGAGGTATGAAGCCGCGCACTTGGAGGCGGAGTTGGAGCCCTGACCCGTGATCGGGTCGTTCGCGACGACCACGTCGGCGACGCCCAGGACCGCACCGCCGGAGGGCAGCCGGCCGATGGGGTTGCGGACCGTCGGGGCGTAACGCCCGGCCAACGTACCGTTTGCGTCCGTCAGTTCGACCTTCGTGGCGCGCGCGTACTCCCACGGCGTGAACTTCTCCATCAGCTCCAGCGTGAGCGCCAGGTGCTCGGAGGGGTCCTTGATGCCCTTGAACGCGTCCAGCGGACCGCCGGGGATGCCCTCCCAGAAGAGGATGTCGGCGCGGCCGGAGGTGGTGAGCGTCGGCATCACGAAGAGCTCGCCCACGCCGGGCACCAGGTTGCAGCGCACCGCGTCGAAGTCGGGGTGCTCGGGGCGGACGCCCATCCCGTGGACGTAGGCGACGGCGAGCGCCCGCTGCGGCTCGGTGTACGGGGACTTCTCGGCGTCCCGGCCGAACATCGAGACCAGCTCGCCCTTGCCCGCCGACACCAGCACCAGGTCGTACGTGCGCGAGAAGTAGTCGAGGTCGGAGACGGCCGCGCCGTGGATGACGAGCTGCCCGCCGCGCTGCGCGAACGTCTCCATCCAGCCGGCCATCTTCACGCGCTGGTCGACGGACTGCGCGAAGCCGTCGAGCCGCCCGACCCAGTCGATGGCACGCTGGGTGGGGCCCGGGTCGTGCGAGCCGGGGGCCGCGACCGAGACACCGAGCCCCTCGATCCGCGGGGCCTGCGACTCCCAGAAGTTGAGCTGCAGGTCGCGCTCGTACTGGAGCGCCGTGTGGAACATGCACTGCGTCGACATGACCCGGCCGGAACGGATCTCGTCGGCGGTGCGGTTGGACATCAGGGTGACCTCGTACCCCTGGGTCTGCAGGCCGAGGGCGAGTTGGAGGCCGGACTGACCGGCCCCCACGACGAGTATCTTCCGCAACATATGAGACTGCCTTAATTGCCGTAACTAGTGTGTGGCGGGCGGGACTTGACCACTATGGGGCCGGGCGGCCGCGCCGACTACTCGGGGGTCGAGTCCAGCGCGTGCCCGACCAGCGCCAGGAGTGTCTCGATCGCCGCGATACGGCGCCGCGCGTCCATGATCAGCACCGGTACGCGCGGCGGCACGGTGAGCGCCTCGCGGACGTCGTCGGGGGCGAACTCCGTCGTACCGTCGAAGTGGTTGACCGCCACGACGTAGGGAAGTCCGCAGCTCTCGAAGTAGTCGAGCGCCGGGAAGCAGTCCTTCAGGCGGCGGGTGTCGGCGAGCACGACCGCGCCGATCGCGCCGCGCACCAGGTCGTCCCACATGAACCAGAACCGCTGCTGGCCCGGCGTGCCGAACAGGTACAGGACCAGGTCGTCGTCGAGCGTGATGCGGCCGAAGTCCATGGCGACCGTGGTCGTGGACTTCTCCGGCGTCGCGGTGAGGTCGTCGGTCTCCTCGCTCGCCTGCGTCATCAGCGCCTCGGTCTCGAGGGGCTGGATCTCGGACACGGCGGACACCAGGGTCGTCTTGCCGACGCCGAAACCACCCGCCACGATGATCTTCGTGGCGACCGGGGCCCGGGTTCTGTCGGTCTGCCAGGCCTGCAACTGCTCCTCTTCCAGGGGCAGTTCGCCGAGCAGTTCAGAGGCGGCGGAGTCCACTCAACACCCTTTCGAGGAGTGCCCGGTCCGGCTGTCCGGGGCCGTGGCCTGTTCCGTATACACGGATCTTTCCCTGGTCGGCGAGGTCGCTGAGCAGCACACGCACCACGCCGAGCGGCATCTTGAGCAGCGCGGCGATCTCCGCGACCGTACGCATGCGGCGGCACAGTGCGACGATGGCCCGCATCTCCGGCATGATGCCGGCGAGCCCGCCCTTGCCCAGCTCGGGGCGCTCCTCGGGCGCCTCGATCGCCGCGGTGCTCGCGATGAAGGTCTCCACGAGCAGCACATGGCCGAAGCGGGTGCGGCCGCCGGTCAGGGAGTAGGGGCGGACGCGGGCGGGCCTGCGGTCGCCGCGCACGGGGAGCCTGCTCGAACCGTAGGTCCTGCTCGTGCCGTTCGTACTGTGTGCACTGCCTGAAGTGCCCGGGGTCATCGGGTGGCCTCCATCGACTGGCGCAGCTCGCTGCGGAGTTCGGGCGTCAGGACGTGCCCGGCACGGCCGACGAAGAGCGCCATGTGGTACGCGATGACGCCCATGTCGCAGTCCGCGGACGCGTGCACGCCGAGCAGGGAGCCATCGCTGATCGACATGACGAAGAGGCTTCCCTCGTCCATGGCGACCATCGTCTGCTTGATGCCTCCGCCGTCCATCAGCTTGGCGGCGCCGATGGTCAGCGAGCCGAGCCCGGCCACGATGGCCGCCAGGTCGGCGCTGGACCCTTTGGGTCCTTTGCTCGCGTCGGTCGCCGGGGCCGCGTCGTGCCGACCCGGGTCGGAGGAGAGCAGGAGCAGCCCGTCGGACGAGACGACGGCGACGGACTGGAGCCCTGGCACCTCCTCGACCAGATCGGTGAGCAGCCAGTGCAGGTTGCGTGCCGCGCTACTGAGACCGTTCATTCCCTTTAGTCCGTTGAGTGCAGGGGTGGGCGCAGTCAACTGCTTGCCTCCTCGGCTGTGTCCCCCTCGGCTTCACTTCTACGTCCAGGGTTGTCTGCGAGCTCCGCCGTCACGTCCCGGCGGCCCGCGGTGGCGCCGCGGTGGAACCCGCCGAGCTTGCGGCGCAGCGCTTCCGCGTCCACGGAGCCGGTGCGCGGCTTCGGGGCGGAGGCGGGGGCGGCCACCTTCGGGGTGCGCTTGGGCAGACCCTTGGCGGTGACGCGCTCGGCCGGTTCGGGTGCCGGCTCCGGTGCCTGCTCCGGCACGGGCCGCGGGTCGAGCGGCTGGTCGAGCGGCTCGGGGTGTCCTGCGGGTCCGTCGTGCTGGTCGCGGGGCGCGCGCGGGTGCGGCACCTCGGCGACGGGTTCGGGGACCGGCTCGGGTTCCGGGGCCGGGGCCGGGGCGGGCTCGGGCTCCGGCGGCACCGGCGCGCCCAGCGCCATGGTCGTTTCCGCGGGAGCCTCGAAGGGCGGCTCGACGGACGCCTCGAACGGGGCCTCCGCCGGGTACTCCGCGAGCGGCTCCTCCGACGCGCGCACCGCCTGCTCGGCCGCCTCGATCAGCGGATCACCGGACACCGGAAGCTGGTGCTCGGGCTCCGTACGCCCGTACAGCTCGTTGGAGTTGGCCTCCGCCTCGGAGCCCGCGAGGCGTACCGCGGGAGCGGCGCCGGGCACCAGGACGGCCGGCGGCACCGAGGCCGCGGGCGCGGCGGCGAAGAGCGACGCGGGCAGCACGGCGACCGCCGCGACCCCGCCCTGCTTCTGCTCGCGCAGCCGGACCCGTACGCCGTGTCGCACGGCGAGGCGTGCGACGACGTAGAGGCCGAGTCCGAATCCGTCGACGTCCTCCGGGTCGTGCGCCTCCTCGGCGGTGAACGAGGAGAGGCGCGTGTTCAGCTCGCGCATCCGCTCGTCGGTCATCCCTATGCCCTCGTCCTGGACGGAGAGCATCACGGAGCCGCTCTCCAGGAGCCAGCCGGAGACCTCGACGGAGGCGTCCGGCGGCGAGAACGACGTGGCGTTCTCGAGGAGTTCGGCGATGAGGTGGCTGAGGTCGTCGGCGGCGAAGCCGACGATGTGCGCGTGCGGCGGCAGCGCGGCGATCCGCACCCGCTCGTAGCGCTCGATCTCGGAGACGGCGGCGCGCACCATGTCGACGAGGGCCACGGAGCCGCCGTGCTGCGGACCGCGCTCGGTGCCCGCGAGGACCAGGAGGTTCTCGCTGTGCCGCCGCATGACGGTGGCGGAGTGGTCGAGCTTGTAGAGCGTGGCGAGCCGCTCCGGGTCCTGCTCGCGCTCCTCCAGGCCCTCGATGATGCCCAGTTGCCGCTCGACGAGCCCGAGGGTGCGCAGCGCCAGGTTGACGAACGTGCCGTGGATGGAGTGCTTGACGCGGTCCAGCTTGCGGGCGGTCTCGGCGAGTTCGCCGCGCAGCTGGTCCCGCTCGTCGGCCATCCGCTGACGCTCGCCGACCAGGTGCTTGCGGTCGGACTCCAGGGTGCCGATGTGTCCGTGCAGGGACACGGCGTGCGCGTGCAGGGCGTTGATCGAGTCGACGACCTGCGCGAACTCGTCGTTGCGGCCCTTGTACTTGACCGGTTCCTCGGCGGCCGGATCGCCCGCGACGCGTGCCGAGCCGATGCGCAGCGCGGCGAGCGGGTGGGTAAGCGAGCGGGCCGTCGCCATGGCCACGCCGACGGCGGCGAGCAGACAGAAGCCGACGAGCGCGATCCGGATCTCCAGCGCCGTCACGTCGTCGTCGCGCAGTTGCTCCAGGGTCTTGACCCGCTGGTCCCCGAGCGCGGCCTCGGCGCCCCGCATGAGGTCGATCCGCGCGGTGAGGGCGTCCTCGACGCTGTTCGGGTCGTAGCGGAGCTCACTCGCGCTGAGCGTGGGGGCATCGGCGAGGCGCTTCAGGTACGTCTCCGCGCGTGTGACGTCCGGGCCCGTGACGGTGGAGTCGTACCCGTTGACGGCCTTGGCCGTCCCCGAGTCGTGGAAGTCGTCGAGCGCGGCCTGCTCGCGCACCCGGGCGCGCTGGCCCGCCGCGCTGAGCGCGTCGCGCTGGCCACTGGCGGCGGACTGGCCGACGACGGGCTCGCGCAGGCCGGTCGCCGGGTTGACCTGCGTGGCCGTGGAGCGGGGCACGGCGAGCGCGGAGAGCAGCAGTCCGCGCGCGGCGGACGCCTGCTCGACGGCGCGGTCCAGGTCCGCGAGGGCGTACGCCCCCGAACCCGCGCGCACGGGTATGCGCTCGGCCAGATCCTCGGCGCGCGCGTGCAGTTCACCGATGGAGCGGGAGTACGCGGCGTGCGCCTCCAGGGCCGACCCCTTGCCGGTGAGGGCGGAGCGGCGCACGGCGGCGACGTCGTCGAGGGTGTGGCGCAACGGGGCCGGCGCGTCCACGCGCAGCTCGTCGACCTGGCGGTCGACACGGGCCCCGCGCTCCTCGCTCAGGCCCGCGCCCTTGGGGCGGCCGGCCGCGATGAACCGGGTGACCTCGTCCCGCTCGTCGGCGAGCGCGTGCGACAGGCCGAGCGAGGCCTGCGTCTGCTGGGCCTCGTCGACGAGGTTCTGCGATTCGCCCACGCGGTCGGAGGCACCGACGACCACCGGCGCACCGGCGCCGACGACGGCGGCGGCGACCACGGCCACCGCCACGATCAAGCGGCTGCGGACCCGGGTGCGCTTGCCCCGGCCGGAACCCGTGCGGCTCACCTCGGGCGCCCGGCCCGGTGCGACATCACCCGACACACCCAGCCCACTGGCCCCATTACCGCCGGAGGTGTTCCCCACTGATGCTCGCATTCCTGATTCGTCCTACCCCATGGGTTCGGGTGACGCTCCGTCAACACCCCGTGACCCTCTGGCCTGGCCCCTGACCCTTCCAGTGCCGGTGAGCAGGGGGCGCCCATCACCTCGCCCGCCACCCGAAGGAGTGAACATCGAGCGGGAGTTGAGGAGCAAGTTCCCGTGTGGCGATCACGCTCCGTCAACCGCGCGCCGGTTGGACGTCTTCGGCGGCCTTTGGCAAGATGTCCCGCCACACCCCCGACGGAAGCGATCATTCCGCGCAAAACAGGCGCTCAGAGGGGTTCTTCGGGGCGCCGCATCATCTCCACAGAATCCCTACGGAACGACGCGCCCCAACTCCCGGCGCGCCAGCGCTCCGTGAGGGCGCCTCATGCAGACTGACCGCATGCGCATCGAACTGACCACCGAACCGGGCGCCACCGGGCGACCGAACGAGGACTACGTATCGGTGGCCGCACCGGCCGCCGGCCGCGGTGGATCACTGGTCGCCCTCGACGGGGTCACTCCCCCGGCCACCGACGACGGCTGCCGGCACTCCGTCCACTGGTTCACCGCTCACCTCGGCGGCGCGCTGGCCGAACTGTCCGTTTCGCGCCGGGACATGAGCCTGGCCGAGACGCTGGCCGCGGCCATCGCCCGCACCGCCGACGCCCATCGGGGCACCTGTGACCTTTCTCACCCGCGTACTCCGCAGGCGACCGTCGTGCTCGCCCGCTGGGACGCGGAGCGGGTGGAGCATCTGGTGCTCTCCGACTCGGCGTTGCTCGTCGAGGCCCCCGACGGAACGGTCACGCCGCTGCTCGACGACCGCCTCGACCGGGTCCCCCGCGCCCACCTCGTCTCGAACGAGGTCGCCGATGCGACGGTGCGCAACAAGGAGGGCGGCTTCTTCACGGCCGCCGCCGACCCGACCGTGGCCGGGCGCGCGGTGACCGGCACGCTCCCCCGCGGCGAGGTGCGGGCGCTCGCCGCGATGACGGACGGCGTGACGCGCTGGGTGGAGAAGTTCCACGAGGGCGACTGGACCGACCTGTTCACCCTCGTACGCAAGGAGGGCGCGGAGGCGGTGGTGTCCCGCGTCCGTGCCCTGGAGGACGCGGACGAGCAGACCCGCCAGTACCTGCGCCGCAGCAAGACTCACGACGACGCGACGGTGGCGTACGTGGAGCTGTGACCCTCACTTGGGCGGCTATTCGGCCCCGGCGTTCAACTGGTGCAACAACCGCGCCAGTTCCGCCACCTCACGCCGATCCCACCCGTCCAGCTGCCGCACATACCGCATCCGCCGCGCCTCCCGCACCCGCCCGAAGTGCTCGCGCCCGTACTCGGTGAGCGAGATCAGCCAGGCACGGCCGTCCGCGGGGTCGGGCTCGCGGCCGACGAAGCCGAGCTCCTCAAGGGCCCGCAGCTGGCGGCTCATCGTCGCCTTGCCCACGCCGATGTAGCCGGCGAGCTCGGTAGCGCGCTGCGCCCCGCACTCCTCCAGGCGGACGAGCAGCCCGTACGCGGCCGGTTCCAGGTCGGGGTGGACCTCGCGGGCCATCTCGCCGGAATTGGCCCGGGCCCGGCGCAGGAAGACGGTCAACTCGCGTTCCAGGGCGAGGAACTCGCCGTCCACAGCCGTCGGCGCGGCGGCGGTTCGCGGTTCGGATTCCGCGCTCCGCCGCCCGCCGTTTCCGTCTTCGCGCACGTCAGCACCTCTGAAAGTTTTCGCCCAGCACGGTCATCACCGCAGTTCCACCAGTATTTCGCAGGAGTAGACCAACGGCACGCACCGGCCCCTCTTCCCACCGCGGGTCTACGTGCGTAGCGTTTCTCCGCCGCCACACCTGGCATGCACACACCATCGACAGCACCGGCGCCACCGCACGTCCCCCTATCGACCCCCACGTCGTTCCCGGAGGCCGCTCATGCCCGTGCACAGATCTGCCACACCCCGCACCGACCGAACACGCTGTACGCGCCGTACACGCCTCGGAGTCACCGGCGCTGCTCTCGCGGCACTCTCCCTGCTTCTCGCCCTGCCTGGCGCAGCCCGAGCCACGGACACACCTGCCCGCGGTGAGGCCTACATGGGCATCGGAGTCGCCGCCCACGACGGTGTCGGCTCCCCGCCACCCGCCAACGGCGTCGCCGCGGTGCAGACCGAAGGGGTCGACGTCTCCGGCCACCAGGGCAACGTGGCCTGGTCGACCCTCTGGAACAGCGGCGTGCGCTGGGCCTACACCAAGGCCACCGAGGGCACGTACTACACCAACCCGTCCTTCGCGCAGCAGTACAACGGCTCGTACAACGTGGGCATGATCCGCGGCGCCTACCACTTCGCGACCCCGGACACCACGAACGGTGCCACACAGGCCAACTACTTCGTGGATCACGGAGGCGGCTGGTCCAAGGACGGCAAGACGCTGCCGGGCGTCCTCGACATCGAGTGGAACCCGTACGGGGACGCCTGTTACGGCAAGGCGGGCGCCGCGATGGTGACCTGGATCCGGGACTTCGTGAACCAGTACAAGGCACGCACGGGACGCGACGCGGTGATCTACACGGCGACCAGCTGGTGGACCCAGTGCACCGGCAACTCCGCCGCCTTCGGCGCCACCAACCCGCTGTGGATCGCCCGCTACGCCTCCGCCCCGGGCACACTCCCGGCCGGCTGGGGCACGCAGACGATGTGGCAGTACACGTCGACCGGGCCGACAGTCGGCGACCACGACAAGTTCAACGGCGCGCTCGACCGGGTCGTGGCACTCGCCAACGGCTGAGGGCTGACGGCTGACGGCTGACGGCTGACGGCATCGCGGACATGCGGCGGCGGCCCGGCTCCCCCCTCCGAGAGTCGGGCCGCCGCCGTGTTCGGGTCGGGCGGGTGCCGGGTCAGCAGCGTCCGGCCGGCCGGTCCCGCTTCACGAGGTTCGTGTAGCCGGTGGTGCCGTCGAGCCAGAGCACGCGCGTGCCGGTGTCGGCGGCCGCGAAGACCTGGTCACCGCGGTTGCAGGAGACGCGCTGAGCGCCGCCCTTGCCGTCGGGAGCCACCTGGTACAGCTTCGGCAGCGTGGCGTTGTCCCAGCTGGTGGCCGGGGGCAGCGAAGTGACGGTGAGCGCGTCGTCCGAGGCGGTGAGCGAGTAGGCGTACAGCGAGCCGTCGCCGGACTCGGGCACGACGGTGGTCAGGCCCGTGCCGTCCAGCGCGGCGCGCTTGACCGCCGCCTGGCCGGTGTCGGTGGCGTCGTCGTCCTCGATCCAGGTGACGCCGTCGTCGGTGACGGCGGTCTGGCCGATGCCCATCGCGGTGTTCTTGTCGACGGGCATCAGGGTCTTCTTGCCGGTGGCCGCGTCGAGCACCTCGATGCCGAGCTTCCAGCCGTCGTCCTCGGCCCACATCTTCGCGTAGGCGATCTTGCCGTCCTTGACGGAGGGCAGGCCGGTGGTGACGCCGGGGCTGCCGCTGTCGACGGTGGCCGTCACGCCCGTCTTCATATTGGTGTACACGACGTGCGTGACACCGAACTGCGGGTCGAAGCCGCTGTACACGGCGTAGTCGCCGTCGACCGCGAGCCCGGAGACGTCGCTGCCGATGCCGCTGACCATCTTGGCGACACCACCGTTGACCGGCTTCGCCATGATCCTGATGCCGGAGCTGCTGTAGTCCGCCCACACCACCGTCTTGCCGTCGGTGTCCGCGTAGACGTTGTAGTCGCCGTTGTTGGCGCTGACCAGCTGCGGGGTGCCCTTGCCGGAGGTGTTGCCGAGCCACACCGAGTACGGCTCGCTGCCCTCCGCGTTCGAGTTCGACACGGCGTACCTGCCGCCCCCCGCGCCGACCCCCGTACCGGCGACGTTGACCTTCGACAGGATCGTGTCGGTGTCGACGCCGATCGCCTTCTCCCAGCCGGGCACGATGCCGTGCGCGTCGAAGGAGCTCTTGACCTTCTTCAACTGGGCTTTGGTGACGCCGAGTTCCTGCGCTGCGGCGATGACGGCCGCGCGCCCCTCGGTGAAGCCGTCGAGCGGGGTCATGTACGCGGACAGGGCGCGGTAGACGATCTTGTCGGCGAGGTCGGCTCCGAGGTCCTGGCGGATGTCCCACAGGGCGCCGGAGAAGATCGTCGAGTTGAGGTGGACGCCGCCGTTGTCACCGCGGTAGGTGGTGCCGATGAAGTTCTTCGACGTGGTGGCGCCGTCGTTCAGGTCGCGCAGCGCGCACTCGCGCGGGCCCTTGGTGGTGCACAGGTCCTCGCCGAGCAGGCCCGCGTCCGGATCGTCCATCGACTGGCCGTTGGCCTCCAGGTCGATGGCGTTGCCGAAGTAGTCGGAGATGCCCTCGTTCATCGCGCCGGACTGGCCCGCGTAGACCAGGCCCGCGGTGTGCTCGGTGACGCCGTGCGTCATCTCGTGGCCGACGACGTCGGTGTCGGCGGAGAAGGTGCGGTAGTCGCCGCCGCCCTTTCCGTACACCATCTTCGTGCCGTCCCAGAAGGCGTTGTCGTACGGCTGCCCGTTCGCGGTGACGCCGACCAGGGAGTTGATGTACCCGTCCTTGCCGTCGATGCCGCTGCGGCCGAAGTGGTTCTTGTAGTAGTCGTAGACCTTGCCGGCGGCCCAGTGGGCGTCCACGGCACCGGAGTTGGTGAACTCCTCGCCGAGGTCCGTGGTCGTCGGACGGAAGGTCTTGATGCCGCTCGGCCAGACACCGGAAGCCCTCGACACGTCCACGCCGCGCGCGTCGTACGTGGCGATCATCTCGCCGAGGGCCGAGCCCGCGGGCCGCTTGCTGTAATCGATCATCTGAAGGGCACCGGTGATGTCCTTGTACAGGTTGATCTCGACCTTCTGGCCGTCGTAGCGGACGCCGGTGCCCTTGACCACGAGCTGGTCGGCGGCGGCCGTGGAGGCCTCCGGCTCCGTACCCGTCCCACCGGCCGCGGTGGCGGTGGCTCCCTGCGCGCCGAACGTCTTGATGTCGCTGTACTGCATCACCGCGAACCCGGAGTGCGCGTCGATGTAGACCTGCTGCTTCACCGGGGTGCCGTCGGCCGGGTTCACGCCGGTGACGGTGATCTGCCGGGTGAGCACGCCGTCGCCCTGCGGGAGGATCGTGACGCCCTGGGCCTTGCCGGTGAGCGAGCTCTTGGTGAGCTTGCCACCCTTGGCCGGGGCCTGCCCGTTGACCGGGGCCTTCAGCAGGCCGCCGCCGAGCTGCGCGGAGACGGCGTGGATCGCGCGCTGGACCGCGGTCTTCTCCGAGACCTTCGGGGCGACCGTGTCCAGCTTCAGCTTCGTGAAGTAGTTGCCGGACGTGCCGGTGACGGTGCGCTTGCCGTCCTTCTTCGTCATCCGGACCACGTACTGGCCGCCCATGACGTCGACGCCCTTGTACTTCTGCTGGAGGCGGACTGTCTCCTTGCCACCCTTCTCGGTCGCAGTACCGAGCGAGGTGAGGTCCTTCGCCGAGGTGTCGGCGATGTGGTAGCGGCTCTTCTTCGCCTTGAGGTGGCCGCGGGCGGCGTCGGCGGCGGTGCCGGTGCCGGCCGCTTCCTCGTTCAGGCCGGTGACGAGCGACGGGGTGTCGGTCTCGGAGCCCGGGGTGGTGGCGGTGGCCGCGGCAGGTGCGGTGTCCGCGTGGGCGGCCGTCACGCCGGTCACCAGGAGACCGGCGACGGCGAGCAGCGCCGCCACTCCCTGGCCGACGACTATGCCGGTCGGTCTGTCTGCTCTGCTTCTGCGCGCTGAAGTCCGCACGGTGTTCCCTTCGCTGCCCGGGGGCGGGTGAACGGATTTCGGATGCGGCCATGCAAATGCCGGTGAGGGGCCGTGAACAATGCGTTGCCGGTGGCTACTTGTGTACGTGCCCACTTGTGTGGTCTGCACGGACCGGGTGAGAATCCGGCGGTGACGGCCGGTAACGCGAGGACACAGACCGTGGATGCGCAGTGGGAGGCTCTCGGACTCGGAGCGGACGAACTCCGGGTGTACGAGGCCCTGCTCGACGAGCCCGCCACCGCGACCCGTACCGCGCTCGGCCGGACCGTGGGCCTCTCGGTGCGCCGGGTCACCGCCGCCCTCGACTCGCTCGCCGAGCGCGGTTTCACGCAGCCCGCGCCCGGGAGCACCCTGCCCGGCGCGGTGGCGCCCGCGACCGCGCTGCACAACCTGATCCATCTGCACCAGGCCCGACTCCTGCGCCGCACCGCGGAGTTGGAGGAACTGACGGGGTCCGTCGACCGGCTCGCCGCGCAGTTTCTCAGCACCGCGCGTGCCGGAGCCGACTCGCCCGCGATCGGCATCGAGACGGTCCGCGGCCGGGAGGCCATCGCCGAGCGGATCGCGCGGATGCTCGCCTCGGCGACGGAGGAGGTCGCCCTCCTGGACCGCCCGCCGTACGCGTCCAGCCGCCCGGACGGCATGCCGACGCCGCTCGACATGGCCGCCCCGGTGCGGCGCGGGGCGCGGGTGCGGGCAGTCGTGGACCGGGAGGGGTTGGCCTTCGCGGGCCGGGCCCGCGGCCTGAACGACCTGGCCGCGCAGGGGGTACGGATACGGGTGGGCGCCGATCTGCCGACGAAGCTGTTCAGCGTGGACCGGCGGGTGACGCTGCTGCCGCCGACGGACGCGGCGGACCCGACGGCCTCCGCGCTGGTGGTGAGCGACTCGCTGCTCAGTCACGCCCTGCTGCCGCTGTTCGAGGCGGTGTGGGAGCGGGCGGTGCCGATCGGCGCCGACGCGCACGACCAGATCACCGCCGAGGAACGGGAGATGCTCACCCTGCTCGCCTCGGGCCTGAAGGACGAGGCGATCGCCCGGCGCCTCGACGTGCACGTGCACACGGTGCGGCGCCGGATCACCCGCCTGATGCGGATGCTGGACGCCCAGACCCGGTTCCAGGCGGGGGTGCGGGCGGGGCTGCGGGGGTGGCTGGACTCCGGCTCCGGCGCCGGCTCCGACCCCAGCTCCGACTCCGACCTCGACTCCGACTCCAGCCCGGCGGGTGGGTGACGGGCACCGGCCGTCCGCCGGTCTCCCGGCCCCCGCGCCGTTGGCCAAAGATCGTCGGTTCGGGGTCCGCGCCGCGCTCGCGCGCCGTACCCTGACGGCCCCTGACGCCCCGGGCGACCCACCCCGGACGGCCGGGAGTCAGGACGCCAGAGCAGCGCAGGCACCAGAGACAACAGCGGGGGCACCGAGACGTGGGACAGCAGCGCAGGCACCACGAGGGACGCCATCCGAACGCGGCGAACCTGCCGGAACCGCTGCGGCGTTCGGCGAGGAAGTCGCCGAACTTCGGGCGGCTCTACCGTCTTCAGCCCCTTCTCGCGATCTACGGTTCCGAGGCCGAGCAGACCGTCTTCACCAACCCCAACGCGTCCTATGTGAGCGCGGGCCAGTTCGGCGAGGTCCTGGCCGCGGAGCTCGTCCAGCGGCTCGGCGTCCGCGTGGACGGCGACCGCCAGGTCGACCGGTTGACGGCCCTCGACCGGGCGCGGGCCCTGCCGGGGCAGACCCGGGCCGCGTTCGACGTGCTGCGCCGGGGCCGCAACGACGCCGCGCACAACCATCTCTTCGACACGACGAAGGCGCTCGAAGCCGTCCAGATCAGTTTCCAGCTCGGTGACTTCTTCTACCGGGCGATCGAGGGCGTACGGGAGGTCGCCGCGTTCGTCCCGCCGACGCTGCCGGAGCCGCGGCACGGCACGGACACGGCCGAGCGCGCCGAGCTTGAGGAGGCGCTGGCCTCGCACCGGGCGACCCTGGTGGAGTCCCGGACGCGGCTCAGCGAGGTCAGCGGCAGGCTGGAGGCGGAGCGCAGGGCGCGTACCGACGCCGAGAACCTCATCGCCGCCGCGCAGCGGGCCCGCGAGGAGGCCGCCGAGCAGGCGGCGCGCTACCGCGCCGAGATCGAGGAGCTGCGCGCCGAGCAGAAACGCCGCTTCGAGCACGAGCGCCGCAACCCGCGCCGCGTCGAACGCGCGGCACGTGACGCCATCCTGCTGCGCGCGCAGAGCCCGGCGCCGCTCAACGAGGTGCAGGCGCGGACCCGCATCGACGAGCTGCTCGGCCGGGCCGGCTGGATCGTGCAGGACCGCGAGGACCTCAACCCGCTCGCGGGGCCGGGCGTCGCCGTGCGGGAGTTCACGCTGGCCACGGGCCGCGCCGACTACGTCCTGTACGTCGACGGGCGCATCGTCGGCGTCATCGAGGCCAAGCGCGAGGGGACCCCGCTGGCGGGCGCGCTCGCGCAGAACGAGCGGTACGCGCGCGGGGTGCTCAAGGAGCACGCGATGGCCGTGTGGCGGCAGTCCGAGCCGTTCGCCTTCCGCTACGCGACCACGGGCACGGAGACGTACTTCCTCAACCGCCTCGACCCGCACGCCCGTTCCCGCGAGGTGTTCGCCTTCCACCGTCCGGAGACCTTCCGTTCGTGGATGCGCCGCGCGGACGAGAACGAGACGGTGCCCACGTACCGCGCGGCGCTGCGTTCGGCCATGCCGCGCCTGGAACCGCACGGGCTGCGGCTCGCGCAGATCGAGGCGATCACGGGCCTGGAGGACTCCCTGTCGGAGGACCGGCCGCGCGCGCTGATCCAGATGGCGACCGGCGCGGGCAAGACCTTCACCGCCGTCACGCAGGCGTACCGGCTGCTCAAGCACGCGCGGGCGCGCCGCATCCTGTTCCTCGTCGACCGCAACAACCTGGGCCGTCAGGCCCGGGCCGAGTTCGACAAGTACGTCACGCCGGACGAGAACCGCAGGTTCACCGACCTCTACAGCGTCGACATGCTGGGCGGCACCGGCATCCAGGACACGTCGTCCGTGGTCGTCTCGACGATCCAGCGCATGTACGCGCTGTTGAAGGGCGAGCCGCTCGACGACTCCCCGTCGGCGGCCGACGCGGCGGACGACCCGAAATCGTCGCAGGAGGACAGCTATCTGACGGACCGGCCGGTGAGCGTCGAGTACAACCCGGACGTTCCCGTCGAGTCCTTCGACCTGATCGTCGTCGACGAGTGCCACCGCTCGATCTACGGCCTGTGGCGCGGCGTCCTGGAGTACTTCGACGCCCACGTCGTCGGCCTCACCGCCACCCCCACCCCGCAGACCCGGGGCTTCTTCAACCGGAACACGGTCTCTCAGTACACCTACGAGCAGGCCGTGGCGGACGGGGTGAACGTCGACTTCGATGTCGTCCGCGTCACGACGGACCTGCGGGCGGCCGGGGGCGCGCGGATCCAGAAGGGGACAACGGTCAGGATCCTGGACCGGGCGACGCGGGAGAAGCGCCTGGAGGAGCTGGAGGACGACTTCGTCTACACGACGGCGAAGCTGGGCCGCACGGTCATCGCACCGGACGAGATCCGCGCCACCTTGACGCTCTACAAGAACAACTGGCAGCGCTGGTTCCCCGGCCGCGCCGAACTTCCGAAGACGCTGGTGTTCGCGGCCGGCGACGACCACGCGGACGAGGTGATCAAGCAGGTCAAGGAAGTCTTCGGCCGTGGCGACGAGTTCGCCAAGAAGATCACGTACCGCTCGCGTGAGAACGGCGACAACCCGGACGCGCTCATCAACGACCTGCGCAACTCACCGCGGCTACGGGTCGCGGTGACGGTCGACATGATCGCGACGGGCACGGACGTCCGCGCCCTGGAAGCGGTGATCTTCCTGCGCTCGGTGAAGAGCCCGACCCTGTTCGAGCAGATGAAGGGACGCGGCGCGCGCACGGTCGACGCCGACGAGCTGAAAGCGGTGACGCCGGAGGCGGCCGACGACCTGGTCAAGGACCGTTTCGTCATCGTCGACGCGGTGGGCGTCACGGACTCCCCGCTGGTCGACGCGCGCCCGCTGCTCGCGCCCGGCGCGGGCGGCCCGTCGCTGAAGAAGCTGATGGAGAAGGCGGGCAGCCGCAGCCTGAACGCCGACGACGCGCAGACCCTGGCCCGGCGCCTGGCCCGCGTCGACCGCCAGCTCTCCCCGGACGAGCAGCAGCTCATCGAGACGGCGACGGGCGGACTCTCCCTGTCCCGGCTCGCCCGGCAGATCACCGACGCGTCGGACGTCGACACGCAGGACCGCGCTGTACGGGAGGGCGGCGCGGACGCGGCCCGCGCGCTGATCCACCGGGCGATCGAACCACTCACCGTCAACCCCGAACTGCGCCGCACCATCCTCCGGATCCGCCACCAGCAGGACCTCACCTACGACGAGACGACCGAGGTCACCATCACGGCGACGGACGAGACGACGGCGGCCCAGCGCGCCGAGCGCACGCTGTCGCAATGGCGGGACCTGCTCTCCGAGGAACAGGAGCGGATGCGCTCCGCGGGCGAGGAGGCCGTCCTCCAGGTCATCCTGGGCAGCGGCGCGAAGCACCGCCCCGAGGTGGCGCGGGCCTACCTGAAGGAACTCGCCACGAAACTCAAGGCGGGCAACCGTTCCTGGACGACGGGCGTCATCTGGGACCAGTACGAGGAACTCGGCAAGGCGGCCGGCTCCCCCGGTAAGGCGGCGGGCCTCGGCGACCTGATGAACCTGGTCCGCTACGAACTCGGCGTCGACGCCGAACTCCGCCCGTACCGTACGGTGGTCGAGGAGCGCTTCGAGGGCTGGCTGCAACGCCAACGCCAGGCGGGCGCCGAATTCACGGACATACAACTCTGGTACCTGGAACGGATCATGGACGTCATCGCGGTGGGTGTCGGCATCGAGCGGGACGACTTCGACTCCGCCCCGTTCTCCGACCGTGGCCGCGGCCGCGGTTTCGTGGCGGCATTCGGGGACGACGCGGGTCGTGCGCTGGAATTGCTGGATGAGCTGAATCGGGAAGTGGCTTGAGCGACAGTATTGGCGGGTTGCCGTCGGGTTGGGTATTGGCCCCATTGGGAGACCTTGCTGAAACGGCACTCGGCAAGATGCTGGACAAGAAGAAGCAAGGTGACGCCTCAACGCGCCCATATTTGCGGAATGTGAACGTCCAGTGGGGACGCATCGACTTCGCAGATGTCTTGGAGATGGCCATCCCAGAAGACGAGATCGAGCGGTTCTCGGTGCGTAAGGGCGACCTGCTGGTATGCGAGGGGGGCGAGATCGGACGGGCCGCCATCTGGATGCGAGATGATGAGATCGCGTACCAGAAGGCACTGCACAGAGTTCGCCCGTCGACAGCTCTGAGTTTGAGCTACCTGCGGTACTACCTGGAGTACGCCGCCACAACGGGCGCCCTGGCGAAGCTGGCAACGGGGAGCACAATCAAGCATCTCCCCCAGCAGAGGCTCCGAGAAGTCACCGTCCCAGTACCTCCGCCCGCGGAGCAGCACCGCATCGTTGAGATCTTGGAAGAGCAGCTTTCGCGGTTGGATGCGGCCTCAACCAGCCTCGTTTCCGCAGAGCGCAGAATCCTTGCACTACGAGCGCGAGTCACCGACTACACGGCCTCTGTGACATTGGCAGAGGAATCGGCCGCAGCTGCCCCACCTGAACCGGCTGGCACCATCGACGGCGAGTTGCCTCGAATCCCAGCCGATTGGTTCTGGCATCGCCTCGGCGAAATCGCGGAGGTCGTGGGAGGCGTGACCAAGGACAAGAAGAGGCAGTCCGATCCGGAAGTGCCGGAAGTTCCCTATCTCCGCGTCGCTAATGTGCAACGCGGTCACCTCAACCTCGATGTTGTGACGAGGATCAGAGTACCGGCGGACAAAGCGTCACGGCTGCGCCTCAAAAAGGGGGATGTCCTCCTCAACGAGGGCGGAGACCGGAACAAGCTCGGTCGCGGGTGGATCTGGGAAGAACAGGTCGCGGGCGCCATTCACCAGAACCACGTTTTCCGAGCACGCGTGCAAAATGGAATCATCAAGCCGGAACTCCTCTCTCACTACGCCAACGGAATGGGACGTTGGTTCGAGGAGAACGGCAAACAGAGCGTGAACCTTGCATCGATCAGCCTCAAAAAGATCAAATGCCTGCCCGTTCCCGTTCCACCCCAAGAGGAGCAGGAGGAAATCCTGCGCGCCATCCGGGAACGAATTGCTCTGCTCGACAGAGCCCAACAGGGCGTAGAAACCGCTCAGAAGCGAGCCAAGGCCCTCCGCAACGCCCTCCTCCGCAAAGCCTTCACCGGCGCCCTCGTCCCCCAGGACCCGGCCGACGAGCCCGCCTCCGTGGCCCTGGAGCGCGTCGCCGCCGAGCGAGCCGCCGCCGCCGCAGCCAGCGCCAAGAAGACCCGCCAGCCCCGCAAGCGCGCCACCCCCACCCCCAAGCCGCCCGCCGCCGAGGCGACCGCCCCCGAACCCACCCGCGCCCCCGTCACCTCCACGCAGCCGGAGCTCTTCCAGTGACCGAGACCACGCCGCCCGCCGCCACGCCGGCCAAGGCCACCGCGCAGACCAACCACCTCGTCGCGAAGCTCTGGAACTACTGCAACGTCCTGCGGGACAACGGCATGTCCACCATCGAGTACGTCGAACAGCTCTCCTACTTGCTGTTCCTCAAGATGGTCGACGAGATCCAGAGCGACCCCTGGAACCCCCGCGACTTCAGCGACATCGTCCCCGCCGAATACAACTGGGCCTCCCTCGTCGGCAAGCGCGGCGCCGAACTCGAAGCCCACTACAACGCCACCCTCACCGCCCTGGGCACGCGCCCCAACACCACCATCGGCACCATCTTCTCCGGCGCCCAGAACCGCATCACCAAGCCCGCCCTGCTCGAAAAGCTCGTCGTCGAGCTGATCGGCAAGGAGGACTGGACCGTTGGCGGCGCCGACCTCAAGGGCGACGCCTACGAAGGCCTCCTCAACAAGGGCGCCTCCGACACCAAGACCGGCGCCGGACAGTACTTCACCCCGCGCCCCCTCATCGACGCCATGGTGGACGTCACCCGGCCGGGCCCGAACGACACGATCACCGACCCGGCCTGCGGCACCGGCGGCTTCCTCATCGCCGCCTACTCATACATCAACCAGCACCACATCAGCACCATGCCGCTGGAAGAGCGCAAGGCGTTCGACACCGGCGACAAGATCTGGGGCAACGAGCTGGTCACCGGCACCGCCCGCCTCGCCGCGATGAACATGCTGCTCCACGGCATCGGCAAGAGCGACGGCCCCAGCCTCATCACCGTCGGCGACGCCCTCGCCGAGAAGCCCTCCGGGCGTCACGCCTCCCTCGTCCTCGCCAACCCGCCCTTCGGGCGCAAGTCCGCGATCACCGTGATCGGCCAGGACGGCGACGTGGAGAAGGAGGACGCCCAGTACGACCGCGACGACTTCACCGCGACCACCACCAACAAGCAGCTCAACTTCCTGCAGCACATCATGTCGTTGACCGCCATCGGCGGCCGTGCGGCCGTCGTCCTCCCCGACAACGTGCTCTTCGAAGGCGGCGCCGGCGAGAAGGTCCGCCGCAAGCTGCTCGCCGAGTTCGACCTCCACACCGTCCTGCGCCTGCCCACCGGCATCTTCTACGCGGGCGGCGTCAAGGCCAACGTCCTCTTCTTCGACAAGAAGTCCCCGCGCACCGACGGCAAGCCGCTGACCACTGACACCTGGTTCTACGACTTCCGCACCGGCCAGCACTTCACGCTGAAGCAGCGCCCGCTGACCCGCGCCCACCTCGACGACTTTGTCACCGCGTACAAGCCGGGTGAGCCGGTCGGCGCCCGCGTCGAGACGAAGAAGGAAGACGCCGAGGGCAACGTCGAGTTCGGGCCGTGGCGCAAGTACTCGTACGAGGAACTGACCAGCCGCGACAAGGTAAATCTCGACGTCACCTGGCTCAAGGACCCGGCCTTGGAGGACGCGGACTCAGACCTTCCCCCCGAGGTGATCGCCGAGGAGATCGTCCGAGATCTCCAGTCCGCCCTCGACGAGTTCGCGGCCATCGCCAAGTCCCTGGGCGGCGAGGTCGAGGCGGCGTCAGAGGACGAGACCTGATCGCCACGCTGCGAGCGGCACGACAAGGGGGCACGCCTAAGCCAGGCGTGCCCCCTGTCTACTTGCTCTCCGAGCCTTCCGGCATCGCGATGACGAACGTCCCCTTCGCCGGAACGGTCTCGACGATGCCCTGTTCGCGCAGGTGACGGATGGCGCGGCGCAGGGTGTTGATGGCTACGCCGTACCGGCTCGACAGCTCGGGTTCCGGCAACAACGGTTCTTCCAGGGCAAGTTCACCGGCTCGGATCTGCCCCTTGATGTGCTCGGCGATCTGCACATAGACGTAGACCCGCGACCGAGGGCTGGGGCGCCATTCGTCGTTCTCGACCATGAACGAACAATAGGCGGGCAGGACCAACCCCGCTACGACAACAAACGCCACTAAGTTTCAACATGGTGCAGGGAGTTCTATGTCGCTGCAATGCGAGTCACATGAGGCGTACAGTCCGTAACCAAGGAAAGACCCCCGCAACCGTTTGCACCGGCCCGGGGGCATGGCCAACCTGTCCCATTGAAAGCAGGTCGACATGGTCCACGTTATCGCCCTCCTTCTCCTGCCGCTGATGCGGCTGCTCCTCCCGCCAACCGGCCGTCGCCGAGCCCCACTTGAATGCATCCCCGCCCCGGCGCACGCCGCCCCGGCCCCACTCCCGACATCGCCGCCCTACGCCCCCTCCCGCCCCCGCTGGGACCCGCCCCTCCCCGGCGAAGCCAGCCCGCTCGTACGTCCCTACCTGATCGCCCACGAGATCGCGGAACGCGAAGAGGTCACGGAACGTGACGAACGGCGCGCGCAGCGGGCCCGGCGGCGGGCGCTGTGGCTGGCCGCGTACGGCGTCGACCTCGGCCCGCGCACCATCCACGGCGTGCGCGTCGGGTCGGGGGTGGCGGCGTGAACTACGGAGAACAGCGCTCCGCGATCGAGCGCCTGCCCTGGACCGCACCCGACGGCAAGGCCTGCTACGTCGTGCGGGACAGCCCGGACGTGCCGGACGGGCCGCAAGGCCCCGTCACCCGGCGCACCACGGTGTACGCGGAAGCCCAACTGTCCATGGCGGAACAGCTCGTAGGGCACGCCGAGGCCCTCCTCTCCGCAGGGACGAGCGACCGGGACGAGTTGCGCTACGTCGGCCGACGGCTGGTCGAATGCCTCACCGATGTCGTACGACTCGCGCGCGAGGACACGCGCGTAGCCAGGCTGACGGCGGGATCCGGCCAAACTTCCGCTCAGGGCCACTCCGAGGATTGACGGGCCGACGTGCTGCGCAGGGACGACCGTGAACGACTCACTCGCCCCGGCGCAGCACAAAGGTCCTCGCATGACGATTCCGTCCCCTCAGCCCTCTCAGCCCCCGCAGTCCTCTCAGTCCTCTCAGTCCTCTCAACTGCCGCAGGTCGCACAGACCGCGCAGTTCGACTCCTTCCTGACCAATCTCACCTACGCGCGCCGGATGGTGGACGCGGGCAAGATCCTGGAAGCGCTCAGTCCGCGCGGCGTCGACACCGAGGACTTCTACCGGGCCGCGTGGGTCCAGGCGATCGGGGCGCTTGAGCACTGGGTGCAGGAGGAGACGCTGCGGCGGGTCACCGAGGAGGCCGTCAAGGCGAGCCCGGACATGCCGAGGCGGCTGCGCGAGTACCCGTTGCCGCTGCACCGCATGGAGGCGGTGCAGCGTGGCGAGGTGCGGTTGGCCGACGCCGTCGTGGAGCGGATCCGCGAGGACGTGGCGTACCGGGCGCTCCAGAACCCCGACGCCATCGCCAAGATGATGGCCCTGGCGACGGACGCGAAAGTGTGGCGCGAGGCGGCGAAGTGGGTCAACCGGCGGTTCCGGCACCGCACGTCCTTCGACGAGAAGTCCCTGCGCGGCAAGTACGTCACGCTGCTGCGCCGCCGCAACCAGATCGCCCACGAGGCCGACCTGCTCGACGGTGACCACACGCGCCGCCGCCCGCTGACCGCGGCCGAGGCCGGGGACGCGATCGACTGGATCGAGCACATCGCCCTCGCGCTCGCGCGCGCCCTGCACGGTGAACCGGCCGGGTCGACGAGGGCCGCCGGTGTCCCCGCGCAGGGCGGGGAGGCGGCCGCGCCCCAGCCTCCGGCACAGGCCGGAACCTGACGCGCGGCACGCCGCACCCCGCGAGGGTCACGCCGCGACCGGAACCCCCAACTCGGCTGACACCAGCGCCAGTTCGAGGACCTGCCGCACGTCCGACACCGGATGCACCTCCAACTTCTCCAGCACCTCCGCAGGAACATCGTCCAGATCCGCCTCGTTCCGCTTCGGAATGATGACGGTCGTGACCCCGGCCCGGTGCGCGGCGAGCAGCTTCTGCTTGACGCCACCGATGGGCAGCACGCGCCCGGTCAGTGACACCTCACCGGTCATCGCCACATCCGTACGCACAAGCCGCCCGCTCAGCAGGGACGCCAGCGCCGTCGTCATCGTGACGCCCGCGCTCGGTCCGTCCTTCGGGACGGCGCCCGCCGGGAAGTGGATGTGCGCGCCGCGCTCCTTCAGGTCGGCGACGGGCAGCTCCAGTTCGGCGCCGTGCGAGCGCAGGAAGGAGAGCGCGATCTGCGCCGACTCCTTCATGACGTCGCCGAGCTGACCGGTGAGGGTCAGCCCCGCCGCGCCGGTCTCCGGGTCGGCGAGGGACGCCTCCACGAAGAGCACGTCACCACCGGCCCCGGTCACCGCGAGCCCCGTGGCCACGCCCGGCACGGCCGTGCGTCGCTCGGCCGGGTCCTGCGCCGACTCGGGCACGTGGTGCGGCCGCCCGATGAGCGGACGCAGATCGCCCTCGCCGACGGTGAACGGCAGCTCCCGCTCGCCGAGTTCGTGCTGCGCGGCGACCTTGCGCAGCACCCGCGTGACGGACCGCTCCAGGTTCCGTACGCCGGCCTCGCGCGTGTACTCGCCGGCGAGCTTGCGCAGCGCGTCGTCGCCGATGACGACCTCTTCGGGGGCGAGCCCGGCACGGTCCAGCTGGCGCGGCACCAGGTGGTCGCGGGCGATGACGACCTTCTCGTCCTCGGTGTAGCCGTCGAGCCTGACCAGCTCCATGCGGTCGAGGAGCGCCTCCGGGATGGCCTCCAGGACGTTCGCGGTCGCCAGGAAGACGACGTCGCTCAGGTCGAGCTCGACCTCCAGGTAGTGGTCGCGGAAGGTGTGGTTCTGCGCCGGGTCGAGGACTTCGAGCAGCGCCGCGGCCGGGTCGCCGCGGAAGTCGGAGCCCACCTTGTCGACCTCGTCGAGCAGGACCACCGGGTTCATCGACCCGGCCTCCTTGATGGCGCGCACGATGCGGCCCGGCAGGGCCCCCACGTACGTACGCCGGTGGCCGCGGATCTCCGCCTCGTCCCGGACGCCGCCGAGCGCGACGCGGACGAACTTGCGGCCCATGGCGTGCGCGACGGACTCGCCGAGCGAGGTCTTGCCGACGCCGGGCGGGCCGACGAGCGCGAGCACGGCGCCGCCGCGCCGCCCGCCGACCACGCCGAGGCCGCGGTCCGCGCGCCGCTTGCGCACGGCCAGGTACTCGGTGATCCGCTCCTTCACGTCGTCGAGGCCCGCGTGCTCGGCGTCGAGGATGCCGCGGGCGCCCTGGATGTCGTACTCGTCCTCGGTCCGCTCGTTCCACGGCAGTTCGAGGACGGTGTCGAGCCAGGTGCGGATCCAGGAGCCCTCGGGCGACTGGTCGCTGGACCGCTCCAGCTTCTCGACCTCCTTGAGCGCGGCCTCGCGGACCGTCTCCGGGAGGTCGGCGGCCTCGACGCGCGCCCGGTAGTCGTCGGACTCCTCGCCGTCGGCCTTCTCACCGTTCAGCTCGCGCAGCTCCTTGCGGACGGCGTCGAGCTGGCGGCGCAGCAGGAACTCGCGCTGCTGCTTGTCGACGCCCTCCTGGACGTCCTTGGCGATGGTCTCGGCGACGTCCTGCTCGGCGAGGTGGTCGCGCAGGTGCTGGGTCGCGAGCTTGAGCCGCTCCACCGGGTCGGCGGCCTCCAGCAGCTCGACCTTCTGGGCGGTGGTGAGGAACGGCGAGTAGCCGGAGTTGTCGGCCAGCGCGGAGACGTCGTCGATCTGCTGCACGCGGTCCACGACCTGCCAGGCACCGCGCTTCTTCAGCCAGTTCGTGGCGAGCGCCTTGTACTCCTTGACGAGTTCGGTGATGGCGCCGGGCAGGGGGTCCGGCACCTCCTCCTCGACGGTCAGGCCCTCCACCCACAGGGCAGCGCCGGGGCCGGTCGTGCCGGCGCCGATGCGCACGCGGCCGACGCCGCGGATCAGCGCGCCGGGGTCGCCGTCGGCGAGGCGTCCGACCTGCTCGACGGTGCCGAGCACGCCGGTGTTCGCGTACGTGCCGTCGATACGTGGAACAAGAAGCACCTTCGGCTTGCTGGGTCCAGTACGCGCGGCGGCCTGCGCGGCCTCCACCGCGGCTCGTACGTCGGTGTCGCTGAGGTCCAGGGGCACCACCATTCCGGGCAGCACGACCTCGTCGTCGAGGGGCAGCACGGGCAGGGTGAGCGGTGTGGACGTCGAAGCCATGATCTCCCCTTTGGCAGTCAAGTTGAGTTACATGGACTCAATGCACGACGGCCTCCAGATGTTCCGGGACGGGCGTTCGCTGTCAGCGATCACGGCTTCGACCGACCCGGGTCGCCCTCTGTGACGAGCGCCATGTGAGACGTGGACCACAGAAAACCCCCACGGCCACCCCACCGGTCGGCCAGAATGGCGGCCATGACGACCCTGCACGACCCCGATCCACCCGTCGTCCTCGATCGCCGCGAAGGCCCCTTCGGCGAGGTGGTCCTGCGCCGTCACGGCGACCTGCTCCAGATCATCGCCAACGGCACGTTCCTGATGGACACCTCCGACGGCCGCTCCGAGCGGCGGCTCGTCGACTCGGCCCTGGCGGCCCTCGACGACCGGGAGGAACCGCGCGTCCTCATCGGCGGCCTCGGCGTCGGCTTCTCCCTCGCGCACGCGGCCGCCGACCCGCGCTGGGGCGGCATCACGGTCGTCGAGCGGGAGCCCTCGATCATCGACTGGCACCTGTCCGGCCCGCTGCGCGAACTGTCCGCGCCCGCCCTCGCCGACCCCAGGACGGCCATCGTCGAGGCCGACCTCGTACGACACCTGCGCACGGCCACGGACACCTACGACGCGCTCTGCCTCGACATCGACAACGGCCCCGACTGGACGGTCACCGAGGACAACGACACCCTTTATGGGCTGTCCGGCCTAACCGCCTGCATGGACCGACTCGACCCGGGCGGTGTTCTCGCCGTATGGTCCGCACAGCCGTCAGCAAATTTCGAAGAAACCTTGCGGAATGCCGGTTTCCAGGCGGTGCGCACCGAAGAGATCCCGGTTGTCCGGGGCGTCCCTGACGTGGTGCACCTCGCCCTGAGGCCCACGTAGCCGACCGGCGGTAACTCCCCGTACGCTGACGTCCGAAACCCGATTATTCAAGCGTCAAGCGCGTCACGACGGCGCGCACTCAGGGGCGGGGCGATGGAGCAGACACACACCTCCCACAACACCACCACGACGACACAGGGAGCCCAGCGACGGGTCCTTGTCGTCGAGGACGATCCGACCATCGTCGATGCCATCGCCGCCCGGCTGCGTGCCGAGGGATTCCTCGTGCAAACCGCGCAGGACGGTCCGGCGGCGGTGGACACGGCCGAGGCCTGGCAGCCCGACCTGCTGATCCTCGACATCATGCTGCCCGGCTTCGACGGCCTGGAGGTCTGCCGCCGCGTGCAGGCCCAGCGCCCGGTGCCGGTCATGATGCTCACGGCGCGCGACGACGAGACGGACATGCTCGTCGGCCTCGGTGTCGGCGCCGACGACTACATGACCAAGCCGTTCTCCATGCGGGAACTGGCGGCGCGCGTGCACGTGCTGCTCCGCCGCGTCGAGCGTGCCGCGCTGGCCGCCACGACGCCGCGCAGCGGCATACTGCGACTGGGTGAACTGGAGATCGACCACGCGCAGCGCCGCGTGCGGGTCCGGAGCGAGGACGTGCACCTCACTCCCACCGAGTTCGACCTCCTCGTGTGCCTGGCGAACACGCCGCGCGCGGTCCTCTCCCGTGAGCAGCTGCTCGCCGAGGTGTGGGACTGGGCGGACGCCTCGGGCACCCGCACCGTCGACAGTCACATCAAGGCGCTGCGCCGGAAGATCGGCGCGGAGCGCATCCGCACCGTGCACGGCGTGGGCTACGCGCTGGAGACGCCGAACCCGTGAGCGACGGGGACCGGACTCGGGCATCGGGCGGGCGGCCGCACCGGCCGCCGTTCAACCCTCAGTGGGCGTCCGGCGGTCTGCGCCCCTTCTCCGTGAAGGCGAAGCTGGGCACGCTCGTCGTCGTCTCCGTCTTCATCACCACCGGCCTGCTCATGGTGGCGATGTACACGGCGACGGAGCTGCGCTTCATCACGGTGTTCTCGATCATCGCCACGCTGCTGATCACGCAGTTCGTGGCGCACTCGCTGACGGCCCCGCTCGACGAGATGAACACGGTCGCCCGGTTCATCTCCAACGGCGACTACTCGCGCCGGGTGCGCGGCGCCGGCCGGCGCGACGAGATCGGTGACCTCGCGGTCACCATCAACCGCATGGCCGACGAGCTGGCGGCCCAGGACCAGCAGCGCAAAGAGCTCGTGGCCAATGTCTCGCACGAGCTGCGCACGCCCATCGCGGGCCTGCGCGCGGTCCTGGAGAACGTCGTCGACGGCGTGATGGCCGCCGACCCCGAGACGATGCGCACGGCGCTCAAACAGACGGAGCGGCTCGGCCGCCTCGTCGACACGCTGCTCGACCTGTCCCGCCTGGACAACGGCGTCGTGCCGCTGAAGAGCCGCCGCTTCGAGGTCTGGCCGTATCTGTCGGGCGTCCTGAAGGAGGCCAACATGGCGGTCTCCCAGCGCGCCGGCATCGCCTCGGGATCCGGCACCCACACGCGTACGGACGTCCATCTGCACCTCGACGTCTCGCCGCCGGAGCTGACGGCGCTCGCCGACCCCGAGCGCATCCACCAGGTCGTCGCGAACCTCATCGACAACGCGGTGAAGCACTCCCCGCAGCACGGCCGTGTCACCGTGCTCGCCCGCCGCGGCCCCTACCCCGAGTCGCTCGACCTCGAGGTGCTCGACGAGGGCCCCGGCATCCCGCAGTCCGAGTGGCACAAGGTCTTCGAGCGCTTCAACCAGGGCGACGCCACCGGCGACAAGGGCGACGGCGGCACGGGCCTCGGCCTCGCCATCGCCCGCTGGGCCGTGGAACTGCACGGCGGGCAGATCCGGGTGGCCGAATCCGCTCGGGGCTGCCGGATCAAGGTCACCCTTCCGGGAGAGCCCGGAACGCAAAGTTGACGTAGGGTTTCGGTCAGGCAAGGGTCAAGAGCGCGCCGGGCACACACGAACACGCCGGGCGCGCATCCGAACGTACCGAAACCTCGCTTGTTTCCCGCCATTTCTCGGCCCGAAACGCGACTTCCAGTGTGACTTACGTGACGGATCACCGGCCCGGTCTGCACGTCCCGTGAATGGAGGCGTAGCCTTTATTCCCGCTGTCCATCACCTTGTGAGAAGCGGAAGAGGGCGGTTACCGCCGTGTCGCCACAGTCCCCCAGTAACTCGAGCATCTCCCCCGAGACCGACCAAGCCGGGCAGGGCAAGAACCCTGCAGCGGCCTTCGGCCCCAACGAGTGGCTCGTCGACGAGATCTATCAGCAGTACCTCCAGGACCCGAATTCGGTTGACCGAGCCTGGTGGGACTTCTTCGCCGACTACAAGCCAGGTGCCGCGGCCGCGGGGGCCGCGTCGACCCCGAAGCCGGCCGAGAAGCCCGCGGCCCCGGCCGCACCCGCAGCGCAGGCCCCCGCCGCGCCCGCGCAGCCCGCAGCCGCAGCTCCCGCACAGGCTGCCGCCGCGAAGCCCGCCGCCGAGGCCGCGCCCGCCGCGCCGAAGCCGGCCGCTGCCGCGCCCGCTCAGGCCGCGAAGCCTGCCACCCCTGCACCGAAGAAGGCTGAAGAAGTGACGACCGAGGCCCCTGCCGGCCCCGAGCTCGTGACGCTGCGCGGTCCCGCCGCCGCCGTCGCGAAGAACATGAACAAGTCCATCGAGGTCCCCACGGCGACGTCCGTGCGCGCGGTCCCGGTGAAGCTGCTGTTCGACAACCGCATCGTCATCAACAACCATCTGAAGCGCGCCCGGGGCGGGAAGATCTCCTTCACGCACCTCATCGGGTACGCCATGGTGCAGGCCATCAAGGCCATGCCGTCGATGAACTACTCCTTCCAGGAGAAGGACGGCAAGCCCACCCTGGTCAAGCCGGACCACGTGAACTTCGGTCTGGCCATCGACCTGGTGAAGCCCAACGGCGACCGCCAGCTGGTCGTCGCGGGCATCAAGAAGGCCGAGACGCTGAACTTCTTCGAGTTCTGGCAGGCCTACGAGGACATCGTCCGGCGCGCCCGCGACGGCAAGCTCGGCATGGACGACTTCACCGGTGTCACGGTCTCCCTGACCAACCCCGGCGGCCTCGGCACCGTCCACTCGGTCCCGCGTCTGATGCCCGGACAGTCGGTCATCATGGGCGTCGGCTCCATGGACTACCCGGCGGAGTTCCAGGGCACCTCCCAGGACACCCTGAACAAGCTCGGCATCTCGAAGGTCATGACGCTCACGTCGACCTACGACCACCGGGTCATCCAGGGCGCCGCCTCCGGCGAGTTCCTGCGCATCGTCGCGAACCTCCTCCTCGGTGAGAACGAGTTCTACGACGAGATCTTCAAGGCCCTGCGGATCCCCTACGAGCCGGTCCGCTGGCTCAAGGACATCGACGCCTCGCACGACGACGACGTCACCAAGGCCGCCCGCGTCTTCGAGCTGATCCACTCCTACCGGGTCCGCGGCCACGTCATGGCCGACACCGACCCGCTGGAGTACCAGCAGCGCAAGCACCCCGACCTCGACATCACCGAGCACGGGCTCACGCTGTGGGACCTGGAGCGCGAGTTCGCCGTCGGCGGCTTCGCCGGCAAGTCGATGATGAAGCTGCGCGACGTCCTCGGCGTGCTGCGCGACTCGTACTGCCGCACCACCGGCGTCGAGTTCATGCACATCCAGGACCCGAAGCAGCGCCGCTGGCTCCAGGACCGCATCGAGCGCCCGCACGCCAAGCCGGAGCGCGAGGAGCAGCTGCGCATCCTGCGCCGGCTGAACTCCGCGGAGGCCTTCGAGACCTTCCTGCAGACCAAGTACGTCGGTCAGAAGCGGTTCTCCCTGGAGGGCGGCGAGTCCGTCATCCCGCTGCTCGACTCGGTCATCGACGCCGCCGCGGAGAACCGTCTCGACGAGGTTGTCATCGGCATGGCCCACCGCGGCCGCCTGAACGTCCTGGCGAACATCGTCGGCAAGTCGTACGCGCAGATCTTCCGGGAGTTCGAGGGCAACCTCGACCCGAAGTCGATGCACGGCTCCGGCGACGTGAAGTACCACCTGGGCGCCCAGGGCACCTTCACCGGCCTGGATGGCGAGCAGATCAACGTCTCGCTCGCCGCCAACCCGTCCCACCTGGAGACGGTCGACCCGGTCATCGAGGGCATCACCCGCGCCAAGCAGGACATCATCAACAAGGGCGGCACGGACTTCACGGTCCTGCCCGTCGCCCTGCACGGTGACGCGGCCTTCGCGGGCCAGGGTGTGGTCGCCGAGACGCTCAACATGTCGCAGCTGCGCGGCTACCGCACGGGCGGCACGGTCCACATCGTCATCAACAACCAGGTCGGCTTCACCGCCGCCCCGGAGTCCTCGCGCTCCTCCATGTACGCCACGGACGTGGCCCGCATGATCGAGGCGCCGATCTTCCACGTGAACGGCGACGACCCCGAGGCCGTCGTCCGCGTTGCCCGTCTGGCCTTCGAGTTCCGCCAGGCGTTCAACAAGGACGTCGTCATCGACCTCATCTGCTACCGCCGCCGCGGTCACAACGAGTCGGACAACCCGGCGTTCACGCAGCCGCTGATGTACGACCTGATCGACAAGAAGCGCTCGGTGCGCAAGCTCTACACCGAGTCCCTCATCGGTCGCGGCGACATCACCCTGGAAGAGGCCGAGCAGGCGCTCCAGGACTTCCAGGGCCAGCTGGAGAAGGTCTTCACGGAGGTCCGCGAGGCCGTCTCGCACCCGGCCGCCGCCGAGGTCCCCGACCCGCAGGCCGAGTTCCCGGTGGCCGTGCAGACGGCGATCTCCCAGGAGGTCGTCAAGCGCATCGCCGAGTCCCAGGTCAACATCCCGGACCACGTCGCGGTGCACCCGCGACTGCTGCCGCAGTTGCAGCGCCGCGCGTCGATGATCGAGGACGGGACGATCGACTGGGGCATGGGCGAGACCCTCGCCCTCGGCTCGCTGCTCCTGGAGGGCACGCCGGTCCGGCTCTCCGGTCAGGACTCGCGCCGCGGCACCTTCGGCCAGCGCCACGCGGTCCTCATCGACAACAAGACGGGCGAGGACTTCACCCCGCTCCTCTACCTGTCGCCGGACCAGGCCCGCTACAACGTCTACGACTCGCTGCTCTCCGAGTACGCGGTCATGGGCTTCGAGTACGGCTACTCGCTCGCGCGTCCCGAGTCCCTCGTGATGTGGGAGGCGCAGTTCGGTGACTTCGTCAACGGCGCGCAGACCGTCGTCGACGAGTACATCTCGGCCGCCGAGCAGAAGT
The DNA here is from genome assembly GCF_044453445.1 of Streptomyces sp. NPDC051684. NCBI lineage: Bacteria > Bacillati > Actinomycetota > Actinomycetes > Kitasatosporales > Streptomycetaceae > Streptomyces > Streptomyces sp. NPDC051684. Next base: position 94,754 of record NZ_JBITCS010000009.1, on the reverse strand, counting down.
GGGGCCAGACCTCCGGCGTCACGCTGCTGCTGCCGCACGGCTACGAGGGCCAGGGCCCGGACCACTCCTCGGCCCGTGTCGAGCGCTTCCTGCAGCTGTGCGCGCAGAACAACATGACGGTCGCCATGCCGACGCTGCCGTCGAACTACTTCCACCTCCTGCGGTGGCAGGTGCACAACCCGCACCACAAGCCGCTGGTGGTCTTCACGCCGAAGTCGATGCTGCGCCTCAAGGCCGCCGCGTCGAAGGTGGACGAGTTCACGACGGGCGGTTTCCGTCCGGTCATCGGCGACGAGTCGGTGGACCCGAACGCGGTCAAGAAGGTCGTCTTCGTGGCGGGCAAGCTGTACTACGACCTCGAGGCCGAGCGGCAGAAGCGCGGCGACTCGGAGACCGCGATCATCCGCGTCGAGCGTCTGTACCCGCTGCCGGGTGCCGAGCTGCAGGCGGAGATCGCCAAGTTCCCGAACGCCGAGAAGTACATCTGGGCGCAGGAGGAGCCGGCGAACCAGGGTGCCTGGCCGTTCATCGCGCTCAACCTGATCGACCACCTGGACCTGGCCGTCGGCGCCGACGTCCCGCACGGTGAGCGCCTGCGCCGCGTCTCGCGGCCGCACGGCTCGTCCCCGGCGGTCGGCTCGGCCAAGCGCCACCAGGCCGAGCAGGAGCAGCTGGTGCGCGAGGTCTTCGAGGCGTAGGGCCCCGGAGCACAGCGACGGACCGAAGGCCCGGTCCCCGAAAGGGGGCCGGGCCTTCGGCCGTGTTCAGGCGCTCACGTCACCTGGGGTTCGAAGTCCCAGTGCGGCCGGTTGCGGGCCCGCGCCGACAGGGTGTGGATGTGCTGCTTGCCCAGCGTCGCGGTCAGATCGGACAGGGCCTCCTGCTCGGTCTTCTCCGCCTCCTGCCGGTGGCCGAGGCCCCGCAGGTCGGCCGCGTGCGCGACGCGCGCGGTGAGGGTGAGCGGGTGCGTACGGCCCAGGGTCTCGGCGGCGCGGGCCGCCGCCGAGGCGCTCAGCCCGGCCGCGGACTCGGTGTCCCCGACGAGGTTGCGCAGCGCCGAGGCGTTCACGGCGCAGCCCACGGTCCACGGATGGTTCTCGCCCACCGCGGCCGCCATGTCGGTCATCGCCCGCTCGATCAGGTCGTGCGCCAGATCGCGCTCGCCCACGCTGCGCAGGATCAGCGCGTGGTTCGCTCGGGCCCCCGCGATGAACGGGTGGCCTTCGGCGAGCTTCTCCTCGTAGCGCGCGAGGACGTACTCGCTGGTCTCCCGAGCCTGGTCGATGTCGCCGTGCTCGCGGGCGAAGCAGCTGTGGCTGACGGCGGCGGCCAGCGTCTGCGGGTCGTTGTCGCCGAGCTGGCGCTCGTAGCGCTCCCGGACGCGGGTGAACATCGGGCCCGCCCTGCCGTGGTCGCCGAGCCGGTACAGGCACTGCGCGAGGTTGTGTTCGGCGAGCAGCGTCTGCGGGTTGTCGCCGCCCATGACGAGGCGGTACTCCCGCACGTTCTTGGCCTGCATGGACTCGGCCTCGGTGTAGCGGCCGAGCAGGCGCAGGTTCGTCGCGTAGTGGATCTCGGAGAACAGCGCCCACGGATGGCGGCTCTTGAGGAGCAGCCTGCGCGCCTCCAGGGTGCGGCGGTCGATGTCGAGGCTGTCCTTGTAGCGGCCGAGCAGGCGCAGCGCGAAGCCCAGGTTGTTGAGGGCGTTGAGGGTCCGGGAGTCCTGTTCGCCGAGCAGTTCGCGGTAGGCCGGGTACAGCCAGTCGTACAGCTCCCGCGCGTCCTCGTAGCGGCCCAGGCCCCACAGGTCGGCGCCGCGGCCGATGTTGGCGCGCAGATAGTCCAGGTCCTGGGCACCGCGCTCGGCCAGCAGGTGGTCGGCGGCGGTCCGCCCGATCTCCTCGGCGCGCTCGTACTCGCCTGCCGCGCGCAGCAGGTTGGACAGGTGGTACGAGAGGTCCCAGACCCGCTGGTGGGTGTCGCCGAGGCGGCGCTTCCAGGTGGCGAGGGCGCGTTCGCCGAGCTTGATGCCGGAGACGTACTCGCCCGTGAAGTACATGTAGCGCAGGCAGTTGAGGACCATGTTCTGGACCTTGCGGTCCGTGCTGTTCAGGACGTCCGCGTACTTCAGGTGCGGCACGATCGCCGCGTACTCGTCCCACAGGCGGGTGTCGGTGGCGCGGCCCGGGTCGGCGGCGGCGAGCGCCCTGCGGACGACGTCGATGAACTCGCGCCGGTCCTCATCGGGCATGTCCTTGTGGACGATCTGGTGGACCATGCGGTGCAGGTACAGGGACTCGCCCGCCGCGGCCGACTCGTCGCCCACCGTCTCGTGGGACTCCAGGCGGACGACGGAGTACTGGCGCAGCTGGTTGATCGCCTTGTTCCACAGCAGCGGGTCGTTGAGCAGCCCGGCGACCTGCTCCGGCAGCTCGTCGTGCGGCATCTCGCGCAGGAGGCGCACGGGGATGAAACCGGGCGCGAAGAACGTGCACAGGCGCAGCAGGTCGATGGACTCGGGGACGGTGTCGCGCAGCTTGTTGAGCAGGATCGACCAGGCGGTCTGGAAGGCGACGGGGAAGTCGGCGGAGACCTTGACGACGTCCTGGTCGATGCCGCCCTCCAGGAGCCCGATGTACTCCTCGACGGACATGTCCGAGTCGTTGAGCCAGCCCGCCGTCTGGTCGAGCAGCAGCGGCAGGTCCTCCAGGGCCTCGGCGAGCTGGTCGGCGTCGGGTTCGGAGAGCCGGGACGCGCGGCGCCGGATGAAGGCGACGGACTCCTCGCGGGAGTAGACCGGCACTTCGAGGAGCTTGCTGTTGTGCTCGCTCCACTCGGGATTGCGGGAGGTGATCAGGACGTGGCCGGGGCCCGTGGGCACCAGGTCCCAGATCTGGTCGGGTTCGTCGGCGCCGTCCAGGACGAGCAGCCAGCGCCCGTACGGGTCGCCGCGGCGCAGCGAGTCGCGCACGGCGCGCAGCCGCTCGCCGTACTCGGGCCCGGTGGACAGGCCGAGCTTCGGGGCGAGTTCGGCCATCAGGCGGCGGTACGTGACCCGGCCCTCGGCGTTGACCCACCACACGACGTCGTACTCGGAGCCGAAGCGGTAGACGTACTCGGCGGCCAGCTGGGTCTTGCCGACGCCGGACATGCCGTGCATGGTGAGCACGCCCGCGCCGGGCTCGGCGCCCTGGAGCAGGTGGTACGCGTCGTTGAGCAGCGGCTCGCGGCCGGTGAAGCGCGTGTTGCGGCGCGGCACTCCGCCCCACACCTCGGGCATGGAGGCGGGGAAGCGCGGCCCGCGCCGCTCCCCCGCGGCGGGCTCCGGCAGCGGGTCGGTCGGCAGGTCGAGCCGGTCGAGCAGGCGGCGCTCCGCCTCGTCGGCGCCCATGTTGGTGAGCTGGGTGGCGGCCAGCACGGTCGTGGCGGTGGGCAGCGGCGCGGTGGTGACGGAGACGGCCGCGAACCGGGCGGCGTCGGGGGCGACGACGTGGCGCAGCGCCGCGTTCCACTCCTCGTGGGTGCGCGGGCCGAGCTGGAAGTACCACTCGCTGACGATGACGAGGATGCGGCCCTCGGCGAGCTTGAGGTCGCCCAGCAGGTCGGCGAGCGGCACATCGGCCCGGGAGTCCCAGCGCGCGTACACGACCCGCAGGCCGCGCCGCTCGAGCCGGTCCCCGATCCAGGCCGCCCAGGCCCGGTTGAACCCGGCGAAGCTGATGGTGACCGTGGTTTTCCCGGCCCCCTTGCCGGTGGCTCCGACCGGCCTACGGATTGCGGACATGCAGCGGCCTCCCGGCACGTAATGGTCGAACCTCGGCGCGACACCGCGACAGGGTCGGGACGGCCCTGCCCCGCCTGTGTGCGCCGCGCTCGCATCCCTTCCCGCTCATGCCCCGATCTTCGCTCCAACCGGGCCCGAATATCACCCAGTTGACCGCATCAGGCGCGCGGAGAACAGGGTTCGGGCCGCGTCCACGTAGGCACGCGCGCGTGCGGCGTGCCCGCGGGGCGCCGGGTGCTCGTCGAGTCGCTCGTACGTGGCGACCATCTGGTCCACGAGCCGCCGGCCCTGCTCGGTGAGGTCCGTCGAGCCGACGACGGCGGGGAGCGCGGCGCCGACCTGCTCCTTGCAGCGCGCGTGCACGGCCCACGCCGACTCGCGTTCGGCGGTCCTGCCGACGCGCAGCGCGCGCCGCTGGAAGAAGTCGGCGAGCGCCAGATGCGAGTACGCGCCCTGGAGCAGCCCGTCGAAGGGGCGCGGGTCGGGGCGCCACGGCGCGAAGTAGCGGGCCGCGCCGCCCGCCCGGTGCAGCGGCACCAGCTGGGCGACCGCGAGGAGCTTGGTGTGCTGGAGCTCGTGGACGAGCGTCGCCGCGAACACGGGGGCGGTGGGCGGGGTGCTGCTGAGGACCGCGCCGAATGCCTCGCGCCGGGTGCCGCTGCACGTGCCCGCGGTGGCGTCGTACGGGTCGGAGCCGGGCGGGGCGGTGAGCGGGACGAGGCAGCGCAGCAGGGCGACGGCCTCCGCGAGGCGCTGCTCGCCACCGAGGCGCAGCTCGACGGCGGTGCCCGACCAGGCGTGCAGCCAGCGTTTGCGCTCGGCGTCGTCGAGGGTCGCGGGTTCGCTTGCGCCCCGGTAGTGCGCGCCGCCCTCCGCCCCGCGGTACGGGTCGAGGTCGTCGAGCGGGGTGGGGTCCGCGCCCGCGGTGAGGCCGGGCAGCGCGTAGGCGGGCGTCCAGGCGGGGTCGTCGGACCAGGCTCCGGTGCCGCGCTCCAGACGGACGACGACGGGGGCCCGGCCACGGCTTCGGATCTTCACCTGGCCGTACTTGCACGCCACTTCGTACGCGGTGTCGTCCGGCTCCGAGGTGCGCAGCGCGCCGAGCGAGGGCAGGCCGAGGAGTCCGTCGCGGGCCGTCAGGCGGACGGTGAAGGGGATGCCCGCGCGGGCGGCCGCCGCGGCGGCGAGGGCGCTGAAGTGGGCGAGTTCGTCCGCCAGTCGCCGACCGCGTTCGGGGGCTCCGGGGCGGTCCGGGTCGGTGCGCAGCAAGGTCAGGCAGCGCTGGGCCCAGGGGCCGACCAGCGGGTGCAGGAGGCGTTCGCGGGCGGGCGAGTCGGCGGGCCGCGGGGTCGTGGCGTCCGCCGCCTCCATGAGCGCCCAGTCCTCCCTGAGGCGCCTGCGGGCGGACGGCGGGCACAGGCGCGGGTCCGCTTCCGTCGCGGCGTCGAGCACGGCGCGCAGCGTGAGCAGTCTGCGGGTGTCCTGGGCGCGGACGAGCAGCGCGAGGGCCTGCGGGCCGCCTTCGGTGCGGCCGAGTTCGCTCAGGGCGTGGTCCGGGAGTGCCGGAAGCATCACGGGTGGTCCCCTTCGGGGTGGGCGGCGGGCACCGTGTCCGCGGTGAGCACCGCCGCCACATGACGGATGAAGCGCTGCAGGTCCGCGCAGTACACGGACGGGTTGGCGAACCCGTGTCCCGCGCGGTAGCGGTGGGCGTACTGGCCGCCGCCGCAGACGTCGAGCAGCGGGCAGGCCCGGCAGTCGGCGCCGAGCGCGGCGGCGCCCGCCTGCCGGGCGGCGACGGCGGGGTGGGCGAGCGCCGCGTCGAAGTCGTGCCGGAAGACGTCGAGTCCGGTCCACGCGGCGCCGTCGTAGGCGGACTTGAGCGAGTCGACCTGCTCGATCGTCCCGTCGGTCTCGACGACGACGGCGTCGAAGGGCGCGAGGCCGAGCGGTTCGACGGACGAGGGCAGGCCGAGAAGCAGCGCGAGGCACTCCTCGAAGAGCCGCACCCGGGTCTCCCGGTGCCCGGCTCCCCACCAGCGGTCGAAGGCGGCGCACAGCCAGCTGCCGTACACGGTTCCGCTGGGCTCCCAGCTGGGCGGCGGCGCCGACCAGTTGCCGTGCGGCAGCAGCAGGTCGAGCGCCGGCGGACGCAGCGTCAGCAGCGACTCGTACGTCTCGACGGGGTCCTGCGCGGGGTCGATCACGGCGAGGATCCCGGCGTATGTGTCGGGGAAGCGCTCGGCGGCCAGGCGCGCCCCACGGGCGGCGGCGGTCCAGGAGGGGCGTCCGGCGTGGTCGACACGGCGGGCGTTGTGGGCCTCGAGGCCGCCGTCGAGGCTGATGCCCACGCGGACGCCGTGCCGGGCGAGGGTCGCGAGGCGCCGTTCGGTGAGCAGGGTGGCGTTGGTCTGCACGACGGCGTGCACCTGGCACCCCGTGGGGGCCCGTTCGCGGACGAGGGCGGTGAAGCGGCCGAGCGTGGCGGCGCCCGCGAGCAGCGGTTCACCGCCGTGCAGGACGAGCGAGAGGTGCGGGAGTGCGTGGACGCGCGCGTGCTCGGCGATCCGGGTCGCGGTGCGGTCGAGGACCTCGGGCGGCGCGGCGGCGGGCCGGTTCCGCCAGGTGTGGTCGGGGCCCTCGTACAGGTAGCAGTAGCGGCAGGCGAGGTTGCAGCGCCCGTGCACTTTGACGACGAACTGCCGGAAGGGGACGGCCGGGCGGCATGGTGCCCGTGCGGCGGTCCCCTCGGGGACTCCAGCGACTCCAGCCACTCCGGTACCCCCCATGCCGTGCGCCCGCAGTACGGGCTCGCGCGTACGGGGCGCCTTCCCGGTGGGGCGCGCGGCACAAACGTGGTCGGTTCAACGTTGTCCGGTTCGCTCGCGCGCGGCGACCGAAACCGGTCGGGGCGTCACAGCGCGCTGCTGAACCCCCAGAGCATCTCGCCCGGCCGCTCCTCGCGCTCCCGCAGATCCTCCAACACCTCGTCCAGTACCGGGTGTTCGGCCTTGCGCAGGTCGGCGAGGCTCAGCTCGGTCGGGTCCGGGCAGGGCTCGACGTGCTCCGCCTGCCGCGGCGGCTGCGGGCGGGCGGTCCTCGGTTCTCCCCATGCGTCCATGACGTTCCCCTCTCCCCGGCCGACGGCCCGGTGTCAGTCCAGCTCGGCGAGGCGCTCCGCTGTCTGCCGTGCCGTCGGTCCGCTCCTGGTCACGGTGTCCTCGGGCAGCCTCGACCACTCACGACGCGCCGCCCGATAGGCCTCACGGGCGGCACGCGGCCGCGCCGCCGCTTCGTAGGACATACCCCGCAAGTGATGTGCCTGCGCGCCCAGGAGCACGGCTTCCTGGCGGGACCGCTCGGTATCGGCCTCCCGTTCGGCGCCGCGGGCCGACTCGGCGGCGTACCGGAACGCGTCGACGGCCTCGTCGAGGCGGGCCGGGCGGCCGAGGCTGCGGAACACCTCGAACTGCACCTGGCCGAGTTCGAGCCAGCTGCGCGCGGCGGGCAGGAAGTCGTCCGCCTCGGCGGCGGCGAGGCCCAGGAGGTACTCGGCCTCGCGCAGGTCGACGCGGTCCCCGCGCGCGCGGTAGCGCAGCATCAGGGCGCGGCCGAGCAGCAGCAGCCGGTGGGCGAGCCGGGCGCTGCCCGCCGGGGTCTGGGCGCGGCAGTCCCGCAGCACCCGGATCGCCCGCGACAGCGCGTCCTGTTCGGCGGGCGTGGCCGGCGCGGCGCCGGCCCGGCTCAGCAGTACCTCGCCCCACTCGGCGAGCGCGTCGGCGTGGGCTGCGGAGTCCCGCGGCATCCAGTGCGCGGCCTGTTCGAAGTGGCCCGCGGCTTCCTGGAGTTCGCGGGGGTCGCCGGACTCGGCGTGGCGGGCGCGGGCCACGCGGGCGGCCCGCAGCAGGACGGCGGCGCGCAGCCGCTGGTCGCGGGCGGCCGCGAGGGCCTCGTCGACCCGCGCCGCCGCCTCGTCGAGTCCGTCGCCGCAGACGAGCAGGGCGTCCACGAGGTCGAGCAGCACCCGCACCCGTGGCACGCCGCCCGGGTCCCCCGCCTCGCTGTTCAGGGCGGTGCGCAGCGAACCCGCCGCCTGCTCCGCGTACTTGACGGCCTGCTCGCCGTCGGCGGCGGCGCCGGACAGCCGCAGCAGGATCCGGCCGTGGGCGAGCGGGAGTTCGGGCGGGTGGCTGCGGCCCTGCCAGGTGTCGACGAACGCCTCCAGCATGCCGACCGCGCCCTGGAGCAGCGCGCTGTCGCCGCCGAGTCGCCACTGCGCCTCCAGGGCGCCGACGCGCTCCAGGGTGAGCCGCAGCGCCTCCTGCTCCGCGAGGTCGGGCACCGAACAGGCCACCGCGTACTCCCGGTCGGCCCTGCGCAGAAGTTCGAGCGCGCCGCTCCGGTCGCCGCGGCGCCTGCGGTCCGTGGCGGCGGTGGAGAGCACGCGCGCGAGGACGGCACGTTCGCGCAGCGCGTGCGGGTGGGCGGCGGCCCGCTCGGCGGCCTGCTCGGCCTCGCGCAGCAGCTCGGCGCCGCCCTGCACCTCCCACAGGCGCAGCACGCAGTGGGCGTACTCGGCCCACAGCTCGAAGTCCCGCTCCGTGGGCGACTCGTGCTCGGCGGCGCCGCGCAGCAGCTGCACCGCGTCGATGAGGTCCTGCACCATGCGCTCGCCGTCGAAGCGGGCGGCGAGAGCGCGGGCGCGGGTGACGGCGGGGTGGGTGGGCGGCGCCTCCTGGGCGCCGTCCTGTCCGGGACGCCCGTACAGCGCGAACTGTTCGGGCAGCGGCATGAAGCGCTCCAGGACCCGCGCGGCGACCTCGGCGAAGGGCTGCGGGACCAGGTCGGCGCCGTTCGCGCCGGCGTCCCCGCTGTCGCCGCCCACGGTGTGCGGCGGCCGGTATCCGGTGCCGGTCACCGTGGGGCGGTCGGTGGCCGAATCCCCGCCGCCCCCGGCGTCGTCGCCGTCGCCGAGCTGGGCCAGCGCGAGGGCCGGGAAGTTGGGGCCGCCCTTGCCGAAGCGGGCCTCGATGTACTCGGAGCAGTGCTTGAGGACCAGCACGGCCTCGTCCCTGCCGAGCGGCCCGAGCAGCGACTCCTGCACGCCCGGCGCGAACTCGTACCACTGCACACCGTCGCCGCCGTCGCCCCCGTGCTCCTCCTTGGTGCGTGTGAGCAGCCCGCTGAGCAGCACCTCGGCCAGTTCGGACGGGCCCGAACCGGGCAGCATCGTCCGCTGCACCAGCTGCATCACCGGCAGGCACAGTGGGGCCGCCGCCAGGAATCCGGCGAGCCGGCTCGCGTCCGGCGAGGCGGTGGAGCGGAACCGGGAGACCAGTTCGAGCACGGAGGGCCGCTGCGCCTGCCGCCCCGCCGACGCCCGCCGCTGGTCCGCCCTGACCCAGCCGACGGCCCCGGACACCGGCCCGGCGCCGGCCCCCGACAGGAGCCGCGCCCAGGCACCGAGCGCCACCGGCTCGGGCGGCAGCACGGGCACCGGGAGCGCGCCCGCGCGCGCCTGCGCCGAGGGTCCCGAAGGCGTCCGCACGCGCAGCGCCGCGGCGCCGCCCAGCGCCTCACCGCGGCTCAACTCCCCGTACGAGACCGGGAGCCGGGTCCTGTTCCACATGCGCTGCGGCAGGGGCTGGAGCACGGCGGCGGGGGCCTGCCGCGCCAGCTGGTGCAGGAGCCGGTGGGCCCGGCCGCTGCGCCACAGCGGGCCCGCGCAGTCGCTGACGAGGAGGGTGACCTGGCGCCCCGACGGGTCGCTGAGCCGGTCGGTGGAGTGCAGGGGCGCCCCGTACAGCTCGGGGCTGCGGCTGACGGCGGCCTGCGCGTCCGGGCCCTCGTGCAGATAGCTGACCTGGATGTCCCAGAAGGCGCCCAACTGGCCGAAGACCTGCTCCAGTTCGGTGAACATCCGGTCCCACACGCGCATCGAGGAGGAGGCGTCCATCACGAGGCTGAGCCGGGCGTCGGCGCGGGTCACGGCCCGGAAGACCGGCAGCACGAGGCCGCCCGCGCGCGCGGTGCGCTCCGCGGTCGCCGTCTCGTCGAGCACCGAGCGCAGCGGTGGGGCGGCGCTGCGGTAGCCCTGCAACGGCCGCAGGGCGCGCTGGAGTTCGAGCGGGGCGGGGAACGCGGGCGCCGCGGGGACGCCGACCGGGAGCGGTGCGGTGCGGCCGCCGCCGCGTGCGCGACCGTTGCCGGAGCGCGGGACGGGGTACAGCGCGACGCGCCGTTCGCCGCCCTCGCCGTACACCTGGGGAGCCGGCGGCTCGGGCTCGCGCTCCACGGGCTCCGGGGCCGGGGTGATCGGCACCTGCGTCGGCAGAGGGCCTGCGTAGCCGGGCCGCCCGAGGGGGGCGGGCTCCGACTGCTCCACGGTCTGCGCGGGGCGCGCGTACCTGGCCAGCCACAGTGCGTCGCACAGCCCTTCGGCGTCGGGGTCGAGCCCGATCCGCCGCAGCCTGGCGATGAGTTCGGCGACAGGGTCGCCGCCCTGGCGTCCGGGTTCCGAGGGCGAACCGGGACCCTGACGCGCCGTCGCGTCGGGAGTCACCGCTTCACCTCGGGCGGTCGAGTCGCTGGATCAGGAGGTCGGCGAAGGACTCGCGGCTGGTGGGGGCGGCGGCGTCGGTCAGATAGATCGCGTTCAACAGCTGGTCGGTGGCGAGGAGTTCGCTGCGCGAGCGCTCCAGGAACCGGTTGATCAGATCGTCGCCCGCGCGTGCCGCCTCGTCGCCGAGGTGGGCGCGGACGAAGGTGGCGAGCCGGTTGTGGTCGGGCCTGCCGAGTTCGAGGTGGATGCAGCGGCGCATCAGCGGGGCGGGGAAGTCGCGCTCCCCATTGCTGGTGAGCACCACGAACGGGAAGGCGTTGCAGCGCACCCGGCCGTCGCGGACGCGGACCTTCACGCCGTCGGCGGTGAGCACCTCCGCCTCGCCGTCCGGTAACCGGTCGGCGACCCGCTCCAGTTCGGGGATCGCGAACTCGCCCTCCTCCAGTACGTTCAGCAGGTCGTTGGGCAGGTCGATGTCGCTCTTGTCGAGCTCGTCGATGAGCAGCACGCGCGGTGTCGGCGACGGCAGCAGCGCGGTGCCCAGCGGCCCGAGCCTGATGTAGCTCCCGATCCCCTCGACGGCCCCCGGCGACCCGGCCGCCGAGCCGAATCCGCCCTGCGCCGCGATCTGCACGTCCTGGAGGCGGGCGATCGCGTCGTAGTGGTAGAGCCCGTCCTGGAGCGTGGACCGGCTGACGATGGACCAGCGCAGTACGTTGCCCAGGCCCAGCTCGTACGCCACCGAGTGCGCGAGTGTGCTCTTGCCCGCGCCGGGGCTGCCCGTCACGAGCAGGGGGCGGCGCAGATACAGCGCCGCGTTGATCATTTCGAGCTCTTCGGCGCCGGGCCTGTGCAGCTCCGCCAGGTGCCGGTGCGCGCCGAGCCTGCGGTCCTCGGAACCGTCTCCACCGTTGGAGCCCCGCCCCGAGAAGTCCCGCCAGGGCGGCGGCGGGGGCAGGCGGTCGAGGCCCTCGTGGGGTTCGCCGGCGCCACGGTAGATGAGCCACTCACTGGATTCGGTCATGGTCCGGTCCTCGTCGTCACTCGTCCAGCAGGGCAGCCGAAGGGACGTGCCTCACGGTATCGATGGTTCGTGGCGCTGGTAAGGGCTCCGTGGGGAGCTGGCCTGAAGGGGCGTGCTGGCGTCACGGCGCCTCCAGGAGTTCGCCCGAGCCCGGAAGGGGCTGGTCCGGATCGTCGTAGAAGAGCGCGATGCCGTCGGCCCAGAACGCCTCCGTGTGGCTCGCCAGGAGCTTTCTGCGCAACTCGTGGACGCGCTCCGGCAGTTGCCGGGCCCCGCGCGGGTCGGCGACCGTGACGGCGGCGCCCCGGTGGAACTCGCCGCACACCGCCGCCGAGCGGGCCGGACCGCGGCGCCACAGGGCGACACCGAAGCCGCCCAGCAGGATCCGGGCCAGCGCCTCGGTGTCGTCCTCGTAGCGGTGCTCTCCATAGCGGCACATCACCGGTACGGACGCGGGCGACAGATCGCGCAGCTCCAAGCCTTCGGGAACCGGCCTGGGCACCCCGGCGTCGCAGTCGAGGAACTCGGCCCGGGCGCTGTGCGCGTGCAGCCAGCGCCAGCGGTCCGCGCGGTCGGCGTCCGGTTCGGACGACGCCGGGGCGCAGTCCTCGAAGCCGGGCTCGCCGGGCAGCCTGTCCCGGTCGCCGCAGCGCAGCACGACGGGGCCGCGCACGCCGAGCGGCGGTTCGTCGGGCCGCAGCCGCCAGCCGTCCACCGGCAGATCGAGACGGGTGTGCGGAAGCACGACCTGGAGGGTCGCGGGCCACCCGGGTTCGTCGCACTGCCGGAAGGCCTCCGCGAGGGGCGCGGCGAGCCGCGCCGGGAGAGCGTCGGTCGGGGTGCGATCCTCCTGCCGCACGCAGTCGCGCGCGCCGCCCGGCCGGGTCACGTACACCTGCCAGTCCCAGTGGTCCCGCTCCCAGCCGCGCTCGACGAGTTCGAGCAGCGCGGCGGGCCGGGCCGTCCGGTCGGGGGCGGGCTCGGGGGCCGCGCCGGGTGGTCTGCGCTCCCTCAGACGGTCGGTGCGCAGCTTCTCGATACGCCGCCTGCGCCCCATGTCGAGCCGTTCCTCGCCGGCCTGCCGCACCCACTCCCACAGGGCCTGCTCGGCGCCCGCGGTGCTCGGGGTGACGAAGGGGCGCTCGGCCGTCATGACCCGTACCGCGTAGTCGAGCACGAGAGCGCGCACGCCCTCGTCGTGCGCGCCTTCGTACAGGGCGCCGAGCCCGTCCCGCCAGCCGCGCGGCGAGGGCAGCGGGGTGCCCCCTTCGAACTCCGGGAGCGACTCCAGGATGTCGAGCAGACCGCGGGTACTGACCGGCGGCGGCAGGTCGGCGAGCCGGCCGAGCAACTGGACGCGCTCGCCCGCGGTGAGCGTGCGCCCCGGCCGCGCGCCGAGCCGGCTCTGCACATCGGCCCAGGTGTTGCGGGCGGGCTGCGACTGCCGCTGGCGGTCCCGGTGGTAGCGGTCGTGGGCGTGGCAGACCGCCTGGTAGAGGTCGTCGTGCTCGGCCCGCACCGACTGCCCGGGCACCGGCGCGGGCAGCGTGCGCAGCTGCTCGATCCCGATGGACGTGCCGCCCCGCCCGTGGTCCGCCCGCGACTTCAGTACGCCGATGACCTCGCCGCGCACCGGGTCGACGACGGGGCCGCCCGAGATCCCGTACGGCAGGTCGTTCTCCCCGAGCCGCAGCTGTACGCCGGACGACCAGTCGCCGATGGTGCCCTTGACGGCGATCGGCCCGTCGAGCCGGCAGACCCGTCCGTCCACCACGGTCCAGCCCGCGTAAAAGACCTCCCCCTCGCTGTAGTACGCGGCGGGCCGCTCGGCCACGTAGACGCACTCGTGGTCGACGGGCTCGCGCAGCCGGATGAGAGCGAGGTCGGGGGCGGGCCAGCCGCCGCGCACCGCCTGGTCGACGCCCTCGGGGAGCGTGGCGACGACCTCCCCCGGTACGTGGGACGTGCCGCGGCCGGGTCCGCTCTCGTAGGCCACCGCCAGCTCGCCCCCTTCCCCGCCGCGTGCCACGTGTGCGCAGGTCAACACCCAGTTCGGGGCGACGAAGAAGCCGCTCCCGACGAAGCTTCCGGGTTCGTCGGCTGCATACCCGGCCCCCGTGCGATGAATGCGCACCGTGGCCGCCATGACGAGTTCACGCAGCGCAAGGAGGGCGGCATCCCGTTGGCCCGGTGCGCCCCCGTCGCGCACTGGGGTCATGCCCCGGCCCCGGCGACGGTCGGATCGGCTCCCCCGTGCGCCGGGGCGCCGGGCGGCGCGCCCGGGTTCTCCAGGTCGGGAGGGCCCTCGTTCCAGGTGAGGGTGACCTTGATGCCGGCCTTCGCCTCGCCGTCCGCGAGCAGTCCGACGACCTTGCCCGCCTTGGCGGTCAGCTCGACGCCGAACTCGACGCTGACCTCGTCGGGGCGCACGGCGCGCAGCGGCCGCGCGAGGGAGCGCGCGACCCCCGTCACGAGCGCGTGCAGACTCTCGACACTCGCCTCCACCCGGTCCGTGAACCCGGTGTCGGAGTACGACAACTCGCCGTCTCGCAGGCCCAGTTCCTCGGCGTCCCCGGATATTCGGGCCCACACCGGGGTCCCGTCGGGCAGCGCGATCCGCGCGACCCTGGTCACTTCCCGTGCTTCTCCTCGCGCCCCTTGCCGCTCCATACCGCTCCCCCGTTTCCCGTTCCCCCGTGACCTCCCTTGCGGGACAAGGGTCCTTCCCCGGTTGAGCGGGGGCTACCCCTCGGCCGGGCCCCGACGCCGGCCCTCCCCATAGGCTTGGTGGTCAGTCACACCACGCCCGCGCGCCCGCGCGGGCCCCGCACGCAGGAGAAACAGCCCCATGTACTTCACGGACCGCGGCATCGAAGAGCTGGAGAAGCGGCGCGGCGAGGAGGAGGTCACCTTCGAGTGGCTCGCCGAGCAGCTGCGGACGTTCGTCGACCTCAATCCGGACTTCGAGGTGCCGGTGGAGCGGCTGGCCACCTGGCTGGCACGGCTCGACGACGAGGACGACGACGAGGAGTAGGCCCCCAGGCGGCCCGAACCTCAGCGGGGCTCAGGTGGCCTTGCGCGCCGCCCGCACCCTCTCGTACGCGAATCCGAGCGCCCCGTGCAGCAGGAGCAGCGCCCCGGCGGTGGTCCAGCCGCCGCTGCGCCGCCGCAGGCCGTGCACGGTGAGCGGCAGCCCCGCCGCGAGCTGGGCGGCGGCAAGCAGTCGTGCCCTGGGGCCGCGCAGCCAGGGGCCGACGCTCGTGGCCTCCACGACGTCGAGCTCGGCGTGCACGGCGTCGCGCCAGCCCGACCACGTGACCTGCTGCGCGTCCTGCTGGATCCGGGCGACCTCGCGCAGCCGGTCGGCGGGTTCGCCGGGGGTCAGCCCCGCGGGGAGGGTCAGCCCGGCGCGGGTGAGCACCGCGAGAAGGCCGAGCAGGCGGGCGCGCGCGTCGGACGCGCCGTCGCCGGTGTCGGGCTTCGCGAGGGCCTCGAGCGCCTGCAGATCGAGTACGGGGTCCAGGCCGAGGCGGGCCGCGAAGGTGCGCAGCGCCTCGGCCTCACCGACCGGGGTGCCGTTCGCGAGCCATTCGTAGCCGACCGGGCGGCGGAACCCGGAGGCCAGCGTGAACCCGCTGCGGTCGGCGTCCCACCACAGCGCGAGCACCGGCCAGGTCGCGCCGACGGCGAGCGCGCCCGCCCAGCCGCCGAGGACCCGGTCGACGGGTTCGCCGCCGCCGTCCTCCATGGACAGCCACGGCTTCGCCTCGGGCACGAGGACGCTCCACTCACGTCCGGCGCGGGTGAGCAGCATCCGCTCGCGCAGCAGTTGAGCGGCGGGCCCGACGACGGACGGTTCGGCGCGGCAGAGCAGCAGCGCACCGGCGGGTTCGAGGGACGACATGGACCCACGCTAGAGCAAATAGGTGGATATCCGCAGCAATTGGACGACCTACCGGCGACCTGCCGATGCCGTACCGGCGGCCCGCCGGGCGTCGGGGCCCGGAGTTTCGCGACAGTCTTGACTTTCCACGTCCGCGATATATCGTGTTTGACAGAGGACGCGATATGGCGCGTTCGCTCCGGTCGTCGAGGAGGTCGCACCATGCCCGAGTGGTCCGTCACGGAGCCGCGGAAGCTCGTGTTCGACGAGCCGGTGTCGGCGCTGCACGTACGCATCGTGAGCGGTGCGGTGAATGTGGTGGGGACGGCCGAGGGGCCGGCCCGCCTCGAGGTGTCGGAGATCGAGGGCCCGCCCCTGCGCGTCACGCAGTCGGACGGCACGCTCACCGTCGCGTACGACGACCTGCCCTGGAAAGGTTTCCTCAAGTGGCTCGACCGCAAGGGCTGGCACCGCAGCGCGGTCGTCTCCCTCGCGGTCCCGGCGAACACGCGGGTCGAGGTCGGCGTGGTCTCGGCGGGCGCGGTGGTCTCGGGCACCGAGGGGCTCACGGAGGTGAAGGGCGTCACGGGCGACACGACGCTCGTGGGCGTGACCGGCCCGGTGCACACCAGCACGGTCTCCGGCGGCGTCGAGGCCCAGGCGGTCACCGGCAGCCTCCGCTTCAACTCGGTCTCCGGCGACCTGACCGTCGTCGAGGGCTCGGGCTCCTCCGTGAAGGCGGACACGGTGAGCGGATCGATGATCGTGGACCTGGACCCCGCGGGGCCCACGGACGTGAGCCTGACGAGCGTCTCCGGCGAGATCGCCATCCGCATCCCGCACCCGGCGGACACGGAGGTCGAGGCGAACACGGCGAGCGGAGCGGTGTCGAACGCCTTCGAGGATCTGCGCGTGGCGGGCGCCTGGGGCGCCCACAAGATCACCGGCCGGCTCGGCGCGGGCACCGGCAAGCTGAAGGCGACGACGGTCTCCGGGTCGATCGCCCTGCTGCGCAGGCCCCCTTCGGAGGAGGCCCCGCACCCGGCGGAACTCTCGGACTCCCCCGGACCTCAGGACGCCCGCGGACCTCAGGACTCCCCCGAGCCCCAGGACACCGACCCCGCCGACCCCGCCGACGCCGACGATCCGGCCGGCACCGACCGCCCCGACGACAGCGACGGTCCCGACGACAAGAAGGTGCTCTGACATGCCCCCCGTCTTCGCCCACGGGCGCCTGCGTCTCTACCTGCTGAAGCTGCTCGACGAGGCGCCGCGCCACGGGTACGAGGTGATCCGCCTCCTCGAGGAGCGCTTCCAGGGCCTGTACGCACCCTCGGCCGGCACGGTCTACCCGCGCCTGGCCAAGCTGGAGTCGGAGGGCCTGGTCACCCACACCACGGAGGGCGGCCGGAAGGTCTACGCGATCACCGAGGCGGGCCGGGCCGAACTGGCGGACCGCAGCGGCGAGTTGGCCGACCTTGAGCTGGAGATCCGCGAGTCCGTGGCCGAGCTGGCGGCGGAGATCCGCGACGACGTGCGGGGCGCGGCGGGCGATCTGCGTCGCGAGGTGCGCGCGGCGGCGTCCCAGACCCGCACGGGCCCCGGCCCCGGCGACTTCACGGACAAGGAGGCGTGGCGCGCCACCAAGGAGGAGGTGCGGCGCGCCAAGCACGAGTGGAAGGAGCAGGCGCGGCGGGCGAAGGACGAGAGCCGCCGGGCCCGCGAGGAGGCCCAGCGGGCGCGCCGCCAGGCCAAGGAGTCGCAGGAGCAGGTGCGGGCACAGGCCGCGGAGGACTTCCAGCGCATGGCCAAGCGTGTGCAGGAGCAGGTGCAGGACCACTTCACGCGCGGCGACTGGCCGACGGGCGTGCGCGAGGGCCTGACCGAACTGGCCAAGGAGTTCGGCGAGTTCGGCAAGTCCTGGAGCAAGGAGGCCGGGCACACCGCCCCGACCGAGCCCCAGTACCGCCCGCCGAACGACGAGGTCCCCGCCGAATACGTCCCGTCGTGGGCCTCGGAGGAGCACTCCAGCGGCGATCCGGCCCGCGACCTGGACCGCCTCCTGGACCGCTTCCGCGACGAGATCCGCGACGCGGCGCGCGACCACGGGGTGACGGCGTCCCAACTCGGCGAGGCCCGGCACCACTTGTCGGACGCGGCGGCCCACATCGCGGCGGCCCTGCGGACGCCGAAGGCGTAGCGGGCCTCGGGGGGAAAGGGCGGCGGGTCAGCCGGCCGCCGCCGCCCCGCCCCCGTACAGCACCCGCTCCACCGCCGTCACGGTCACCCCGTGCTCGGACAGGACCTCGGAGGCGACGCCCGGGCGGGAAGCGAGGGCGAGGAGGAGGTGCTCGTCGCCGATCGACCGGTCCTGGTGGGCGAGGGCGATGCGCAGGGAGGATTCGAGCACGCCCTTGGCCTCGCGGGTGAGGGGCCGCCGCCCGCCGATCCGGCGGCCGCCGGTCAACACGCCCTCCCCATGGGCCTGTTCGACCCGGGCGACGACCTCCTCCACGTCGATGCCGATCCCCGCGAGGGCCTCGGTGTCGGCCCGCGAGAGTCCCGCCCTGCGCCGCGCGACGGCAAGCGCCCGCCCGATGGACGCGCGACGCTCCTGTGTGTCCGCGCCGAGGGCGCCGAGCGCGAACGCGCCGCGCGTCCCGCTGCCGTCGAGGAGCGCGAGCATCATGTGGCCCTCGTCGACGTGTTCCGCGCGTTCGCTCTCGGCCCGGGCGACGGCGCCCTTCACCACGTCCCGGGCGCCCTTGGTGAACCTCTCGAACATCGCTCATCGCCTCCCGTACTTCTTGTGCACGGCCTGCCGGCTGATCCCGAGTTCGGCCGCGATCTCCTGCCACGACCAGCCCTGATTGCGGGCACTGCGCACCTGTACCGCTTCCAGCTGCTCAAGGAGCCGCCGCAGCGCGGCGACCGCGCGCAGCCCGACCCGCGGATCGCGGGCCCCCGCCTGCTCGGCGAGATCCGTCGCATCAGTCATGTTGTCAATCTAGGTTGACAGTCCGGCGACGTCAACCCTGGTTGACATGGTGGGTACGAAAAAGGGCTCCCGGCAACCCGCCGGGAGCCCTTTCCTGCTCGGCTCAGACGCTGAGCACGACCTTCCCGAACAGCTCGCCACCGGCCATCTTCTCGAAGCCTTCGCGGGCCCGGTCCAGTGGCAGCACCTCGTCGATCACCGGCCGGACACCCGTGGCGGCACAGAAGGACAGCAGGTCCTCCAGCTCGTCCTTGGACCCCATGGTCGAGCCGACGACCTTGAGTTCGAGGAAGAAGATCCGGTTCAGTTCCGCGGCGGGCGGGTTCGGCCCGCTCGTCGCCCCGGAGATGACCAGGGTCCCGCCCGGCTTCAGGGACTTCACGGAGTGCGACCAGGTGGCGGCGCCCACCGTCTCGATCACGGCGTCCACCCGCTGCGAAAGGCGCGCCCCCGTCTCCACGGCCTCCACGGCGCCGAGCTCCAGGGCCCGCTTGCGCTTCGCCTCGTCCCGGCTGGTCGCGAAGACCCGCAGGCCCGCGGCCTTTCCGAGCACGATCGCGGCCGTCGCGACCCCGCCGCCCGCACCCTGCACGAGGACCGAGTCACCGGGCCGTACGCCGGCGTTGGTGAAGAGCATCCGGTACGCGGTGAGCCAGGCGGTCGGCAGGCACGCGGCCTCCTCGAAGGAGAGCTCCTTCGGCTTGCGCAGCACGTTCCACTCGGGCACGGTGACCTGCTCGGCGAAGGTGCCCTGGTACTTCTCGGTGAGGATCGAGCGCTTCTCGCGCGGCCCGACCCCGTATCCGGTCTGGCCGATGACGGAGTGCAGAACGACCTCGTTGCCCTCGCTGTCGATCCCGGCGGCGTCGCAGCCGAGGATCATCGGCAGGGATTCCTCCCCGAGACCGACCCCGCGCAGCGACCACAGATCGTGGTGGTTGAGGGAGGCGGCCCTGACGTTCACGGTGGTCCAGCCGGGCCGGTTCTCGGGGGCGGGCCGCTCCCCCAACTCCAGGCCGTTCAGCGGCTGATCACGGTCGATGCGGGCTGCGTAGGCGGCGAACATGACCTTGACGATAGGCGCCGCTCCCCGGCCGGGGAACCACCGTCACCTGTGACACACGTCCCGTAGCCAGGAACGCCGCACGCACGGGAAAGGCCCCGCCGAAGAGGCGGGGCCTTCACCGAACGAGCCGAACGCAGCCGATGTCAGCGGCGCGCCACACCCTCCGCGCGAGCGGCGGCGGCAACCGCCGCCGTGACGGCCGGAGCCACCCGCTCGTCGAACGGCGACGGGATCACGTACTCGGCGGACAGCTCGTCACCGACCACTGCGGCCAGCGCCTCGGCGGCCGCGATCTTCATCGTCTCGGTGATCCGGGAGGCCCGGACCTGGAGCGCGCCGGCGAAGATGCCGGGGAACGCGAGCACGTTGTTGATCTGGTTCGGGAAGTCCGAACGCCCGGTCGCCACGACGGCCGCGTACTTGTGCGCGACGTCGGGGTGCACCTCGGGGTTCGGGTTGGCCATCGCGAACACGAAGGCGCCGTCCGCCATCGAGGCGACCGCGGGCTCGGGGACCGTACCGCCGGAGACGCCGATGTAGACGTCGGCACCCGCGAGGGCGTCCTCGAGGGAGCCGGAGAGGCCCGCCTTGTTGGTGATCTCGGCGAGCTCGCGCTTGACCGGCGTGAGGTCCTCGCGGTCCCGGCTGACGATGCCCTTGCGGTCCGTGACCGCCACGTCGCCGAGGCCCGCCTCGAGGAGGAACTTCGCGATCGCGACGCCCGCCGCACCGGCGCCGGAGATCACGGCACGCAGGTCGCCGAGGGCGCGCCCGCTGAGCCGGGCCGCGTTCTTCAGGGCGGCCAGCGTCACCACGGCGGTGCCGTGCTGGTCGTCGTGGAAGACCGGGATGTCCAGGCGCTCCTGGAGCTTCTTCTCGATCTCGAAGCAGCGCGGGGCCGAGATGTCCTCGAGGTTCACGCCGCCGAAGGACGGGGCGAGGCGCACGACGGTGTCGACGATCTCGTCGACGTCGTTCGTCGAGAGCGCGAGCGGCACCGCGTCCACGCCGCCGAACTGCTTGAAGAGAATGGCCTTGCCCTCCATCACCGGGAGGGAGGCCTCGGGACCGATGTCACCGAGTCCGAGGACGGCCGAACCGTCCGTCACGACGGCCACGACGCTCGACTTCCACGTGTAGTCGTGGACGAGCTCCGGCTGCTCGGCGATCGCGCTGCACACCTTCGCGACGCCGGGCGTGTACGCCAGGGACAGGTCGTCCTTGTCACGGACCGGCACGGTGGCCTGCACGGCCATCTTGCCGCCACGGTGCAGCGCGAAAGCCGGATCGAAGGGCTCGTCGGAGCCCTCGTTGCCGGTACTCGCGTCGCTGCGAGGGTTGACGATCTCCGCTGCCACTTTTCTGACCCCTTAAGTCATGTTGCACAGGTTGAGGGTGGTTCCGTCCCTGATTGAGGGACGGGCGGGCACCGCGCACGCGCCGGACGGTCCTGTGGTGGGCCGCCCTGTGGGCACCTGCGCGACGGGCGCGCCGCACGCGCGCCCTGAGCCCCGGATGAGGGGTGTAAAGAACCTTCTTACCTGACGGGCGGTGTCGGCGACGAGCCCGCCCGTGATCGATCACGCCTCGGTGACATGACTCATAGCCGAATATCTGGACAAGTCCGCAAGTCGATCGCCCAAAACGAGGGAATTCCGCCCGAATGGTGAGACAGCGGGCGGTCCACCGGAGGATCTCCAGCCGCGGGCCGGAAGCGCCGCAGAAGCTGTACCCCCCATGCACGCTGAAACCGGGGGTCGTTGGCACTCTTCGGTCACCCGTTATCCGATTTTGACATGGCTGACCTCCTGAATCGGCGAGTCCGAATGGCAAGATGCCTCATCACACGAGGTCGCGACACCCGAAGGTGCGTGCCAGGCGACCAGCACGGCAACTCCCACACCCGGCCGGAGGAACCAACCATGACCGCAAGCACCACCCAGCGCACGACCGCGAAGTCCGCGAAGTCCCGGATAGCCGCGGTCGGCGCGATCGCGGTCGCCGGCACGCTGCTGCTGACCGGCTGCGGTGACCAGACCAAGTCCGACAGCACCAAGGACAGCTCGAAGTCCGCACCGCTCGCGGACAAGCTCCCCAAGGAGATCCGCGACAAGGGCGTCATCCGGGTCGGTTCGGACATCGCCTACGCGCCCGTCGAGTTCAAGGACAAGTCCGGCAAGGCGATCGGCATCGACCCCGACCTCGCGAAGGCGATGGGCAAGCAGCTCGGTGTGAAGTTCGAGTTCCAGAACGGCACCTTCGACACGCTGGTCACCGGCCTCAAGTCGAACCGCTACGACCTCGCCATGTCGGCCATGACCGACACCAAGGACCGGCAGAACGGCATCGACTCCGACACCGGCAAGAAGGTCGGCGCGGGCGTCGACTTCGTCGACTACTTCAACGCCGGCGTCTCGATCTACACGCCCAAGGGCAAGACCCAGGGCATCAAGACCTGGGACGACCTGTGCGGCAAGAAGATCGTGGTGCAGCGCGGCACGGTCTCCCACGACCTCGCCAAGGCGCAGGCCAAGAAGTGCAAGAGCGGCAAGAAGATCGGCATCCAGGCCTTCGACGACGATCAGCAGGCGCAGACCCGCCTGCGCTCCGGCGGCGCGGACGCCGGCTCCTCCGACTTCCCGGTCGCCGCGTACGCGGTGAAGACCTCGGGCGGCGGCAAGGACTTCCAGATCGTCGGCGACCAGGTCGAGGCCGCCCCGTACGGCATCGCGGTCTCCAAGGACCAGAAGCAGCTGCGTGACGCGATCAAGGCCGCGCTCGACGCGATCATCAAGAACGGCGAGTACGACAAGGTCATCGCGAAGTGGGGCGTCGAGGCGGGTGCCGTGAAGTCGGCGACCCTCAACGGCGGCAAGTGACCGCACGTTCCACGTCATTGACCGCGCGGCACACGTCATGGACGTCCGCGACGTCGTGAAAGGCAACATCCGTGTCTGTTGACATAGACAAGACGGGCGGCGGCCCCGAGGACACCCCGCCGCCCGCGGCCGCACCGGCAGCCATCAAGGCGATCCCGGTGCGGCACTACGGCCGGTATCTCTCGGCGCTGATCGCCGTCGCCGTCCTTGCCCTGATCGTCTACGCGTTCGCGCAGGGCAAGATCAACTGGGGCGCCATCCCGGACTACTTCTTCGACGACCGGATCATCACGGGCGCCGGGAAGACCCTGCTCCTGACGGTCCTGTCGATGGTGATCGGCATCGTCGGCGGCATCCTGCTCGCCGTCATGCGCCTGTCGAAGAACCCGGTGACCAGCTCCATCGCCTGGTTCTACATCTGGTTCTTCCGCGGCACCCCGGTCCTGGTCCAGCTGTTCGTCTGGTTCAACCTGGGCCTGGTCTTCGAGTACATCAACCTCGGGCCGATCTACAAGGACTACTGGTCGTCCTTCATGACGCCGTTCCTGACGGCGCTGCTCGGCTTCGGTCTCAACGAGGCCGCGTACATGGCGGAGATCTGCCGCGCCGGCCTGCAGTCGGTCGACGAGGGTCAGACCGAGGCCTCGCACGCGCTCGGCATGAGCCACGCGAAGACGCTGCGCCGGGTGATCATCCCGCAGGCGATGCGCGTGATCGTGCCGCCCACGGGCAACGAGGTCATCAACATGCTGAAGACGACCTCCCTGGTGTCCGCCGTGCAGTTCCCCGATCTGTTCAGGGCCGCCCAGGACATCGGCCAGCAGTCCGGCTCGCCGGTCGAGATGTACTTCCTCGCCGCCGCCTGGTACCTGGTCATGACCTCGATCCTCAGCGTCGGCCAGTTCTACATCGAGCGGCACTACGCCCGCGGCACCAGCCGTCA
This sequence comes from Streptomyces sp. NPDC051684, assembly GCF_044453445.1. Lineage (NCBI taxonomy): Bacteria > Bacillati > Actinomycetota > Actinomycetes > Kitasatosporales > Streptomycetaceae > Streptomyces > Streptomyces sp. NPDC051684. The sequence continues at coordinate 71,615 of NZ_JBITCS010000009.1, read as the reverse complement.
GCTGGCCGCCACGCCCTGGCAGAAGGTGCGCGGCAGCCTGTTCTCCCTGGGCCGTCCGAACGGAGGCGCGGCATGACCGACGAACAGCACGCCATGGTCAAGGCCGAGCAGGTCCACAAGTCCTTCGGCCACGTGAACGTCCTCAAGGGCATCGACCTGGAGGTCAAGCAGGGCGAGGTGTTCTGCCTCATCGGCCCGTCCGGCTCCGGGAAGTCGACGTTCCTGCGCTGCATCAACCACCTGGAGAAGGTCAACGCCGGCCGGCTCTACGTCGACGGGCACCTGGTCGGCTACCGGCAGCAGGGCGACAAGCTCTACGAACTGCGGGACCGCGAGGTCGCGCTGCAGCGCCGCGACATCGGCATGGTGTTCCAGCGCTTCAACCTGTTCCCGCACATGACGGCGCTCGAGAACGTCATGGAGGCGCCGGTCCAGGTCAAGAAGCAGTCGCGGTCCGAGGCCCGGGCGCGGGCCCAGGAGCTGCTCGACCGCGTCGGCCTCTCCGACAAGTCCGGCAGCTACCCCTCGCAGCTCTCCGGCGGTCAGCAGCAGCGCGTCGCGATCGCCCGGGCGCTCGCGATGGAACCGAAGCTGATGCTCTTCGACGAGCCGACGTCCGCGCTCGACCCCGAGCTGGTCGGCGAGGTCCTCGACGTCATGCGCGACCTCGCCGAGTCCGGCATGACGATGGTCGTCGTCACGCACGAGATGGGCTTCGCCCGCGAGGTCGGCGACAGCCTCGTCTTCATGGACGACGGCGTGGTGGTCGAATCCGGCGACCCCCGCGAGGTCCTGACCAACCCCCAACAGGAACGCACCCAGTCGTTCTTGTCGAAGGTGCTGTAACGCTCCGCTTCGTGAGCGGCAGCTGGGCATTTCAAGCCCAACTGTGCACAACTCAAGCCCCTGCGGCGATTGAGCAGCGGGGTCCGGGGCAGCGCCCCGCGACCACGCCGCCGTCGCCGCGGGGGCTCACCCATCCCGTCACTTCACGGCCAGTACCAGCGAGTCGGACGGCGACGCCCACACGGCCCGCGCCTCCCCGAACCCACCCGCGCGGAGCGCCTCCGCATGCCAGCCCACCGACGGCATGTCCCCATCCGCATGGTCCCCGTAGATCTCGAACCGCTCGGCCGTGGGCCCGGCCAGCACCGGATCCGCCGCCGCGAGCTGCCACCACTCGGCCCAGCCCACCGCCCCACCGGCCTTGGCGGAGTCCATCCGCCCATGCCGCTGCGCCCGCTCCGCGGCGTTGATCCGCGGCGTCGTCTGGTCGATCATGTGGTCCGCGTTCATGAAGACGCCGCCGTCGCGGACGAGCCCGGCGACCTGACCGTAGAGCGTCGCGAGGGGTCCGGAGTGCAGCCAGTGCAGGGCGGTGGCGGTGAGCACGGCGTCGTACGACTCGTGCGGCAGCGCCTTCGTCCACCGCGGGTCCTTGAGGTCGGCGGTCACGAACGTGGCCCGCTCGTCCCCCTCGAACGTGCCCCGCGCGATGGCGAGCAGGGCCGGATCGAGGTCGACGCCCACGCTGGTGGCCTCGGGGAACCGCGTGAGCAGCCGGTCCGTGATGCTCCCGGTCCCGCACGCGAGATCGAGCACCCGGGGCGCGGACCCGACAAACGCCTCGACCATGTCGAGCATGACGCGGAACCGCTCCTCGCGGTCCGGCATGAAGTACTCCTGCTGCCGGTCCCAGCTCTCCTGCCAGGCCCGCCAGTCGGTGGTACGAGTGGTGGCAGCTGTCTCGGACATGAACCCTCCCGTAATACCCTTAAGGCGCGAGCGAGTATTACCCTCGCTCGACACGACGATAGAGCGCACCGGTAAGGACTACAAGTGGAACTGGCCTATTACTCGGACTACGCCGTGCGCCTCGTCAACACCGAGGAGCCGGAGCGTGGCAAGGACTCCCTGACGTCGGTGGAGGCGGTGCGCGAACTCTTCGGCCGCAGCAAGGACGCGGCCCGCCGCGCGACCGACGCCGACGTGACCCGCTTCAGGGGCGTACGAGGGCGGCTGCGCTCGGTGTTCGAGGCGGCCGACGGGGGCGACGAGGAACTCGCGGTGAACCTGCTGAACTCGCTGCTCCTGGAGTTCCCGGTGAGCCCGCAGATCTCCGGCCACAACCACCGCGCCGACGACGGCAGCCCGCTGTGGCACCTGCACCTGTCCGACCACCCGTCGAACGCGACGGCCGGCTACGCCGCCATCGCCGCGATGGGCCTCGCCTTCCACCTCACCGAGTACGGCGTCGACCGCCTCGGCCTGTGCGAGGCGACGCCCTGCCGCAACGCCTACCTGGACACGTCCACCAACCGCTCCCGGCGCTACTGCTCCGACCGCTGCGCGACCCGCGCCAACGTCGCCGCCTACCGCGCCCGCAAGCGCTTGGAGGCCGACCGGTCCCCCAGCACGGGGCGTACGGCGGAGAACAACCAGGACAGCACCGCCGTCACCGAGCGCTGACCCTCCCCCTCGGCCCACGGCCTGCGGCGCCGCAGTCTGCCGCGCACCTTCGCAAGGACCAGCTCGTCCGGCACCACCCCGTACACCGTGCTGTCGCCGCCGGCGCCCGGGTTGTCGCCGAGCACCCACCAGCCGCCCTCGCGCCGCTCCGCGATCCGCTTCACCACCAGCAGATCCTGCTGGAAGGGGTGGCGCAGGACGATCACGTCGCCCGCCCGCACCCGCGCGCCGTGCTGCACCAGCATCCAGTCACCGGGGTACAGCGTCGGGACCATGGAGGGCCCTTCCACCTCAATGATCTGATACGGCACCTTCGCCTCGCGCATCTCCTCGATCGCCTCGGGCATCAGAAAACCTCCCCGGTTCCCACCGCTGCTCCCGCCGGCCCGTCGGCCCGGTGCCCTTACCGTCCCATCCTCCACCAGTCCCGGTTCTACCCCGGACTTTTGTCCTAAGCCGCCGGGGGCACCCGAGAAAAGCCGTTCCTCACGGAGTAATGTCGCACCCGAGAAGACGATCACGAGGAAGGAACAGCTACATGCTTTCCCGCCTGTTCGCCCCCAAGGTGAAGGCCAGCGCTCACTGCGACCTCCCCTGCGGCGTGTACGACCCGGCCCAGGCCCGCATCGAGGCCGAGTCGGTCAAGGCCGTCCAGGAGAAGATGGCCGGCAACGACGACCCGCAGTTCCAGACGCGTGCCATCGGCATCAAGGAGCAGCGCGCCGAGCTCGCGAAGCACCACGTCTCGGTGCTGTGGAGCGACTACTTCAAGCCCCCGCACTTCGAGAAGTACCCGGAACTGCACCAGCTGGTCAACGACACCCTGAAGGCCCTCTCGGCCGCCAAGGGCTCGTCGGACCCGGCCACGGGCCAGAAGGCGCTGGACTACATCGCCCAGATCGACAAGATCTTCTGGGAGACCAAGAAGGCCTGACCCAGGCCCTGTTCACACCGGCGACCGGCGGGCGGTGCACCCCCGCGGGTCCGTGAACACCCGAAGGGGCCCGGTCGGACGGCACTGCCGCCCGACCGGGCCCCTTCGTCGTCACCGCTCGCACCAAGCTCGCCCGCATCACTCTTTGGCACCATCGGGAGTCCCTTCTTGTCCTCCTCGCGCCCCCGCGTCCTCTACGTCACCGATCTCGCGTATCCCGCCCAGGGGCGCCGCTACTGCGACGAGGACATCCACCTCACGTCCCGGCTGCGCTCCGCGTTCGACCTCGCCCTGTGCCATCCGCTGGACGCGACCGCGCTGATGGACGGCTTCGACGTCGTCGTGGTCCGCAACAGCGGCCCGGTGCTCGGCTACCAGGAGGCGTACGACGCGTTCCGCGCGCGGGCCCTGGAGCGCGGCACGAACGTCTACAACCCGCTGACCGGGCGCGCCGACATGGCCGGAAAGCAGTACCTCCTGGACCTGACCGCGGCCGGGTACCCGGTCATCCCGACGGTCGACCGGGCGGCGGACCTGGACCGGCTGCCGAGGACGGACACGTACATCGCGAAGCCGAAGCTGGGCGCGGACTCGATCGGCCTGCGCGTCGTCCCCCCGGCCGAGCTCGACGGGCTCCCGTACGGGGACGGCCTGCTGGTGCAGCCGCGCATCGACTTCCAGTACGAGGTCTCCTTCTACTTCGTCGACGACCAGCTGCTCTACGCCCTGTACGCGCCCGATCCGGCGCGCCGCTGGGAGCTGCGCCCCTACGAACCGACCGCCGCGGACCGGGAGTTCGCCCGCTCCTTCGTCGAGTGGAACACGCTCCCGCACGGCATCCAGCGCGTCGACGCCTGCCGCGCCCCGGACGGCGAACTGCTCCTCGTGGAGCTGGAGGACCTCAACCCGTACCTCTCGCTCGACCTGGTGGACGACGCGACGCGGGAAGCGTTCGTGACCGCGATGGAGGCCTCGGTCCGGGCTAGCGTCTGAGGCGGAAGCACCGCCCGGAGGACACCGCCGCACCCAGGGAGTTCGCTCATGACCAGTACCGCCCCGTCCGCCGCAGGCCCCGGCGCCGGCCACCACGCCGTCGCCGTCCTCGGCACCGGCACGATCGGCGCGCCGATGGCCCGCAATCTGGCCCGCGCCGGATTCACCGTGCGGGCCTGGAACCGGACCCGTGCGAAGGCCGAGCCGCTGGCCGCCGACGGCGTGGCGGTCGCGGACAGCGCGTCCGACGCGGTCCGGGACGCCGATGTCGTCGTGACCGTCCTGCCGGACGGGCCGCGCACCCTGGACGTCGTCCGGGAGGCCACGCCGAAGCCCGGCACCGTGTGGGTGCAGTCCGGAACCGTCGGCGAGGGCATCGACGAGCTCGCCGAGTACGCGGCCCGCGCCGGGCTCCTGCTCGTCGACGCGCCCGTGCTCGGCACCCGGCAGCCCGCCGAGCAGGGCACGTTGACCGTGCTCGCGGCGGGCGCGGAGACCACACGCGGGACGGTCCAGCCGCTCTTCGACGCCATCGGCTCCCGCACGCTGTGGGTCGGCGACGGTGCCCCCGGCCCGGCGAGCCGTCTCAAGCTCGCCCTCAACTCCTGGGTGCTCGCGCTGACCACAGGCGTCGGCGAGGCCCTCGCGCTGGCCCGCGGGCTCGGCGTGGACGCGGACGACCTGGTGGCCGCCATCACCGGCGGCCCGCTGGACAACGCGTACTTCCAGACCAAGTCCGCGGCGATCCGCAGCGGCGACCTCACGCCCAGCTTCTCCGTGGACAACGCGGCGAAGGACGCGGGCCTGGTGCTCGCCGCGGCCGAGCGCGCGGGCATCCGCGTGGACGCGGTGGCGGCCGCCCGCGACCGCTTCCGCCGCGCGTCCGAGCAGGGGCACGGGGACGAGGACATGGCCGCGACGTACTTCGCGAGCTTCCCCGACGCCTGACCGGCCGCCGTGGCGACGGGGTCAACCGGCGTCGGCCTCCCGCCACATGGGCCAGATCGTCGGCCCGTCCGGCAGCTCGATCGCCGTACCGGTGAAGACGAAGCCGAGGCGCTCGTACAGCTCCCGGCTGCGCGGGTTGCTGGCCTCCAGGTAGGCGGGCAGCCCCGCGCGGTCGCAGCGCTCCAGCACCGGCATCATCAGCGCGGTCCCCAGGCCCTGCCCCTGCCGCTCGGGCGTGACGCCGATCATCCACAGGTAGGCGTGCGCCCGGCCCACGGGATGCGCCTGCGCCGTCCACCGCGCGATCTGCTCCACCCGTACGTTGTCGGGGTCGACGGCCGCCCGCACCTGCGCGGGCACGTCCTCGTCGCCCTCGTCGTGCGGATCGGCCGGCATGTCGACCCACAGCGCGACGGCCGAACCGTCCTCGGCGAGATCCACGAACCCGTCCGCGAACGTCGCGTCCGTGAACGCCCCCATGAGCCCGGCGTGCCGCTCCCGGCGCCGCTGCTCACCGGGGAACACCCAGCCGCTGACCGGGTCGTCCATGAACGCCTCGTCGAGCAGCCGCACCACGAGATCGCGGTCCGCCTCCCCCGCCCGCCTGATGCCCACGCCCATCCGTTCCGCCCCTCGCCCAACCAGCTTGTCCTGCACGGCCGTTGGCACTCTAGGCGATCTTCCCGGGCCCCGCCGCCCCGTCCGGGGCGCCGCACACGACGGCGGCGCCCCCGGACGGCGGGCGTCAGTAACCGCGGCGCGTGACGAACTCGGCGAGGGACAGCAGTCCGTCCGCCGCCTCCGGCGCCGGGACCGCCTGCGACAGCCGGTCCACCGCGCGGGACATGTGGTCCGCGGCCTGGGCCTGCGCCCAGTCCCGGCCACCGGCCCGCTCCACGGCCAGCGCGATCCGCTCCAGCTCCGCCGCTCCTTCCTTCCTGGGTCCGGGCGGCCCGTACAGCGCCGCCAGTTCGTCCGCCGCGACACCACCGGAGGCCAGCGCGGCGACCACGGGCAGGGACTTCTTGCGTACGGCCAGGTCCGCACAGGCCGGTTTGCCGGTGCGGGCCGGGTCGCCCCAGATCCCGATCACGTCGTCGATCAGCTGGAACGCGAGACCGGCGCAGCGCCCGAACGCGTCGAGCGCCTCGACCTCCTCGTCGCCGGCCCCCGCGTACAGACCGCCCACCGCGCAGGCGCAGCCGAGCAGCGCCCCGGTCTTGGCCTCCGCCATCGCCAGCGTCTCGGTCAGCGACACGTCCGCCGGGTCCCGTCCCTCCAGGGCGACGTCGACCGCCTGGCCCTCGCACAGCTCCACCACGCAGGCCGCGAGCCGGACGGCCGCGGCCGAGGCCGCCGGATGCCCCTCCTCGGCGAGCATGCGCTGCGCCTGGGCCTGTATCGCGTCGCCCGTGAGGATCGCGTCGGCGTCCCCGAACACCGCCCACGCGGTGGGCCGGTGCCTGCGGGTGGCGTCCCGGTCCATCACGTCGTCGTGCAGCAGCGTGAAGTTGTGCGTCAGCTCCACGGCGGCCGCCGCCCGCACCGCCCGCTCGGGCCGCCCGCCCAGGGCCCGCGCCGCCGCGAGCACGAGGGCGGGCCGTACGGCCTTGCCCGCGTTCCCCGTGGCGGGCGTGCCGTCGGCGTGCTCCCAGCCGAAGTGGTAGCGGGCGACGCGGCGCATCGAGTCCGGCAGGGCCTCGACCGCCCGCCGCAGTTCGGGGTCGACCGCGGCCCTGGCCTGCGCCAGGATCGCCGCCGCCTCCTGCGCCTCGAACCCCTCCGCCGCGGCCGCATCGGTCGCCTCTGCTGCCACGCGCGTCTGCTCTCTCACGACCGGCTGTGTCATGGACTCACCCCTGACAGGGTGCGGACGGTGGCGGTTCCGCTGCGAGTGGGCGCGTACCTCCTCGGTGTACCCGCCCGGTCGGAGGCGGACACGGCGAACGGGGCGCGGCTCGTCACCGCCACCTGCCGACCTCGACGTTCTCCAGCACCCCGAGCGCATCGGGCACCAGGACCGCCGCGGAGTAGTACGTCGACACCAGGTACGAGATGATCGCCTGCTCGCTGATGCCCATGAACCGCACGGACAGGCTCGGCTCGATCTCGTCCGGGATGCCGGACTGGCGCAGCCCGATGACGCCCTGGTCCTCCTCTCCCGTACGCATGCAGATGATGGACGTGGTCCGCGCCTCCGTGACCGGGATCTTGTCGCACGGGTAGATCGGCACCCCGCGCCAGGTCGGGATGCGGGTCCCGCCGACGTCGGTGCTCTCGGGGACCAGGCCCCGCTTGTTGAGCTCGCGGCCGAACGCGGCGATCGCCTTCGGGTGCGCGAGGAACAGCTTGGATCCGCGCCGCCTGCTGAGCAGTTCGTCCAGGTCGTCGGGGCTCGGCGCCCCGTCGTGCGGCTGGAGGCGCTGCTCGTACGCGCAGTTGTTGAGCAGGCCGAACTCCCGGTTGTTGATGAGCTCGTGCTCCTGGCGCTCCTTCAACGCCTCGACCGTGAGCCGGAGCTGGTGCTCCGTCTGATTCATGGGCTGGTTGTAGAGGTCGGCCACGCGCGAATGGATCCGCAGCACGGTCTGGGCGACGCTCAGTTCGTACTCGCGCGGCGCGGCCTCGTAGTCGACGAACGTGCCGGGCAGGACCGCTTCCCCGACGTGCCCCGCGGAGAGGTCGATCTCCTTCTCGCCGTAGGTGTTGGACCGCTGTTCGGGCAGCGCGCGCAGCCCCTGGAGGTGGTCGCGCAGCGCCCCCGTGCGCTCGGCGACCTGCTCGAAGTCGCCGCGCGGGAGCGTGAGCACGGTGCACGCGGTGGCTGCTCGGGCCGTGTACTCCCAGATGCCTTCCTCGTCGAGCAGCGCCTGGTCGCCGAAGTACGCGCCGTCGGCGAGGACGCCGAGCACCGCGTCGTCCCCGTAGGGCCCGGTGCCGACCTTCTCGACGCGGCCGTGCGCGAGCAGGAACACCTCGTCGGCCCGGCTGCCGAAGGAGGCGAGCGTGTCGCCGGCCTCGAACTCCCGCTGGGTGCAGCGCCGGGCGAGCTCGCCGAGCACGTCCTCGTCCTCGAATCCCCGCAGCGCGGGCAGCTCCCCCAGCTCGGCGGGGATCACCCTGACGTCGTCCCCCGTCTTCACGAACGTGACGCGTCCGTCCCCCACCGAGTAGCTCAACCGTCGGTTGACCCGGTACGTGCCGCCCTTCACATCCACCCAGGGCAGCGTCCGCAGCAGCCAGCGGGAGCTGATCTCCTGCATCTGCGGTGCGGACTTGGTGGTCGTGGCCAGGTTCCGCGCCGCGGACGTACCCAGACTCTTCTGCGGTCCGGGGGTCTGCTCGCGGACCTCTTCGCCTACCGACATGTGCAATGCCCTCCCGATCATGAACTGACCTGCGCGGACAAGCCTTCAGCACGGAGAGGAGTCGCGCCATTACACAAATGAGCGGGAATGGATGGCGGACGGGCGGGGCATTGGGCGGGCACTTTTCGCACTCGTCCGGTCCATCCGGTGACGCCGGCCGGAACTCGAAGATCCCGGCGCGCGTTGGTCAGGAAACGGTAAAGACGAGAAGGGTGATCACGATGGCGGGCTTCATGGACCGGGCCAAGGAGCAGGCGCAGCGCGGCCTGACGCAGGGCAAGCAGAAGCTGGACGAGGTGCAGGCGCAGCGCGCGGGCGGCGACCTGCTCAAGCGGCTGGGCGCGGCGTACTACGCGGAGCGCAAGGGCACCGGCAGCCCGGAGGCGACGCAGCAGGCGCTGCAGGCCCTCGAGTCGCACATCGCGGTGAACGGGGACGGGGTCCTGCGCGGCTGAGCGACCTGGCCGCCGACGCCGCGAACGTTGTGCACGTTATGCGAACAGTAGGTCCCTGAACGGCAGTTCCGGGTAAAAGCAAAACGTACGAGGCGGTACGCAGTCGGCGGCCGTCGCTCCCGCGAAGGAGGCGGCCGTGGCCCCACCCATGTCCGCAAGCAGCTTCATCAAGGCCCTCAAGGACGAGGGTCTGACGGTGGTCGAGGTCGGTGACTGGAAGCATCACAACCGCAATCACATCGGTGCCTGGGGACCGTTGAACGGGGTGATGATCCACCACACGGCCACCTCCGGCAGCGCCGCCACCGTGCGCATCTGCCGCGACGGCCACGCGAACCTGCCGGGACCCCTGTGCCACGGGGTCATCACGAAGGACGGCCGCGTCCACCTGGTCGGCTACGGGCGGGCGAACCACGCGGGCCTGGGCGACGACGACGTGCTGCGCGCGGTGATCGCGGAGAAGCGTCTGCCGCACGACAACGAGGCGAACACGGACGGCAACAGTCGCTTCTACGGCTTCGAGTGCGAGAACCTCGGCAATGGCGACGACCCGTGGCCCGCCGCCCAGTTGGAGGCCATCGAGAAGGCGGCCGCGGCGATCTGCCGCCACCACGGCTGGACCGAGCGCTCGGTCATCGGGCATCTGGAGTGGCAGCCGGGAAAGATCGACCCCAAGGGCTTCACGATGGCGTCGATGCGCAAGCGCATCGGGGACCGGCTCAAGTAGCTCAGGCAGCCGCCCGCCGCCGCGCGGGCGGGAACGCGGCCGGATGTCCGACAATGGCCGGGTGTCCCGCCCCATCGGCCCCGGCCCGCGCCCCCGCCTCCCGTCTCCCCTCGTGGAGGTCGACGACGAGCGCTTCGCGGACCGCGGCGTGCGGCTGCTGCTCAAGCGGGACGACCTGATCCACCCGGATCTGATCGGCAACAAGTGGCGCAAGCTCGCCCGGAACCTCGACGCCGCGGCGGCCCGGGACCGGGCCATCGTCACCTTCGGTGGCGCGTACTCGAACCATCTGCGGGCCACGGCCGCGGCCGGCCGCCTGCTCGGCCTGCCCACCATCGGCGTCGTCCGCGGTCAGGAGCTGGCCGACCGACCGCTCAACCCGTCCCTGTCGCGCTGCGCGGCCGACGGGATGCGCCTCCACTTCGTCGACAGATCGACGTACCGGCGCAAGAGCGAGCCGGACGTGCTCGCCGGGCTCCTCGACGCCGCCGGCGCCGCGGACGCGTACGTGGTGCCCGAGGGCGGCAGCAACGCCCTCGCCGTCCAGGGCTGCGCGGACCTCGGCCGGGAACTGCGCGGTGAGGCGGACGTCGTCGCGCTCGCCTGCGGCACGGGCGGCACCCTCGCCGGGCTCGCCGCCGGACTGGCCCCCGGCCAGCGCGCCGTGGGCGTCTCCGTCCTCAAGGGCGGGTTCCTGGGGGACGACGTCCGCACCCTCCAGGAGGCGGCGTTCGGCGGCCCGCGGGGCTCCTGGCGCGTGGAGGACCGGTTCCATTTCGGCGGCTACGCGCGCGTGCCCGCCGAACTCGCCGCGTTCGCCGAGGACTTCGAGGACCGCCACGGCGTCCCCGTGGAACACCTGTATGTCGCCAAAGCGCTGTACGCACTTGTCGCCCTCGCTCAGGAGGGCGCGTTCCCGCGCGGCACGACCCTCGCGGCGGTGATCACGGGCGCCCCCTTCGAGGGCGCTCAGCCGTCGACCTCCCGGTAGGCGGCGGCCTCCTCCAGGTCCAGCTTGCGCAGCAGCGTCCGCAGCATCTCGTCGTCGATCCGCCGCTCGTCCCGCATCCGTACGAAGACCTCGCGCTCGGCCGCGATCGCCTCCCGCGCGAGCCGCCGGTACGTGTCGTCGGCGGACTCCCCGGTCACCGGGTTGGCCTGTCCGAGCCGCTCCCACACCGAGTTGCGGCGCCGCTCCAGGACGGTGCGCAGCCGGTCCTGGAGGGGCGAGGGCAGGCAGTTGCGCTGGTCCCGCATCAACTCCTCCACGCGCTCCTCCGCGGCCACGGAGGCGGCGTTCTGCGCCTGGGCCTCGGCGAGCGTCTCGGCCTGCGTGTCCCGGCCCGGCAGCTTCAGCCACTTGATGAGCGGCGGCAGGGTGAGCCCCTGGACGACGAGCGTCCCGATGACCGTCGTGAAGGTCAGGAAGAGCACCAGGTTGCGCGAGGGGAACGGCTCCCCGTCCTCCGTGACCAGCGGGATGGAGAACGCGATGGCCAGCGACACCACGCCCCGCATGCCGGCCCAGCTCACGACCAACGGCCGCTTCCAGTCCGTGTCGCTCTCCCGCACGCGGATGCGGGACGACATGCACCACGGCAGATAGGTGGCCGGATACGACCACACGAAGCGGATCACGACCACGAAGACGAACACCCCGACCGCGTACCAGACGGCCTGCCACACGCTGTACTCGCCGAGGCCTTCGAGGACGAAGCGCAGCTGAAGCCCGATGAGCGCGAAGACCGACGACTCCAGGATGAACGCGACGACCTTCCACACCGCGGTCTCCTGGAGCCGTGTCTCGAAATCGACCTGCCAGGAGCGGTGCCCGAGGTAGAGCGCCACCGTGACGACGGCGAGCACCCCGGAAGCACCCACCTGCTCCGCGACCGCGTACGCGACGAAGGGGATCAGCAGCGAGAGCGTGTTCTGCAGCAGCGCCTCCTTGAGGTGCGTGCGCAACCAGTGCAGCGGCACCATCAGGAGCAGCCCCACGCCGACCCCGCCGACGGCCGCCACCAGGAACTCCTCGATCCCGCCCGCCCAGCTCGCGCCCTCGCCCACCGCCGCGGCGAGCGCCACCTTGTAGGCGGTGATCGCGGTCGCGTCGTTCACGAGGGACTCGCCCTGGAGGATCGTGGTGATCCTGGAGGGCAGCCCCACCCTTCGCGCGATCGCCGTGGCGGCCACCGCGTCCGGCGGCGCGATCACCGCCCCGAGGACGAGCGCGGCCGTGAGCGGCAGGTCCGGGATCAGCTCGTACGCCAGCCAGCCCACCGCGATCGTGGCGAACAGGACGTAGCCCACCGAGAGCAGCGCGACGGGCCTGATGTTCGCCCGCAGGTCCAGGTACGAGCTCTCCAGGGCGGCGGTGTGCAGCAGCGGAGGCAGGATCAGCGGCAGCACGATGTGCGGGTCGAGCACGTACTGCGGGACCCACGGCACGTAGGACGCGATCAGACCGACGGCGACCAGGAGGAGCGGCGCGGGAACGGGCGTGCGGCGCGCCGCTCCCGCCACGGCCGCGCTCGCGGCGACCAGACCCACCAGAGGCAATACGTCCATGACCCGCCTTCCACCGCCCTGCTCCGCGCCCGCCGTCGTAACCTGGCCATCATGAACGAGTGCTCGCACGTCGCCGCGCTGCCGCACCCCGAGCCCGCGCCTCTGAGCGAGACCTGCTTGGAGTGCCTGGCCGTCGGCAGTCACCCTGTGCAACTACGGCTGTGTCTGGTCTGCGGTCACGTCGGGTGCTGCGACTCGTCGCCGTACAAGCATGCGACGGCTCACCACGCCGAGACCGGCCATCCGGTGATGCGCACCTTCGAGCCTGGTGAGAGCTGGCGTTGGTGCTTTGTCGACTCGATTCTCGTCTGACCCGGCGGATGCCCGGCCCCTGCGGGGTTCGATGCACTGACGCCTGGGTAACTCAAACCGGCGCCCGCTCTTTCCAATTGAGCCCGCACACCCTCTAGCCACTGTCCGTACCCGTAGGCTTACTATGAGTGACAGCAATGGGCCGGGGGTCCCCGGGACAGGAAAGTCGGGCGCGCGGTAGCGTCACCGCAGATATAAGTGGCGCATCACCCGGGGGACGACGCCTCCGGAGCCCGAAAGTGCTTGTACCACCTTGGAGGTGAGGGTGTCCCAGATCGCAGGCGACCCCGGAAATCAGGACTTCGTGGAAGTCCGACTCCCGGCTGCGGGTGCCTACCTGTCGGTGCTGCGTACGGCGACGGCCGGCCTCGCAGCGCGTTTGGACTTCACCCTCGACGAGATCGAGGACCTGCGCATCGCCGTCGACGAGGCCTGCGCGATCCTGCTTCAGCAGGCCGTCGCGGGCTCCGTCCTCAGCTGCGTGTTCCGGCTGGTCGACGACTCCTTGGAGGTGACGGTCTCCGCGCCGACGACCGACGGCCGGGCCCCGGAGCGCGACACGTTCGCGTGGACGGTTCTGTCGGCCCTCGCGGGCCAGGTCGACTCCACGGTGGCCGAGGACAAGACCGTCTCCATCAGCCTCTACAAGAAGCGCGGCGCGGGCCCCGGCCCGACGTGAGGAACGGGGACGGTCCGGTGCGGGAAGACAAGCGCGGCACACGGGATCTCCCGGCCGACGGCACAGGCGGGATGCAGCGGCCGACCACCGGCCTCCCCGAGCAGCAGGCCCGGCCACACCCAGAGGACGCTGCGGACACGGCGGACCCGGCGACCGACGCGGCACAGCAGGCAGCGCCGCCCCCGGGGGCCGTACTTCGCGGGGGCTCAGGGGGATCGGACGCGCGACGGGCGGGATTGATGAGCGACCACGAGCGACACGGTGAGCAGCACGACCGACACGATCCACGGGACCGCAGCGGTGCGCGGGCGATGTTCATCGAGCTGCGCACCATGAAGGCCGACAGCCCGGAGTACGCCGAGCTGCGCAATCAGCTCGTGCGCATGCATCTGCCGCTGGTCGAGCACCTGGCCCGCCGCTTCCGCAATCGCGGCGAGCCCCTGGACGACCTCACCCAGGTCGCGACGATCGGGCTGATCAAATCGGTCGACCGTTTCGACCCCGAGCGCGGCGTGGAGTTCTCCACGTACGCGACGCCGACGGTCGTCGGCGAGATCAAGCGGCACTTCCGCGACAAGGGCTGGGCCGTGCGCGTGCCCCGCCGCCTCCAGGAGCTGCGCCTGGCCCTGACGACGGCGACCGCGGAGCTGTCCCAGCTGCACGGCCGCTCCCCCACGGTCCACGAACTGGCCGAGAAGCTGGCCATCTCCGAGGAGGAGGTCCTGGAGGGCCTGGAGTCGGCCAACGCGTACTCCACGCTGTCCCTGGACGTCCCGGACACGGACGACGAGTCCCCGGCGGTCGCGGACACGCTGGGCGCCGAGGACGAGGCGCTGGAGGGCGTCGAGTACCGCGAGTCGCTCAAGCCGCTCCTGGAGGACCTGCCGCCGCGCGAGAAGCGGATCCTGCTCCTTCGCTTCTTCGGGAACATGACGCAGTCGCAGATCGCCCAGGAGGTCGGCATCTCTCAGATGCACGTCTCCCGGCTGCTGGCCCGCACGCTGGCCCAGCTCCGGGACAGGCTCCTCGTCGAGGAGTGAGCCACGCACATGCATGCGATGAGAAGGCGCCCGGAGCGGAATCCGCTCCGGGCGCCTTCTCATCGCACTGTTGGGTCGCGCCCTACTGGGAGGACCCCGGCGTACGGATGCCCAGGGCGCGCGTGGTCTCCCGGTTGACGAGCAGCACCAGCGCGCCGATCGACACGGCGGCGAGCGCGATGCCGGCCCCGATGGCCATGCTGTCGGCCTGCAACAGCGTGTAGGCGACGGGCAGCGCCATGATCTGCGTGATGATCGCGGGGCCGCGGCTCCAGCTCTTGCGGGCGAGCAGTCCGCGAGCGGCGAACAGCGGCAGCAGCGCGAGCACGATGAGCGTGACACCGCCGGTGACGGCCTGCTCCGGGTTGTCGGGGTGCCCGGCGAGGCCCGCGACGAGCATGTAGGCGCCGCCCACGACGAGCGCGAGTCCTTCGAGCCCGGCGAGGGCCGCGGCGGCGGTCAGCCGGCCGGGACGCGGGGCGTCGTCTTCGACGGGTTCGGGGGCGGGGTTCTGCTCTGAGGTCACCTTTGCAGCGTAGCCGCCCGCCGAAGCCGCCCCGAAGCCCGGACCCCACGCGGAAACCGCGCGAACCCCTGCCCGACGCCCACCTCGGTCTGGGCCCGATCAAGGGCGCTGGGTACGCTGCCTTGCATGCGTGCACTCCTCGTGGTCAATCCGGCGGCAACCACCACCAGCGCGCGCACGCGTGATGTCCTGATCCACGCGTTGGCGAGCGAGATGAAGCTCGAGGCCGTGACCACCGAGTACCGGGGCCACGCGCGCGACCTCGGCCGGCAGGCCGCGGAGAGCAAGGACATCGAGCTGGTCGTCGCCCTCGGTGGCGACGGCACGGTCAACGAGGTCGTGAACGGCCTGCTGCACCACGGCCCCGACCTCGACAGGCTGCCCGGCCTCGCGGTCGTCCCGGGCGGCTCCACGAACGTCTTCGCGCGCGCCCTCGGCCTGCCGAACCACCCCGTGGAGGCCACGGGACAGCTCCTGGACGCCCTGCGCGAGGGCCGCCGGCGCACGGTGGGCCTCGGCCTCGCCTCGGGCACCGCGGGCACGGAGGACGAGGGCGTGCCGTCCCGCTGGTTCACCTTCGCCTCGGGCCTCGGCTTCGACGCGGGCGTGGTCGGCCGGGTCGAGCAGCAGCGCGAGCGCGGCAAGCGTTCGACGCATGCCCTGTACGTGCGACAGGTGGTGCGCCAGTTCCTCGGCGAGGCCGACCGCCGGCACGGCACGATCACGCTCGAACGGCCGGGTGAGGATCCGGTCACCGATCTCGTGGTCTCCATAGTCAGCAACACCTCGCCGTGGTCCTTCCTGGGCAACCGGCCGCTGTATCCGACACCCCAGGCGTCCTTCGACACCGGCCTTGACGTGCTGGGACTCAAGAAACTCTCCACTCCCGCGGTGGCCCGCTACGGCACCCAGCTGCTGGCTTCGACGCCCGAACGCGGACCGCACGGAAAGAACGCGGTCACGCTCCACGACCTGACGGACTTCACCTTGCATTCGAAGGCGCCCCTGCCCCTTCAGATGGACGGTGACCACCTGGGACTGCGGACCAGCGTGACGTTCACAGGCGTACGCCGTGCACTGCGTGTGATTGTGTGAGTGGAAGGGACTAAAGTCCTTCATCTCGAACGTTTGGGCTGGCATCCACCCCATAGAAGTACGGCTGTGACCTAGCCGACACCGAGGAATCAAAAAAAACTTTCCGGAAGGGGTTGTATCCGCCGCCGAGGTTTGCGAATCTCTACATGGCGCTCGGGACGGCCCGAAACATCGGCCCCACAGAGAGCCCGAATCCCCTCCTCAAAGCAACGGACATCCGTCGCAGATGTGACGTTCGTCCGGTTCATTTGTTGAGGGATTCGTGAAAGCGTTCACATTCACAAGCAACTTGCACAGTCATACCAAGGAGAGGTAGCAGCCATGGACTGGCGTCACAACGCCGTTTGCCGCGAGGAAGACCCCGAGCTCTTCTTCCCCATCGGCAACACCGGTCCTGCGCTGCTGCAGATCGAGGAAGCCAAGGCCGTCTGCCGCCGCTGCCCCGTCATGGAGCAGTGCCTGCAGTGGGCGCTCGAGTCCGGCCAGGACTCCGGCGTCTGGGGTGGCCTCAGCGAGGACGAGCGCCGCGCGATGAAGCGCCGCGCCGCTCGCAACCGGGCCCGTCAGGCCTCCGCCTGATCCCCACCCCGTTCGAGCCTGAGCCCGGCGGCGCGTACATCGAGTACGCATCTCCCGCCCCCGAGCCGCAGCGCGCAGTACCCCCGATGCTCCCCAGGCTCAGCCCGGGACACAGCCCGGGCTAGGAGACGAACAGTGAGCCCCGGACCGTTCAGCGGTCCGGGGCTCACTGCTGTTCGGGCACCGAAGTGCGTGCCCCGCAGAGCTATTTGCTGCTGCGTACGGGGATGTCGAGGATGACCTGCGTGCCGCGCTCCGGTGCGGGCACCATGTCGAACGTTCCGCCGAGCTCGCCCTCCACCAGCGTGCGTACGATCTGCAGGCCCAGGTTCCCGGCGCGCTTCGGGTCGAAGTTCTCCGGCAGACCAACGCCGTCGTCCTGGACGGTGACCAGGAGTCGGGCCTCCTTGCTGGTGCCGCCGCGCACGGCCGAGACCTCCACGGTGCCGGTGTCGCCCTGCCGGAAGCCGTGCTCAAGCGCGTTCTGCAGCACTTCGGTGAGGACCATGGACAGCGGGGTCGCCACCTCGGCGTCGAGGATGCCGAAGTGACCGGTGCGCCGGCCCACCACCTGACCCGGTGAGATCTCCGCCACCATGGCGAGCACCCGGTCGGCGATCTCGTCGAACTCCACGCGCTCGTCCAGGTTCTGGGAGAGCGTCTCGTGCACGATCGCGATGGAACCGACCCGGCGGACCGCCTCCTCCAGCGCCTCGCGTCCCCGGTCGGAGCCGATGCGGCGGGCCTGGAGGCGGAGCAGCGCGGCGACCGTCTGGAGATTGTTCTTCACCCGGTGGTGGATCTCCCGGATGGTCGCGTCCTTGGTGATCAACTCGCGTTCGCGGCGACGCAGTTCGGTGACGTCGCGCAGCAGGACCAGCGAACCGATGCGCGGCCCCTTGGGCTTGAGCGGGATCGCGCGCAGCTGGATCGAGCCCTCCTCGCCCTCGATCTCGAACTCGCGCGGCGCCCAGCCGCTGGCCACCTTGGCGAGCGCCTCGTCCACCGGGCCGCGGGACGGGGCGAGTTCGGCGGTCGTCGTGCCGAGGTGGTGGCCGACCAGATCGGCCTGGAAGCCCAACCGGTGGTACGCGGACAGGGCGTTGGGCGAGGCGTACTGGACCACGCCGTCCGCGTCGAGCCGGATCAGGCCGTCGCCCGCGCGCGGGGAGGCGTCCATGTCGACCTGCTGGTCCGGGAACGGGAAGGTGCCGGCCGCGATCATCTGCGCGAGGTCGGAGGCCGACTGCAAATAGGTCAGCTCCAGGCGCGAGGGCGTACGGACGGTGAGCAGGTTGGTGTTGCGCGCGATGACGCCGAGGATCCGGCCCTCCCTGCGTACGGGGATGGACTCCACCCGCACCGGGACCTCCTCGCGCCACTCGGGGTCGCCCTCGCGCACGATGCGGCCCTCGTCGAGCGCGACGTCCAGCATGGGGCGGCGGCCGCGCGGGACGAGGTGGCCGACCATGTCGTCCTGGTAGGACGTCGGACCGGTGTTGGGCCGCATCTGGGCCACGGACACGTATCGCGTGCCGTCATGGGTGGGGACCCACAGGACGAGGTCGGCGAAGGAGAGGTCGGAGAGCAACTGCCACTCCGAGACCAGCAGATGGAGCCACTCGAGATCGGAGTCACCGAGGGCGGTGTGCTGGCGGACGAGATCGTTCATGGAGGGCACGAGCCGAGCTTAACCGGCGGGGCACGGGGGTCCGAAAAGACCGACGGGCCGCGGCGCCGGGGGTCGGGACCCTCAGCCCTTCCCCTAGCACCGCAGCCCTTCAGGTGCACCGGCTTCCAGGTGTGCGGTCCCGGCTGCCGATCGAGGATCCGACGCGGTCAGGGCAGAGAGCGTCGGGTCCTCTGTCCGTCCTCCTGTGCGGGGAGGGCGGAAGCCACAGTTACGCATTGTGGACTAGACCATTCTCCATGTCCATGCGTCGGCAGAGGTTTGTTCTCCGCATCCGCACTTGCTCAACGTACGACCTTCCTCACGAGTGCCGGGCGGATTCGGTTCACCTGGTCTCCGTCACCTTCGCCAGCGCGCGCGGGGCGTCGGGGTCCTGGCCACGGGCGATGGTCACCTCGTAGACGAGCAGCTGGAGCGGGAGGATCTCGAGCACCGGTTGCACCTCCTCCGCCACCCCGGCGGTCGGCAGCACGAAGCCGGCGCTGGCGCCGGCCACCTGGGCCTCGGGGCCGACCACCATCAGATCGGCGCCGCGCCCGCGCAGCCGGTCGAGGACGGGCTGGAGGGCGTCCCCGCCGCGGCCGTCGGTGACCACGGCGATCACCGGGGAGATGTTGTCGACCATGGCGAGCGGGCCGTGCAGCAGATCGGCGCCGGAGTACGCGAGGGCGGGGATGTAGCTGGTCTCCATCAGCTTGAGGGCCGCTTCCTTGGCCGTCGGATAGCCGTAGCCGCGGGAGGTGATCACCATGCGCCCGGCGAAGCGGTAGCGGGCGGCGAGGGTGCGGACCTCGTCCTGGCGGGCCAGGATCCGGTCGGCATGGTCGGGCAGCACGGCGGCGGCGGCCCCGTCGCCGTCCCGCAGCCCCTCCACGAAGAGGTACAGGGCGAGCAGCGAGGCGGTGTACGTCTTCGTCGCGGGCAGAGCCTTCTCCGGCCCGGCCATGATGTCGATGTGGTGCTCGGAGACGGCGGCCAGCGGGGAGTCCGGGTTGTTGGTCACGGCGAGGGTGATCGCGCCTACCTCGCGGGCGGCCTTGGTCGAGGCGACCAGGTCGGGCGAGCCGCCGGACTGGCTGACCGTGATCACCAGGACGTCGCGCAGATCGGGGCGGGCGCCGTAGGCCGTCGTGGTGGACATCGAGGCCAGACCGCAGGGCAGGCCCAGGCGGATTTCGAGCAGGTACTTGGCGTAGAGCGCGGCGTTGTCGGAGGTGCCGCGGGCGGTGAGCAGGACGAAGCGGGGGGCGCGGTCGGCGACCCGGCGGGCCACCTCCCGGATGCGCGGGGCGCCGGTGGCGAGTAGGCGCCGCAGCACGTCGGGCTGCTCGTGCATCTCCCGCGTCATGATCCGGCCGGGGCGCTCCGGGACGGACGGAGTGGCGGTCATACGGGCACCTCCGGTGGGGCGACGGGGGCCGGGCCGCCGTCGAGGGGCCCCGGGCACCTTCCACTGTGGCCGCACCGCGCCCGCGCCGCCCACCGGGCGGCTTCGAGGTGCCGGGCCCCGGCGCAGCGCCGAGCATGGACGAAGAGGTGTGGTGAAGGGCCTGACCGGCGGGGTCGCGCTCTGTTAGATTGGTCTATACCACATGTCATCCCGTCTCCTCTGACCAGAACGGCAGGCCCAGCGTGGAAGTTGTGATCGTTCCGGACGCCAAGGCAGGTGGCGAGCTGATCGCCGAGGCCATGGCCCAGCTGCTGCGGCGCAAGCCCGACGCGCTGCTCGGTGTGGCCACCGGCTCGACCCCGCTGCCCATCTACGAGGCCCTGGCGGCCCAGGTGAGCGCCGGCGCGGTCGACGCGTCGAAGGCGCGGATCGCCCAGCTCGACGAGTACGTGGGGCTGCCGACCGGGCACCCCGAGTCGTACCGGGCGACGGTGCTGCGACAGGTCGTCGAGCCGCTCGGGCTGAGCGAGGCGGCGTTCATGGGGCCCGACGGCAGCGCCGCCGACGTGCAGGCCGCCTGCGAGGCGTACGACAACGCGCTCGTCGAGGCCGGGGGCGTGGATCTGCAGCTCCTCGGGATCGGCACGGACGGGCACATCGGCTTCAACGAGCCGTGCTCCTCGATCGCCTCGCGGACCCGGATCAAGACGCTGACCGAGCAGACCATCGCGGACAACGCGCGGTTCTTCGACGGGGACCTGAGCCAGGTGCCGCGGCATGTGATCACGCAGGGCATCGGGACGATCCTGGAGGCGCGGCACCTCGTGCTGCTCGCCACCGGTGAGGGCAAGGCGGACGCGGTCGCCGCGACCGTCGAGGGCCCGGTCGCCTCCGTGGTGCCGGCCTCCGCGCTGCAACTGCACCCGCACGCGACGGTGGTGGTCGACGAGGCGGCCGCGTCGAAGCTGAAGCTCGCGGACTACTTCCGGCACACATACGCCAACAAGCCGGAGTGGCAGGGGCTGTAGGCCGCTCGCGTGCCAAGCCGCAGGGGCATATCAAGCCCCTGCGGCGATTGAGCAGGCCCTTCAAGCCCCTGCGGCGATTGAGCAGCGGGGTCCGGGGCAGAGCCCCGAAGCCCCGGCTGGGCTCAAGCCCCCGTGATCGCCTCCGCCGCAGCGACCCCACACACCCGCGCCGCACCGTACGTAGCGACGTGCAACGCACCACGCGGCGCAGCCTGCGGCACACCCATCTCGACGACGACCGTGTCCGGCCGCGCGGCCAGCAGCTCGTCCAGGGCCCGGGCCATCCACGGATGCCGGTGTTCGTCGCGGACGACCGCCACCACGCGCCGCTCCCCCGCGGCGGCAAGTGCGGCGGATCCCGCGTCGGCGCCGGTGTAGGAGCCGGTGGTGGTGCCGGGCAGCAGGCGTTCGAGCTCGGCAGCGACGCCCCAGGGGGTCTCGTCGCCGACCGCGATGTTGGCGACGGGCGTGAAGGCCGCGACGTGCACGGGCCCCGTCGCCGCCGCCGCGTGCTCCCCGCGCGTCACCGTGACCGCGCGGCGTGCCGCGTCGAGCCCCACCTCGGGGCGGACCGCCGCGGTTCCGGGGCGGGCCGACGCCGTCGCCCACGTCGACAGCGCGCGGACCCGCGCCGCCGCGTCCGCGAGGCGTTCCTCCGGGAGTTCACCGGAGCGCACCGCGCCCACGAGGGCGTCGCGCAGCCGCAGCACCGTGTCGTCGTCGGCGAGCCCGCCGCCCACGCAGATCGCGTCGGCGCCCGCGGCGATGGCGAGGACGCTGCCGCGCTCGATGCCGTACGTGGCGGAGATGGCCTGCATCTCCATGCCGTCCGTGACGATCAGGCCCTCGTAGCCGAACTCCTCGCGCAGCAGGCCGGTGAGGATGCGACGCGACAACGTTGCCGGGTACTCCGGGTCGAGCGCGGGCACCAGGATGTGCGCGCTCATCACGGCCCGCGAGCCAGCCGCGATGGCCGCGCGGAACGGGGCGAGGTCACGGGCGTGCAGCACGTCCAGGCCGACGTCGATGCGCGGCACGTCGTGGTGCGAGTCGACCGCCGTGTCCCCGTGCCCCGGGAAGTGCTTCGCGCAGGCGGCGACGCCGGCGGATTGCAGTCCCTCGACGTACGCGGCGGTGTGCCGGGCCACGAGGGCGGTGTCCGCGCCGAAGGAACGTACGCCGATCACCGGGTTGTCCGGGTTGGCGTTGACGTCGGCGGAGGGCGCCCAGTTGAGGTTGACCCCGCACTCCGCGAGCCGACGGCCGAGCTCGGCGGCCACCGCGTGGGTGAGTGCCGTGTCGTCGACCGCGCCGAGCGCGTGGTTGCCCGGGAAGGAGGAGCCGGTGCGGACCTCCAGACGGGTGACGTCACCGCCCTCCTCGTCGATGGCGACCAGGACGTCGCCGCGCTCGGACCTCAATTGGGCGGTGAGGGCCGCCAGTTGCTCGGGCGTGGCGATATTGCGCCCGAACAGCCCGACCGACGCGAGCCCCTCGCCGAGCCGGCGCAGCAGCCAGTCGGGCGCCGATGTGCCGGTGAACCCGGGCTGCAGGACGGTGAGGGCGTCGCGCGTCAGAGTGTCGGAACCACGTGTCAATGTCGTCATCTGGTGGCGTTATCCCTTCACGGCGCCGGAAGTGAGTCCCGTGGCCATCTTCTTCTGAATGAACATGAAGAAGACCACCACCGGCAGAGCGATCATCGTGGACGCGGCCATCAACGCGCCGTAATCGGTGCCTCGTTCGGTCGTGAACGTCATCAGCCACACATTAAGCGTGTACTTCGAGTCCTCGTTCATCAGGATGTACGCGAACAGGTACTCGTTCCACGCGTTGACGAGGGCGAAGATCGAGGAGGCGGCGAGGCCGGGGGCGAGCAGCGGGAAGACGACGCGGCGGAACGCGCCCATGCGCGTACAGCCGTCGACCATCGCCGACTCCTCCAGCTCCACGGGGATGTTGACCACGAAGCCGCGGATCATCACCGTGGCGAAGGGCAGCGTGGAGACGAGGTAGACGACGATGACGCCCCAGTACTCGTTGAGTCCGCCCATCGCGTTGAGCTGGGTGTAGATGGGGATGAGCATCGCGGTCGGCGGCAGCATCTGGACCAGGATCAGCGCCATGAGCAGCGCGCGCCGGCCGGTGAATCGGAAGCGTCCGATGGCGAGCGCCGCGAGGGTCGCGATGACCATGCCGCCGACGACGGCGGTGATCGAGATGATGAGGCTGGACTGGATCGCGGTGCCGAAGTTCGGCTGCTTCACGGCGCGGGCGAAGTTGTCGAAGGTGATCGACGACGGCCACAGCGTCTGGTCGTAGGAACGGATCTCGTGGTTGGGGCGCAGTGCCGAGATGATCAGCCAGTAGACCGGGAAGGCCATCACGACGGCGATGACGAGCCCGAGAACGTTGTAGCCGAGCCTGGTCTTCTTGCGGTCGGGGCGCAGCCCCGCCGTGGAGGCGCTCATTCGACCTCTCCTGTCTTCATGAGCTGGCGCAGGTAGTACACGGCCACCCCGGAGAGCAGCAGCACGGTGATCAGGGCGATGGCGGTGCCCTGGCTGAAGGACGTCGAGGTGAACGCCTTGGAGAAGGAGTAGAGACCGAGGGTCTCGTAGTCCGGTTCGGGCTTGTTGCCGCGCAGCAGCCAGATCTGCCCGAAGACGTTGAAGTCCCAGATCACCGAGAGCGTGGTGACCATGATGAAGACGGGCTTGATGACCGGCCAGGTGACGAAGCGGAAGACGCCGAGGGCGGTGGCGCCGTCGAGCTGGGCGGCCTCCTCGAGCTCCGCGGGCACCTGGGTGAGGGCCGCGTACAGGGTGATCACGACGAACGGGACGGCGCCCCAGATGACCAGCGCGGCGATGATCGAGAAGCCCTGGAGCGGGTCGAGGAACCAGTTGTGTCCGAGGAAGTCCTCGCCGGCGACCTTGGCGATGAGCGTGTTGATTAGGCCGTAGTCGGAGTCGGCGAGCCAGCGGAAGATCGAGGAGGCGACGAGCAGCGGCATCGACCAGGCGGCGATCAGGGCCGTGGTGAGCGTCAGCCGTACCCAGGTCGTCAGGCGCAGCATCAGCAGGGAGATCAGCAGGCCGATCGCCATGGTGAGCGCGACGCAGACCACCATGAAGACCACCGTGCGGACGGTGACCTGCCAGAACTCCGCGTCGCCGAGGATGTTGGTGAACTGGTCCAGGCCGACCCACGGCGGGCTCTCACCCGTCCACAGCTCGCGGCGCCCCATGTCCTGGAAGGACATGATCACGGTCTTGACCAGGGGGTACGCATAGACAGCGGCCAGCGCGACGATCGCCGGCAGGATCAGGAGGTAAGGGAGCGACGCCCCCTTCTTCCGCGGGGGGCGGCCGGGGCCTCGGGGGCCCTTGGTGCCCTTGGTGAGCACCTCCCCTTCCGGAGAGCCCGCCGCGAGGGGCGGCGGCCCGGCGGCCTTGGTGTCGGCGGCAGTCACGTGGCTGACCTTTCTCGTTCTCAGCGAAGCGGAGAAGAGGGGGAACGGCGGGGCCGGTCGGTGCCGGCCCCGCCCCTCGCTCCGGAGCCCCGAAGGCTCAGGACTCCTTGTTGATCAGCTCGTCGATCTTCGCGTCGGCCGCCTTGGTGGCCGACGCGACGGACTTGCCCTTGAGGATGTCGAGAAGCATGTTCTTCAGGACCTCCTCCTTCTCGATCGCGGTCCAGCCCGGGGCGATCGGCGTGAACCAGGCGCTCTCCACCGCGTTCGCCGCCGCCTCGGTCTCCTTCTTCTCCTTCAGCGGCTGCAACTGCTTGGTGTTGCTCGGCAGCACGTTCTTGGCGGTGAGGACCTCCTGGGACTTCTCGCTCGTGAACATGGAGATCCAGTCCTGGGCGAGGTCCGCGTTCTTCGACTTCTGCGTGACGGCGAGGTCGGAGCCGCCGACGAAGGACGGCAGGGTCTTGCCGTTCGGGCCCGGCATGGAGGCGACGGCGATCTTGTCCTTCAGCTTCGGGTTGCCGTTGGCCTTGCCGTCGACGACGGAGCCGGCCTCCCAGCCGTTGCCGTACAGCACGCCGGCCTTCTCGTTGGCCATCACGTTGGCGTGGTCCTGCTCGTCCTTGGTGATGTCGCCCTTGTTGTACTTCTTCACCAGGTCGATGAAGTGCTGGATGCCCTCCTGCGACTTGGCGTCGGAGAGGGAGCCCTTCCACTTCTTGGTGCCGTCGTCGTACGTGGCGATCTGACCGCCGTACGCCTGGACGTAGGACATGGCGGCGTACCAGTAGCGGCCCGGCAGGTACAGCGAGGAGAAGCGCTTGTCCTTGGCGCCCTGCTTTGCCGTCTCCTTGTCCATCGCCTTGAGGAAGGCCGCCTCGTCGGTGGGCAGCTCGGCGGAGCCGGTGGCCGACTTCAGCAGGTCCTTGTTGTAGATGGCGACGCGCGCGCTGGAGTAGTACGGGACGCAGTACATCTTGCCCTCGAAGGAGCAGGTGTCCTTGAGGCCCTTGATCCAGGAGTCGCTGTTGTCGTACTTCTTCGGGTCGATCTCGGCGAGCGCCCCGTTGAGGATGTACTGCATGGTCTCGGTGTTGCCGAGCTCGACGACGTCCGGGAACTTGTCGCCGCCCAGGGCGGTGTCGAGCTTCTTGGCCTTGTCCGCCCACTGCTGGTACGAGACGTTGACCTTGACCTTCGGGTACTTCTTCTTGAACTGCGCGTTGACGTCCTTGACGAGCCCGGGCCAGGTGCTCTGCGCGTCCACCATCAGCCAGACCGTGACGGCGCCGGTGCGGTCCTTCGGGTCCTTGCCGGCGTCACTGCCGCCGTCGCCCCCGCACGCCGCGACCGCGGACATCATGGCCGCGACGCCAACGGCCGCTATGAGCTTGCGCTTCATGTCACCCTCCTCAGGGATCCCTGCAACCCCCCACCCACAGCGATGACATACGGCGCACACGCACCTGCGTACGCGGATACGGCTGATGGGACTGGGACCTGATCTTTAATGGTGTAGACCAGTACGGGGAGCTTGGCCCAGACCAATAGGGCTGTCAAGGGTCGTCGAGAGAGGTCCCCGTGTCCGTTATCGGAACGACACCCGCCAGACGGGGCACGGCCGTTGGGCCCTTCAAGCAACTCCGGCGGGTGGACTAGACCAGACGTTCAGCGGGCGGTATAAGAAGGGATCACGGTGCGTGCGAGAAGGCTCAAAGGGAGTTCCTCCGAGCGAGCCGTGCCACGATGTGAGCCGTGGCCGACGGGGGCGAAAAAGGTCGCATCGGCACCGGAGCCGGGAAGGCGGAGCATGAGCACCGACGTCAGCAGTGCGGAGAACGAGAGCGGGGCGCCCGTCCGCACCGCACGCGTGCCCAAGTACTACCGCCTCAAGAAGCACCTGCTCGACATGACGGAGACACTGCCGCCCGGCACCCCCGTCCCGCCCGAGCGCACGCTCGCCGCCGAGTTCGACACCTCCCGCACCACCGTCCGCCAGGCGCTCCAGGAGCTCGTCGTCGAGGGCCGGCTCGAGCGGATCCAGGGCAAGGGCACCTTCGTCGCCAAGCCCAAGGTCTCCCAGGCGCTGCAACTCACCTCGTACACCGAGGACATGCGGGCCCAGGGCCTGGAGCCGACCTCGCAGCTGCTCGACATCGGCTACGTCACCGCCGACGAGACGCTCGCACACCTCCTCGACATCACCACGGGCGGCCGCGTCCTGCGCATCGAGCGGCTGCGCCTCGCGAGCGGCGAGCCGATGGCGATCGAGACCACGCACCTGTCGGCCAAGCGCTTCCCGGCGCTGCGCCGCAGCCTCGCCAAGTACACCTCCCTCTACACGGCGCTCGCCGAGGTCTACGACGTGCACCTCGCCGAGGCCGAGGAGACCATCGAGACCTCGCTGGCCACACCGCGCGAGGCGGGCCTGCTCGGCACGGACGTGGGCCTGCCGATGCTGATGCTCTCCCGCCACTCGATCGACGGTTCGGGGCAGCCGGTGGAGTGGGTGCGGTCGGTCTACCGCGGCGACCGGTACAAGTTCGTGGCCCGACTGAAGCGGCCCACGGACTGAAGCGGCCCACGGACTGAAGCAGCAGCCGGACCGGCCGTCCGCGCGGCCTCAACTCCCTTGCCCGGTAACGGAGTAGATGCTTTCCCGCACGCGGTGTAGCGCAGCTCACACCCTCTGGCTTACGGTCCTCCCGTCGTCGCATGGACGGGGAGGACAGACCGGTGCGTACCGCTTCTCCTAGAACCATCATTCTGTGGACCGTCGTCGCCCTGGTGGGCGCGGCCGGCTGGTCCGTACTCGCGCTCTCCCGCGGCGAGGAGGTCTCCGCCGCGTGGATGGTGGCCGCCGCCCTCGGGTCGTACGCCATCGCCTACCGCTTCTACGCGAAGTTCATCGCGAACAAGGTGCTGAAGGTCGACGCGAAGCGGGCCACGCCCGCCGAGCGGCTCAACAACGGCATCGACTTCCATCCCACGGACCGGCGCGTGCTCCTCGGGCACCACTTCGCCGCCATCGCGGGGGCGGGCCCGCTGGTCGGCCCCGTGCTCGCCGCGCAGATGGGATATCTGCCGGGCACCATCTGGATCATCGTCGGCGTGATCTTCGCGGGCGCCGTCCAGGACATGGTCGTGCTGTTCTTCTCGACGCGGCGCGACGGGCGTTCGCTCGGGCAGATGGCGCGCGAGGAGATCGGCCCGTTCGGCGGGGCCGCCGCCCTGGTCGCCGCGTTCGCCATCATGATCATCCTGCTCGGAGTGCTCGCCCTGGTCGTGGTGAACGCGCTGGCCGAGTCGCCCTGGGGCACCTTCTCCATCGCGATGACGATCCCGATCGCCCTGCTCATGGGCTTCTATCTGCGCGTGCTGCGGCCCGGACGGGTCTCCGAGGTGTCGCTGATCGGCGTCGCGCTGCTGCTCATCGCGCTGATCGCGGGCCGCTGGGTCGCCGAGTCCTCCTGGGCGGACACCTTCACGCTCGCGCCGTCCACGCTCGTCATCTGGATGGTGATCTACGGGTTCGTCGCCTCGGTGCTTCCGGTGTGGATGCTGCTCGCGCCGCGCGACTACCTGTCCACGTTCATGAAGCTCGGCACCATCGCGCTGCTCGCCATCGGCGTCGTGATCGCGCTGCCGACGCTGAAGATGGACGCGGTCACCGACTTCGCCTCGCGCGGCGACGGGCCGGTCTTCGCGGGCTCGCTGTTCCCCTTCGTCTTCATCACCATCGCGTGCGGCGCCCTGTCCGGCTTCCACGCGCTGATCTCGTCCGGCACGACGCCGAAGATGATCCAGAAGGAGACGCAGGTCCGGATGATCGGCTACGGCTCCATGCTGATGGAGTCGTCGGTGGCCGTGATGGCGCTCGTCGCCGCGTCGATCATCGACCCCGGCCTGTACTTCGCGATGAACGCGCCCGCGGGCGTCATCGGCGACAGCGTGCAGTCCGCGTCCCAGGCCGTCGCGAACTTCGGGTACTCGATCTCCCCCGCGGAGCTCGCGCAGGCCGCGAAGAACGTCGAGGAGTCGAGCCTGCTGTCCCGTACGGGCGGTGCGCCGACGCTCGCCGTCGGTGTCTCGGAGATCTTCTCGCAGGTGACCGGGGGCGGACTGCGCGCCTTCTGGTACCACTTCGCGATCATGTTCGAGGCGCTGTTCATCCTGACCGCGCTCGACGCCGGCACCCGCGTGGGCCGCTTCATGCTCCAGGACATGCTGGGCAACGTCTACAAGCCGTTCAAGAACATCAGCTGGAAGCCGGGACTCATCCTCACCAGCGCCGTCGTGGTCGGCCTGTGGGGGTACTTCCTGTGGGTCGGCGTGCACGAGCCGCTCGGCGGGATCAACCAGCTCTTCCCGATCTTCGGCATCTCCAACCAGCTGCTCGCCGCGGTCGCCCTCGCGGTCTGCACGACGCTGCTTGTGAAGTCGGGGCGGCTCAAGTGGGCGTGGATCACCGGGGTCCCGCTGGTCTGGGACACCGTCGTGACGCTGACGGCGAGCTGGCAGAAGGTGTTCTCGTCCGATCCGCGGGTCGGCTTCTTCCAGCAGCGTTCCAACTACCAGGACGCCATCGACGCGGGCAAGGTCCTGCCACCCGCGAAGACCATGGACGACATGCACACCGTGGTCACCAACTCCACGGTGGACGGCGTCCTTTCGGCCGCGCTCGCGCTCCTCATCGTCGTGGTGGTCCTCGACGCGCTGCGGGTATGCGTGAAGCACGTACGGAACCCGCAGTCCTCGAAGCTGAGCGAGGCACCGTACGTCGAGTCCACGCTGGTGGCACCGGCCGGGCTCGTCCCCACACAGCAGGAGAAGGCGGAGGCGCGCGATGCCGGCGTCGGCAGTGCTACGGGTGGCTAGGTATGTGCGCTGGTTCGTCCGGGAGTTGACGGACGAGAGCGCCTACGAGCGGTACGTGACGCACCTCGGGCAGACCCACCCGGGGGCGTCCGTACCGTCCCGGCGCGAGTTCGAGCGCATGCGGACGGACCGCCAGGAATCGGACCCCCGACAGGGGTTCCGCTGCTGCTGACCGGGGCCGTGTACCCATCCGTTATTCGGACAGGGGTTCCGTAGATCAAGACTCTCGCTTAGATTTCCCGCACGTTAAACGTGAGATAAGTGGGATCTCTGATGAGCGAGGGGAACGGAACCGCGAATGTCCGATGCGCCTGAAGTGAAACAACCGGTGGTCACGCCGGTACGCGTGATCATTGCACTCTGTCTGGTCGCACCGTTCGTCGCGATGCTCTGGGTCAGCTCGTACGCCAAGGTCGACCCGGCCTTCATCGGCATCCCGTTCTTCTACTGGTACCAGATGCTCTGGGTGCTCATCTCGACCGCGCTCACGATGATCGCGTACAAGCTGTGGCAGCGCGATCAGCGCGCCCGTAAGGCCACTTCGGCCACTTCGGAAGGGGCGGGCGCGTGAACGGCGGCGTCAACGGTGTCGCACTCACCGTCTTCATCTTCTTCTTCGTGGCCGTCACGGTCATGGGCTTCCTCGCCGCGCGCTGGCGGAAGGCCGAGAACGAGGCCTCGCTCGACGAATGGGGCCTGGGCGGCCGCTCGTTCGGCACCTGGATCACCTGGTTCCTGCTCGGCGGCGACCTCTACACCGCGTACACCTTCGTCGCCGTCCCCGCGGCGATCTACGCGGCCGGCGCCTCCGGCTTCTTCGCGGTGCCGTACACCATCCTGGTCTACCCGCTGATCTTCACGTTCCTGCCGCGCCTGTGGTCGGTCTCGCACAAGCACGGGTACGTGACGACCTCGGACTTCGTGCGCGGGCGCTTCGGCTCCAAGGGGCTCTCGCTGGCGGTCGCGATCACCGGCATCCTCGCCACGATGCCGTACATCGCGCTCCAACTGGTCGGCATCCAGGCCGTGCTCGACGTGATGGGCGTCGGTGGCGGCGAGAACACCAACTGGTTCATCAAGGACCTGCCGCTGCTGCTCGCCTTCGGCGTGCTGGCCGCGTACACGTACTCGTCGGGCCTGCGGGCCCCCGCGCTGATCGCGTTCGTCAAGGACGGCCTGATCTACCTGGTCATCGCGGTCGCCATCATCTACATCCCGATCAAGCTGGGCGGCTTCGAGCACATCTTCTCGGCGGCGGGCGACAAGTTCGACGCCGCGAACGAGGCGGCGGGCAAACCGGTCGCGGGGCTCGCGCCCGGATCCTCGGGTACGTGGACGTACGCGACGCTCGCGCTCGGCTCCGCCCTGGCGCTGTTCATGTACCCGCACTCGATCACGGCGACGCTCTCCTCCAAGAGCCGCAACGTGATCCGCCGCAACACCACGATCCTGCCGCTGTACTCGCTGATGCTCGGCCTGCTGGCGCTGCTCGGGTTCATGGCGATCGCGGCCGGGATCAAGGTGCAGAACGGCCAGTTGGCAATCCCGCAGCTGTTCGAGGACATGTTCCCCGACTGGTTCACGGGCGTCGCCTTCGCCGCCATCGGCATCGGCGCGCTGGTCCCCGCGGCCATCATGTCCATCGCCGCGGCGAACCTGTTCACGCGCAACATCTACAAGGACTTCATCAAGCCGAACGCGACGCCCGCGCAGGAGACCAAGGTCTCCAAGCTGGTCTCGCTCCTGGTGAAGGTGGGCGCGCTGGCCTTCGTCCTGACCATGGACAAGACCGTCGCGATCAACTTCCAGCTGCTCGGTGGCATCTGGATCCTCCAGACGTTCCCGGCCCTGGTCGGCGGCCTGTTCACGCGCTGGTTCCACCGCTGGGCGCTGCTCGCCGGCTGGGCGGTCGGCATGGTGTACGGCACGCTCGCCGCGTACGGCGTCGCGTCGCCGACGCAGAAGCACTTCGGCGGCTCGTCGGCGGAGATCCCCGGCATCGGCCAGATCGGCTACATCGGCATGACGGCGTTCGTCCTCAACGTCGTCGTCACCGTCGTCCTGACCTTCGTCCTCAAGGCGGTCAAGGCCCCGGACGGCGTCGACGAGACCTCGCCGGCCGACTACACGGCCGACGCGGGCGACAAGGGCGTCCAGGTCGAACTGCCCAAGGTCGGCGCGGAGGCGTCGGGTCACTAGGCACGTACAACTGAAGACTTCGGGCCCCTCCATCGCGGAGGGGCCCGAGGCATTTTCCGGAAACCGTTGCGACCACGGCCGCGGGTCGCGTAACCATGGCGTCGTGATCAGAACAGTGCGCCCCGATGAGTACGCCGTGCTCGGCGAGTTGAGTGCCCGCGCCTACCTGGGGAGCGGCCTCCTCGCGTTCGGCGAGGACGACTGGTACGCCGCCGAACTGCGCGACGTCGAGAAACGCGCGCGGCAGGCCGAGGTGCTCGTCGCCGAGGGACCGGGCGGCGAGGTCCTCGGCAGCGTCACCTACGTCCCCGCGCACGACCACCCGTACGCGGAGGTCTCCCGCGCCGGCGAGGCCGAGTTCCGGATGCTCGCGGTCGACGTCGAGGCGCGCGGCAAGGGCGTCGGCGAGGCGCTCGTGCGGGCCGTGATCGACCGGGCGCGCGCGGCCGGCAAGTCGGCGGTGGTGCTGTGCACGCAGCCGCTCGCGACCGCCTCGCACCGCCTCTACGAACGCCTGGGCTTCACCCGGATCCCGGACCGCGACTGGGCGCCGATCCCGGAAGTGACGCTGCGGGCGTACGAGTTGAAGCTGGCGGCCGACTGACGGCTTTGGCGCGAGAAAGGAACGCCGACACAACATATGGGGCTGACGCGAAAGCCCGGCACAACATGTATGCTCGCTCTCGCTGTCACCACAGGGGAATCCGGTGCGAATCCGGAACTGTCCCGCAACGGTGTACGTAGGCGTACAAAAACGCCCGCGTGAGTCCGATGACCTGTCGACGGCACGCCCGAGCCGTCCGGCCCGGGCGTCGACGACGTCCGGGCCTCGCGGAAAGGGCCGGTGGACGAGGGCCCGCCTTCGCGCGCCCGCGCTGCCGCCTCCTCCCCGCAGGCCCCGAGCCGAGCGAGGGAGAGCCTCCACGTGACCATCGCGCCCGCCGAACCGGTCTCAGCCACCCCCCAGGACGGCCCGGGTGCAGCCCTGCTGCGCACCCTGACCGAGCTGACCGCCGACCTCCCCGACGCCGACCCCGGCCGGATCGCCGCCGCCGCGCTGCGCGGCCGTTCGGCGCGGGCCGACGAGGCCGAGCTGCGCGATCTCGCCACCGAGGCCGCAGCCGGGCTGATCTCCGAGGACCCCGCCTACTCCCGGCTCGCCGCCCGCCTGCTCACCCGCTCCATCGCCGCCGAGGCCGCCACGCAGGGCGTCACGTCCTTCACGGAGTCGGTCGCGGTCGGCCACCGCGAGGGGCTGATCGCGGACCGCACGGCCGAGTTCGTATGGGTGCACGCGGCGCGCCTCGACGCGCTCATCGACGTCGCGGGCGACGACCGCTTCGGCTACTTCGGCCTGCGCACCCTGCACAGCCGCTACCTGCTGCGCCACCCGATCACCCGGCACGTCATCGAGACCCCGCAGCACTTCATGCTGCGCGTGGCCTGCGGCCTCGCCGAGGACGACAGCGCCCGCGCCCTGGACGAGGTCGCCGCGCTCTACGGCCTGATGAGCCGCCTCGACTACCTGCCCTCCTCCCCCACGCTCTTCAACTCGGGCACCCGGCACCCCCAGATGTCGAGCTGCTACCTGCTCGACTCCCCGCTGGACGAGCTCGACTCGATCTACGACCGGTACCACCAGGTCGCCCGCCTCTCGAAGCACGCGGGTGGCATCGGCCTCTCGTACTCCCGCATCCGCAGCCGCGGGTCGCTGATCCGCGGCACGAACGGGCACTCCAACGGCATCGTCCCGTTCCTGAAGACGCTCGACGCCTCGGTCGCCGCCGTGAACCAGGGAGGCCGCCGCAAGGGCGCCGCCGCGGTCTACCTGGAGACGTGGCACTCCGACATCGAGGAGTTCCTCGAGCTGCGCGACAACACCGGTGAGGACGCTCGCCGCACCCACAACCTGAACCTCGCGCACTGGATCCCGGACGAGTTCATGCGCCGGGTGAACGCGGACCAGCCGTGGTCGCTGTTCTCGCCGGCCGACGTGCCCGAGCTCGTCGACCTGTGGGGCGAGGAGTTCGACGTCGCGTACCGCAAGGCCGAGGCCGAGGGGAAGGCCCAGCGGACCATCCCGGCCCGCGATCTGTACGGCCGCATGATGCGCACCCTCGCGCAGACCGGCAACGGATGGCTGACCTTCAAGGACGCCGCCAACCGCACCGCCAACCAGACGGCGGAGCCCGGCAACACGGTCCACTCGTCCAACCTCTGCACGGAGATCCTGGAGGTGACGGACGACGGGGAGACGGCCGTCTGCAACCTGGGGTCCGTCAACCTCGGCGCCTTCGTGGACACGGCGACCGGCGACATCGACTGGCAGCGGCTCGACGAGACGGTCCGCACGGCCGTCACGTTCCTCGACCGCGTCGTCGACATCAACTTCTACCCGACGGACCAGGCGGGCCGCTCCAACGCGAAGTGGCGCCCGGTGGGCCTCGGCGCGATGGGCCTCCAGGACGTCTTCTTCAAGCTGCGCCTGCCGTTCGACTCGGCGGAGGCGAGGGCCCTGTCCACGCGGATCCAGGAGCGCATCATGCTCGCCGCGTACGAGGCCTCTGCCGACCTCGCCGAGCGCAACGGCCCGCTCCCCGCCTGGGAGCAGACCCGTACGGCCCGCGGCGTGCTGCACCCGGACCACTACGGCGTGGAGCTGACGTGGCCGGAGCGCTGGGCGGCGCTGCGGGAACGTATCGCCGATGTCGGCATGCGCAACTCCCTGCTCCTCGCCATCGCGCCGACGGCCACGATTGCCTCGATCGCCGGCGTCTACGAGTGCATCGAGCCGCAGGTCTCCAACCTGTTCAAGCGCGAGACGCTGTCCGGCGAGTTCCTCCAGATCAACGGCTACCTGATCGACGAACTGAAGAAGCTCGGCGTGTGGGACGCCCAGACCCGCGAGGCGCTGCGCGAGTCCAACGGCTCGGTGCAGGGCTTCACCTGGATCCCCGACGAGGTCCGCGCCCTGTACCGCACGGCGTGGGAGATCCCGCAGCGCGGCCTCATCGACATGGCGGCGGCGCGCACCCCGTTCCTCGATCAGGCCCAGTCCCTGAACCTGTTCATGGAGACGCCGACCATCGGCAAGCTCTCCTCGATGTACGCGTACGCCTGGAAGTCGGGCCTGAAGACGACGTACTACCTGCGCTCGCGCCCGGCGACGCGCATCGCGCGGGCGGCGGGCAACAGCACCGTCCCCGCGCAGACCGCGACGCCGGACCCGGACGCGGTCGCCTGCTCCCTGGAAAACCCCGAGTCCTGCGAGGCCTGCCAGTAATGACCACTTCTCCGGAAAAGAACCTGCTCGACCCGGGCTTCGAACTGACGCTGCGCCCCATGCGCTACCCGGACTTCTACGAGCGCTACCGCGACGCGATCAAGAACACCTGGACCGTGGAGGAGGTCGACCTCCACTCGGACGTCGCCGACCTCGCGAAGCTGTCGCCGGGTGAGCAGCACATGATCGGCCGGCTCGTGGCGTTCTTCGCGACGGGCGACTCGATCGTCGCGAACAACCTCGTCCTCACGCTCTACAAGCACATCAACTCCCCCGAGGCGCGCCTCTACCTCTCGCGCCAGCTCTTCGAGGAGGCCGTGCACGTCCAGTTCTACTTGACGCTGCTCGACACCTACCTGCCCGACCCGGAAGACCGGACGGCGGCGTTCGCGGCGGTGGAGAACATCCCCTCCATCCGCGAGAAGGCCGAGTTCTGCTTCAAGTGGATGGACTCGGTCGAGGAGATGGACCGCCTGGAGACGCAGGCGGACCGCCGCCGCTTCCTCCTCAACCTCATCTGCTTCGCGGCATGCATCGAGGGCCTGTTCTTCTACGGGGCGTTCGCCTACGTCTACTGGTTCCGCAGCCGCGGCCTGCTGCACGGCCTCGCCACCGGCACCAACTGGGTGTTCCGCGACGAGACGATGCACATGTCCTTCGCCTTCGACGTGGTCGACACGGTCCGCAAGGAGGAGCCGGAACTCTTCGACGACGCGCTCCAGCAGCAGGTCACCGACATGCTGCGGGAGGCGGTCGACGCGGAGCTGCAGTTCGGGCGCGACCTGTGCGGCGAGGGCCTGCCGGGCATGAACACCGACTCGATGCGCCAGTACCTGGAATGCGTCGCCGACCAGCGCCTCCAGCGCCTCGGCTTCGCCCCGATCTACGGCTCGGAGAACCCGTTCTCCTTCATGGAACTCCAGGGCGTCCAGGAACTGACCAACTTCTTCGAGCGCCGCCCCTCGGCGTACCAGGTGGCGGTCGAGGGCTCGGTGGGGTTCGACGAGGACTTCTGACCGGATCCGCCGGGGTGCTTCGGTGGGCGACGCATATTGAGATGCGCCGCCCACCACCCCCTGGTCAGACTTGCGGGGCATGACGACACCTCAGGTCGCAGACGAAGTCCTCGCCTACTACTCCACCCGCTTCGACGAGCACGCCCGGCTGGCCTCCTCCGCCGCGGGCGTGCTCGAACTCGTCCGTACGCAAGAGCTGTTGCGCAGATATCTGCCCACCGCCCCCGCCAGGGTGCTCGACGTCGGGGGCGGTCCCGGCGCACACGCCCGCTGGCTGGTCGAGGACGGGTACCGCGTCCATCTCGTCGACCCCGTGGAGCGGCACGTACGGGAAGCGGCGGGGGCCGGGTGCACCGTCGAGGTGGGCGACGCCCGTTCGCTGAGCGCCGCCGACGCGTCGTACGACGTCGTGCTGCTGCTCGGCCCGCTGTACCACTTGCCCGAACTGCCTGACCGAGCTCGGGTGTTGGCGGAGGCGCTGCGGGTGGTGCGGCCCGGTGGTCTTGTCGTGGCCTCAGGGATCCAGCGGTTCGCGGCGCTGTTCGACCACGCCGCGCACGGGCGGCTGCATCTCGACGGGCGTGAGGAGCGCTCGGGGCGGGTGCTCGCGAGCGGGGTGAACGAGGGGCGGGAGTTCACGTTCGCCTACTTCCACCGCGCCGAGGAACTGGCGGCGGAGGTGCGGGGCGCCGGGATCGACGGCGCCCGACTGTACGGGGTGGAGGGGCCCGGTGACTCGATGCTGAAGGCCGCCGAGGCCGCCACCGGGCTGCAAGTCCCTCAGGAATCCGATCTGTTCGTGTCGGCGTTGGCGGCCGCGAGGCTCGCCGAGTCCCATCCGGAGCTGCTCGTCGCGAGCTCGCATCTACTGGTCTTCGGGCACAGGCCCGGTCAGGCCGCCCTCTCGTAGCGGGAGCCTCGGTGGTCGGCGCGTCCGGCCGACGCGGCCCGGAGCTGCCGGTCGATGCGGCGGTCGTACGCCATGCCGTAGAGGGACGGGGCGGACAGGAGGAGGAAGACGAAGAGGACGGCGAGGTAGTTCATCGCTGTGTTCATGTCCTCCACTGTCCGCCCGTTCCGAACCGCGCGGCAGTGGCAGGACTGTCAGCAACCCTCGAATTACTGCCACGCCTGCGGCACACTGGCAGGCATGCTGAAAAACGTGGCCGTCGTGCTGCTCGACGGCGTGCACCCCTTTGAACTCGGCGTCGTCTGCGAGGTGTTCGGCCTCGACCGGAGCGAGGCCGGGCTACCCGTGTACGACTTCGCGGCCGTCTCCGCCGCGGGTCCCACGCTCGGCACCCACGTGCCGGGCATGACCGTCTCCACCCCGTACGGCCTCGACCGCCTGGACGAGGCCGACCTCATCGCGGTCCCGGCCTCCTCCCAGCCACAGGACGGCTATCCGCCGGAGTTGCTCGACGCGCTGCGCCGCGCCGTCGACCGGGGCGCGCGCGTCCTCAGCGTCTGCTCGGGCGTGTTCGTGCTCGGCGAGGCCGGCCTGCTCGACGGGCGCCGCTGCGCGGTCCACTGGCGCTACGAGCGCGAGCTCGCCGTCCGCTTCCCGCGCACCCGCGTCGACCCGGACGTCCTGTACGTCGACGAGGGTCAGGTCATCACCTCCGCCGGTACGGCCGCGGGCATCGATGCCTGCCTGCACATCGTGCGCACCGAGCACGGCGCCGAGGTCGCGAACACGATCGCCCGCCGCATGGTCGTACCGCCCCACCGGGACGGCGGCCAGGCCCAGTTCGTGGAGCGCCCGCTGCCCGCGACGCGCTGCGACACGGTGGGCGAGGTGCTGTCCTGGATGGAGCGGCACCTGGACGAACCGGCCACCGTGGAGGAGCTCGCGGCGCGGGCCCACATGTCCCCGCGCACCTTCGCCCGGCGCTTCCAGCAGGAGACCGGCACGACCCCGTACCGCTGGCTGCTGCGCCAACGGGTGCTGTTCGCCCAGGAGTTGCTGGAGCGCACGGACGAGACGGTGGACGCGATCGCCGCGCGCGCCGGGTTCGGCAACGCGGCGGCGATGCGCCACCAGTTCATGAAGGCGCTGGGGACCACCCCCAACGCCTTCAGAAGGACATTCCGGGTGAAGCTCGCCTCCTAGGGCGCCAGGGGGTCAGCCGCGGGCCCTCACCCGCAGGTTGCCGTTCTTGGGGCCGATGGTGATCCCGAGCTTCGCCACCGCCTCCGTCTCGGGGACCGTCTCGAACCGCCACCGGGACACCAA
Source organism: Streptomyces sp. NPDC051684 (assembly GCF_044453445.1). Classification (NCBI taxonomy): domain Bacteria; kingdom Bacillati; phylum Actinomycetota; class Actinomycetes; order Kitasatosporales; family Streptomycetaceae; genus Streptomyces; species Streptomyces sp. NPDC051684. The sequence continues at coordinate 33,727 of NZ_JBITCS010000009.1, read as the reverse complement.
CGTCCCGAGGATCAGGGAGAGTTCGACCATGCTGAAGTGGTCGCCCGGGCACTTGCGGTTGCCGGTGCCGAACGGCTGGTGCGCCACGTTTGCGACGTCCGTGACACGCTCCGGCAGCCAGCGGTCGGGGTCGAAGACGTCCACGTCGTCGAACGAGCGCGGGTCGTGTTGCATCGCGTACGGGCTGTAGACGATGTCCGTCCCGGCCGGAATGCAATAGCCACCGAGGGTCGTATCGACCGCCGATATGCGCGTGAATATCCACACGCTGGGGCGAATGCGCATCGACTCGGTAAGGAGATTACGCATATATGCGAGCTTCCCCAGGTCCCCGAAAGCCACCTGCCTGCCACCACCGGTAGCGGATTCAACCTCTTCGTACAACCGGCTTTCGTGGTCCGGGTGTTCGGCGAGGAGTCCGAGCGTCCATGCCAGCGTCTTGGAGACATTCTCCCCACCGGCCAACAGGAGGGCCAGAACCTGATCGTGGATCTCTTGGTCGGTGACCGCTTCCCCGTCATCGTCGTGCGCGTCGAGCAATGCCGCGAGAAGGTCTCCGGTGTCGATTCCCTCGGCCGCCTGAGCCCTTCGCTCGACGATGATCTCGTCGACCATGCGGTGCAATTCGGCCATCGCCCGCTCGAAACGCCGATTGGCCGGCAGGGGCAGCCGGTACAGCGGCCCGAACGACAGGATCATCCGCCGGTACATGCCGGCGAAGACCGTGCCCATCGTCTCGCCGAGGCGGTCCGCGCGGTCGTCCTTCGCGTCGATGTGCAGCATGGCGCGGGCCGTGATCCGGGCCGCCAGGCGGAACATCTCGGCGTTGATGTCGACGGTCTGCCCGTCCTGCCAGCGATCGGCCGTCGCCCGCGCCTCCTCCGCCATCAACGTGGCGTAGTCGGCCATCCGCTCGGCACGGAACGCGGGCTGGATGGCGCGCCGCTGGCGCCGGTGCTTCTGCCCGTTGCTGCTCGCCACGCCCTCACCGAGGAGCACCTCCAGGGCGTCCCACATCGCGCCGCCGATGAGGAAGTCCGGGCTCTTCAGGAGCTTCTCGACCAGTACGGGGTCGCAGACCGCGAAGACGGTCTTGGGGCCGAGCCGCAGCCGGACCAGATCGCCGCCTTCCCGCAGCCGGGTCAGGAAGGCCAGCGGGTCGCGGAGCATCTGCGGGGCGTGGCCGATCAGCGGCGCGCCGCCGGGTGCGAGCGGCGGCAGCGACGCTCCCGCCTGGCCGGGCGCCGGGGGCGGCAGCGTGGATTCCACGGTCATGCGCACTCACCTGCCTGTTCGGGGACCCCGTCGGGGATCCGGTGGGGGGCCTGCCTCGGGATGCGTCCCGCGCCGGGCACGGCATCGACGCCGCCCGGCTCGTCGCTGACGTACGGCGGATTGCTGCGGTCCTCCCAGTCGTCGACCTGATAGCGGCCCGATTCGTGGTGGAACCAGTAGACGGAACTGAACCAGTTCCGCATGTTCTCCAGACATGACCTCATGGCCACGGAGAGGTCTTTCCCCTTTTCTCCGAGCGTCTCGACGCCGTTCGCGATGTTCGCGACCTCGACTTCCGCCTCAAGGAAATCGTCGACGCATCCGATGACCCGGCTCCGCACTTCCGCGGAGGCTTCGGCAACGGAAAGCCCCTCGTGCTCGATGAGGCTTATCCCGAGGTTGTGGAATTCGTTTCCCGCGAGTTCCTTGGGGAGTGAACACAGATCGTTGTACCAAGCCGAGAAGTCCTGGACGGCAAGTGCCGCACGCATGAACGCCGGCGTTTTCCGCACCCATGCCGGGAGTTCGTACTGCGCGGTCGCCTCGAGCAGGTCTATCCAGATCCAGTGCGCGAAGGTCTGCCGGCGCAACTCTATGTACGCGTCGACTCCGGGCACGGTTCCCGTCGTCCGATTCCTGAATTCCTGGTCGTACGCGTCGATCACCGGGTGGAAGTGGCGGGCGAACCGCACGTTCCAGGTACGGCTCAGCGAGCCGTAGAACCGCTGGAGGCAGTCGGCGAAGCCCGCGACCAGCGGATCCCCATGGCCCAGATGGAGCTCGGGCGCCTCGGTCGCCGCGTGCAACTGGGCGACGAGCCGCCGCCAGTTGGCCGCGCGGCCGTGGATCACATCGCGGTCGTGCCGGTCGTCCCAGGCGAAGAACCACGCGCTGTAGTCGCTGATCGTCGCGAGCAGTTCGTCCGGCGCCCCGATGTAGTAGCCCGCGACGAGGTCCGAATAGCACAGGTCGTCGGCATATTTGGCCACCTTGTCGGGCGGCATCAGCCCCATTTCGAGGAGCCAGGACCTGGTCCTTCCCTGGAGCTTCGGCCAATACGGGTGCAGCCGGCGAGGAAACGCACTCTCGATCACCGGAAGCGCCACAGCCGCCGGAACCGACGTATGTGAGAAAGCAGGCACGTAGTAACCCCTCTCTGTGGCCTGCGGCGCGCGCCTCCCGCTGTGCCGGTCGCGCGCCGTCGTGTAACCCCGCGCTTTCTATTCAGCACCATAACTGACCGCTGTGGGAACGCATTTGCTCCCCTCACTACCCCACACTTCCCGATTCTTCACGTGCCATGACCGGATTCGGGCGGTACGCGACCGGGCACCCCACCCCTGCCCGCACATGCGAACGGCGCCCGGACGGAGGCCACTTCCGTACCGGGCGCCGCGGTGACGCCTCAACTCCCCCATGGGGAAAAGACAGTTGCTCAGGCGTTGGGGACCACCGGGTAACGCGGCGTCCCCTCCTCCATCTGCTTCAACGCGCCCTTGCGCTCCCGCTTCGACAGCCGGTCGATGTACAGGTACCCGTACAGGTGGTCGGTCTCGTGCTGCAGGCAGCGGGCGAAGTAGCCGGTGCCGCGCACCGTGATCGCGTTGCCCTTCTCGTCCCGGCCGTCGACGACCGCGTAGTCGGGGCGGGCGAGCTCGGCGTACGCCGTCGGCACGGACAGGCAGCCTTCGTTGGAGTCGTCGAGGCGCCGCTGCTCGGCGGGCAGTTCGCGCAGGACGGGGTTGCAGACCACGCCGGTGTGCCGCACGCCGTCGTCGTCCGGGCAGTCGTACACGAAGACCTTCAGGTCCACGCCGATCTGGTTGGCGGCGAGGCCGACGCCCTCGGCGGTGTGCTGGCTCGCGAACATGTCGTCGACGAGCTTGGCCAGCTCGTCGTCGAACTCGGTGACGTCCTTGCACTCCTTGTGCAGCACCGGGTTCCCGACGACGGTGATCGGCCGCGACGTGCCGCGCTCCCGGTACGCCGCCTCCCGCGCCTCGCAGTCCTCGCTGTCGACGACAAACCCCTCGTCATCCACGGGAAGCACGCCGGCGTGCTGCTGATCGGTGTCCTGCTGAGCCATGGGGGACGAAAGCCTTCCTGGGAAATACGAGGGTCGAACCCCTACAGAGTACGGGGGCCCTCAGGGGCGCGGGGAACTGCGCAATCTTTCGGGGGTCCGGGGGCGCGGCCCCCGGGGACGGGACGAGAGGGGGCGGAGGGGGGCGACCACCGAGAACGCGCCCCGCGCCTAACAGACCTCTTCGAGATCCCGCCAGTCACGGGAGTCCGGCGAATCCGCCACCCACCCGTCGAGCAGTCCCCGCACCAGCGAGGCCGGCGCGGCCACCCCGCACTCCCGCTCCGGCACCCACAGCTGCCCGTCGGTCCGGTGTCCGAGCGGCCCCGGATGCCCCGGCTCGCTGTGGTCGTGCGGGTCGAGATGCGTGCCGTCGCCCTCGTCGGACGGCATCCGCGACTCCGAGCACGTACGGCACAGCAGCCGCACGGAGGACGACCAGTCCTCGGCGGCGAAGCCCGCGTCGGCGGCGAGGCGCTCCAGCGCGTCCCGGTCGTCCTCGGTGGCGGCCTCCAGGAGCACCACCCACGTGGGCACCGGCGAGGGCGCCCACAGCTCGATCTCGTCGAAGACCGGGTACGAGTGCCCGGACGCCGTGGTCCGCTCCCCGTGCGGGACGCCGTCGTGCAGCACGACCTCGCCCCAGCGCCGCCCGGACGACGGCAGCGGGATGGAGAGCAGCTCGATGCGCGCGGGGTCGAGCCTGCGCCCCCACACGACCTCCGCCTCGCCCTCCGGCGAGAGCCGCACGGCGGCGCTCCCGAGGTCCATCCCGGTCGGCTCCCCGGCAGCGGCGGCGCCACCCGGCACCTTCAGCCCGTACGCCTGCCAGGCCCTGCGCGCGAGCGGCCAGTCCTGGAGGGCGGTGGCGGCGATGCCCACGTTCCACCAGTCCGGTGCCCCGCCTTCCTTCTCGAGCAGGGCGACGGCCCGCAGGCCCGTGGTGCGGGCCTGCTCCCAGTCGTGCCGGAACTTGTGCAGCAGCGCGAGGTTGAACCAGGACTCCGACAGCCAGGGCTCCAGGTCGGCGGCCCGTGTGAGCAGCGCCCCCGCGTCCTCGTACCGGCCGTCGCCGATCAGCGTGAACGCGCGATCCGTGGCCTGCCGCCAGGAGGCGGAGGGCCGGTGCCGTCCCTTGCCGAAGATCCTCACGATTCCCGCCTGCCGATACTCGAGGCCTGTGCCCCCGGACGCCGAGTTTTCCGCGTGCCTTGCGTTTTTCCTGCCTTGCTTCGCATCCAACCACGTACGGTCGCACGGCCGCTCATTACCCATGGGTTACCCAACCGACCCTAGGCTCAGACCGGGCGTGCAGACCACTCTGGCCAGCGCTTCCACGACCTCCGGCTGGTACTCCCGGCCCGTGGCCAGACGCAGGCTCTCCAGGGCCCTGAGCGGCCCCTGTGGTCCCTGTTCCCTCGCCATCTCGTCGTACGCGTTCGCTGTCCGCACAATCCGGGCGGTGAGCGGCTGCTCGCGGTACGGGTCGGCCTGCCGCTCGACCACCACGGCCACCTGGGTGTCCACCCCGGTCTGGCGGACGACGGCGCCGCCGAGCAGGGCTATCCGCCGCTGCTGGGCGGGCGGCAGCGCGGCGGTGGCGCCCTCGGCCACCGGGTCGACGAGCGAGAGCTGCCCGATGTCGTGCATCAGCGCCGCGTACTCCAGAACCGACAGGTCCGGCTGGGAGAGCCCCAGGTCGCGGCCGACGGCCCGGCTGAGCGCGGCCACCCGGCGGGCGTGCCCGTGCGGGGTGTAGCCGGCGATCTCGGTGGCGCGGGCCAATGAGGTGATGGTCTGCCGGTACGTGGCCTTGACCACGGAGTACCGCCGGAACGCCAACTGGGTGAGCAGCAGCGGCAGGCTGATCAGGGGCAGCGCCCACAGCCCGGCGACGGCGACGGCGAGCGCCATGACGGCCCCCGTCGCGCACACCGCAGAGCCGATCCCGAGCATCGCCCGCAGCTCGTCACGGAGCAGCGGGCCGAACGGCCAGCGCGTCCTGGCGTGCGCCATGGCGGCGGCGAGCACGGCGTCGCACAGCGCGGTCAGCACCAGCAGGCCCACGATGAGCAGCGCGTAGTACGCCCCGTCGCCGAACCACTTCGCCAACACACCTTGGTTGTAGAGCGGTTGGAAGCAGACGGCGGCGAACGCGACGGTGAGCAGGCGCCGGGTCACATCGTCGAGCGAGGCGCCCTTGCCGCGCGCCACGTGCGGTATGCAGCCGACGAGCGTGCCCGCGGCGACGATCGCGACGACCTGCAACGCACCGTGGTGCGTGGGCCGCCCCGCGACCTCCCCGAGCAACGCGTACGCGAGCGCCCCCGCGGCCCCGAGCGGCGCGGCTTCCCGGTCCTCGGCGCCGCCCCGGCGGGCGAGCTCCCCCACGGCGACGAGCACCCCGAACGCCAGCGCGTTCCCCCGCTCGACCACGCCGTGCCACACGGTGTCCCCAACGGCCACGGCGGCGAGCGCCACGGCGATCCCGAACACCACCACGAGCAACCCGGGCATCCGCCCCGCCCCGGTCGGGGCGGCCCTTTCGGCGCGGTGCTCCGGATCGGCCCCCGTCACAGGGACGCCGCCGGCGGGGCGGCGACGCTCTCCGGACGTGGCGCGGGCACCGCCGCCTCGTCCGCCGTCACCACGGGATGCCAGCCGTCCCGCTCGAGCACCCGCACCAGCGCCCCCACCATCACCGGGTCGAACTGCGAACCCGCGCACCGCTCCAGCTCCGCCAGCGCGACCGCGACCGGCCGGGCCCGCGAGTACGTGCGCGTGGACGTCATCGCGTCGAACGCGTCCGCCACCGCCACCACCCGCGCGAACTCCGGGATCTGCGCCCCCGCGAGCCCGTACGGGTACCCGCTCCCGTCGAGCCGCTCGTGGTGGTGCAGGATCGCGGCCCGCGCCTCGCCGAGGAACGCGATCCCGCGCACCATCTCGTGCCCGTACTCCGGGTGCAGCTGAATGACCTCGCGCTCCTCGGGTGTCAGTGGCCCGTCCTTGCGCAGCAGCCGCGTGGGCACGCCGAGCTTGCCCACGTCGTGCAGGATCCCGGCGAACCGCAGCGCCTCCACCCGGTCGCCCTCCAGACCGAGCTCGCGGGCGATCATCATCGACGCCTGGCCGACCCGCTCGCTGTGCCCGCGCGTGTACCCGTCCTTGATGTCGACGGCCTGCACGAGCGCCCGGATCGTGGCCTGGTGGGCCGACCGCTCGCGCTGGTACTGGGCGAACACCCAGCAGGAGATGTACATCGGCAGGAGCACGAGCAGCGCGGCGATCGGGCCGTACGAACTCGTCCACATCGTCGCCATCACCAGCCCCGCGAGCCCATGCGCGGCCACCGGCGCGAGCATCCGCAGGAAGAGCCCGCGCCAGGCGCTGCGCAGCGGAACCCGCTCCGCGGTGGCGAGCACTCCCCCGTCGAGCACGGTGAGCACGGCGCAGAACGCGAGGACCGCGGCGCCGCCGGGCGCGAGCGCGTACGGGAACCGGGGGTCGGCGACCGCCTCGGGTCCGTCGAGCGCGCCGAAGACGCGCGCCGCGGCCCAGCAGGCGAGGGCGAGTTGGGCCGCGCGCCACAGCTTGCGCAGCCAGGCGGGCCGCCGCTCGACGGAGGCGAGCAGTGCGCCGGGCAGGGCGACGAGCGCGGCGGCGGCAGGAGGCAGCAGAAAGGCCCCGGCGAGCAGCACGGGGAAGAAGGTGCCCATTCCCTTGGGTGCGCGCCGCCCGACGAGCCGGCAGCGGCCGAGCTGCTCACAGCCCGCGTAGAGGAACGCGAGCAGGGCGACGCGGGGCCACCATGTGACGGCGGAGAACGCGGGCGCGGCGCAGAACGCGGCGACACCGGCGGTCAGGAGCACATACGCGCTGGCCACGGGCGGAACCGACCGCATGCGCCAACTCCCTCCCCAAGGCGTCCAGTTCAGGGAGGATAGGACGGGCGGGAAGGCGCTCGCGGGGCATCGCGGGGATTGCCGGGGCCCCGGGCCCCGGATTCGCACGATCGGGTGAACGGAGCCCTGAAGGGCCCCGTCGGCTCAGGCGAGCGGGTTGCCCATGCCCTCTTCGGGCGTGGCCTGGCCGGAGCGGATCACTTCGATCCGCCCCATGACCTTGGCCCGCAGATCGGTGGGCACGTCGTCATGACCGCAGCACCGCTTCACCAGCTTCTTGACGGCCTGTTCCAGGCCGTACTTCTCCAGGCACGGGGAGCACTCCTCGAAGTGCACCTCGAACTTGGTGCAGTCGCTGTCCGGCATCTCGTGGTCGAGGAACTCGTAGAGATGGTCCAGGACTTCACTGCAGTCCGTCTCGTGCGGCTCTCCGCAGCTCATGAGCCCGAGCCTTTCGCTTCGTTCGCCTGACCGGCACCGGCCGGGACGAGCCCGCGGTCACGGGCGTAGTCCTCGAGCATGCCGCGCAACTGACGACGGCCACGGTGCAGCCGGGACATCACCGTACCGATAGGTGTTCCCATGATGTCCGCGATCTCCTTGTACGCAAAGCCCTCTACGTCCGCGAGATAGACCGCGATGCGGAATTCCTCGGGGATCGCCTGCAGGGCCCGCTTCACGTCCGAGTCGGGCAGGTGGTCGAGCGCCTGCGACTCGGCGGAGCGCAGACCGGTCGACATGTGCGACTCGGCCCGGGCCAGCTGCCAGTCCTCGATCTCCTCGGCGGCACTGCGCTGGGGCTCGCGCTGCTTCTTGCGGTACGAGTTGATGAAGGTGTTCGTGAGGATCCGGTACAGCCACGCCTTGAGGTTCGTGCCCTCGCGGAACTGGTGGAACGAGGCGTACGCCTTCGCGTACGTCTCCTGCACCAGGTCCTCGGCGTCGGCCGGGTTGCGCGTCATGCGCAGGGCCGCCGAATACATCTGGTCGAGGAATTCCAGCGCGTCCCGCTCGAAGCGCGCGTTGCGCTCCGCCGTGCTCTCCGGGCGCTCGTCCGCCTGGCCGTACTCGGTCCCTGCGTCGGTCCCTGTGACCGGACCCACCTCCTCAAGCGACGTCGCGGGGACGAACGAGACCCCGCTCGAATCGGAGGATAGACGACGATCCGGTCCGCCCGCCGCCCGAACAGAAGCGGTCTTGGCCGCGCTCAGCACGCTCCACTCCAGGTCAGGAGCGGTGGCACGGCTGGGGCAAGCGACTGAACCCATGCGGCGGACTTCCTCTCGTACGAACTCTGTGCACCGACAGTCCGCACAACAGCAGTCCCGGCCTCCACATTCCCGGCCGCTAGACGAGTGACCGGGTCCACTTCGCGACGGCCCCGGTGATGACGTCGAGGGCCTCGTCCTGGGTGATGTCGGCGCGCTTCGGCACCGCGAAGCCATGGTCCCCGTAGGGGACTTCGGTGAGCTCGTACGTGCCGCCCTCGGGGAACTCCGCGGGCTTGCCGAACGGGTCGTTGCCGCCCTGCACGACGAGGGTGGGCACGTCCGCGCCGAGGAGTTCGTCGGCGCGGGACTTCTCCGGCTTGCCCGGCGGGTGCAGCGGGAAGCTGAGCGCGAGGACGGCGGCGGCCCCGAGCTCGCCCGCGGTGCGGCAGGCGACGCGGGCGCCCGCGCTGCGGCCTCCGGCGATGACCGGGAGGCCCGGCTTCGCCAGGGCGGGCCAGATGTCCCGCCACCCCTTGTCCAGCGTCTTCGGCGCGGGCGCGAGCTTCTTCCCCGCGACGCGCCAGGGCTGCTCGACGAGCGCGACGGTCACTCCGTGGGCGGGCAGGACGCCGGCGAGCGCCACGAGATCACGGGCCTCGATACCGCCCCCGGCACCGTGACTGACGCCGAGCGTGAGCGTCGGATTCTTGGCGGAGTGCCAGGTGATGCGGGCGTCGCCGGTTTCGGTGGCAATGATTTCGCTTCGTGTCACCCGGCCATGGTGCCCCGGCGCCGATCGGCCAAATCAAGCCCCGCCCGCGATTGAGGCGCGGGGTCCGGGGCAGAGCCCCGAGACGTCAACCCCGGTCGACCGCACACATCAGAAGAGCGTGCCCTCTTCCGGCCCCTCCAGCTCCTTCAACAGCTCAGGCCCGTTGTTGCGCACATTGCTCACCGCCGTGGACACGGGATACGCCCGCATCAGCCCCTCCGGAGGAGGGGCGAGGAGCGTACGGAGGTCCTCGACGTCCGTACGCGCCGGATCCAGCCAGTCGTCCCACCGGTCCGGCGTCAGCATCAACGGCATCCGGGGATGGATGTCGGAGAGCGTGCGCGGCCCGTCCTCCGGCGCGACACCGAGCGGAGCGGTCTCCGCCTCCGTGGTGATCACGGAACACGTCACCCACCACGCCAGCGGATGCTCGTCCGGGAGCGTGCGGTCGTGCCAGAACTCGTAGAGCCCCGCCATCGCGAAGACCGAGCCGTCCGCGGGCGTCACGAAGTACGGCTGCTTGCGGGGCCGCTTCTTCTTGCCCTCGACCTCCAGGTCGCGCTCGGAGGCCGCGGTCACCCACTCGTAATAGCCGTCGGCGGGCAGGATGCAGCGCCGCGTGGTGAAGGCCCGGCGGTACGAGGGCTTCTCGTCCACGGTCTCGGCCCGCGCGTTGATCATGCGGGCGCCGCCCTCCGGGGTCTTGGACCACGACGGCACCAGCCCCCACTTGAGCTTGCGCAGCTGGCGAACCGGACGGCGGTCGTCGGCGTCTTTCACCGGGCGGTCGAGAACCGCGTAGACCTCCTTGGTGGGAGCCACGTTGAAGTCGGCCTCATAGGCCTCCTCCGGCTCCCACTTCTCGATCTCAAAGATTCCTGCGAGATCCTCGGGCCTGCGACTCGATGCATAACGTCCGCACATACGTGCCACAGTGCCAGATGCCGACCCGCCACCGAACCCGAACGGGAGCAGCCTCCACCCATGGACTCCAGCCTCTGGGACCGGATCTTCGGAACCCAGTCCGACCCCGACCAGTGGGTGACGATCGCCACAGCCGTCGTCGCGCTCGCCGCGATCGTCCCGCACGCCGTCTGGCGGCTGACCCGTAACGCCATCACGATCGCCCACGAGGGCGGTCACGGCCTGATCGCGCTCGTCATGGGCCGCAAGCTCGACGGCATCCGGCTGCACTCCGACACCAGCGGCCTGACCGTCAGCCGGGGCAAGCCGACCGGGCTCGGCATGGTCCTGACCGCGGCCGCCGGGTACACGGCCCCGCCGCTGCTCGGCCTCGGCGGCGCGGCGCTGCTCTCCGACGGGCGCATCACGCTGCTGCTGTGGCTGGCCACGGCGCTGCTCGTGGTGATGCTGGTGATGATCCGGAACGCGTACGGGGCGCTGACCGTGGTGATCACCGGCGGCGCCTTCGTCCTCGTCTCCTGGCTCGCGGGGCCGCAGGTGCAGGCCGCCTTCGCGTACACCGTCGTCTGGTTCCTGCTGCTCGGCGGCGTACGTCCCGCCTTCGAGCTCCAGCGCAAGCGCCGCAGGGGCGGAGCGGGTGACTCCGACGCGGATCAGCTCTCGCGCCTCACGCATGTCCCCGCGGGCATGTGGCTGTTTTTCTTCCACGCCGTCTCGCTGTGCTCACTGATCGGCGGGGGCCGCTGGCTGCTGGGGCTGTGAGCAGGTGCCTTCCCGAGGGCCGACTAGAGTTGGGGCATGACCACGAACCCGGCCCACACCGCCCTCTGGCCCGCCCCTCTCGCGAGCGGAGCCGTCGACGCGACTGTTCAGGTGCCGGGGTCCAAATCCGTCACCAACCGGGCGCTCGTGCTCGCCGCGCTCGCCGCGGAGCCGGGCTGGCTGCGCCGCCCGCTGCGCTCCCGCGACACGCTGCTGATGGCGGCCGCGCTGCGCGAGATGGGCGTGGGCATCGAGGAAGGCGTGGGCCCCGACGGGTCCGGTGAGGCCTGGCGCGTCATCCCGTCCGGCCTCCAGGGCCCGGCCACGGTCGACGTCGGCAACGCGGGCACCGTGATGCGCTTCCTGCCGCCGGTCGCCTCGCTCGCCGACGGCCCGATCCGCTTCGACGGCGACCCCCGTTCGTACGAGCGTCCGCTGCACGGCGTGATCGACGCGCTGCGCGCGCTCGGCGCCCGGATCGACGACGAGGGGCGCGGCGCGCTGCCGCTCACCGTGCACGGCGGGGGCGCCCTGGAGGGCGGCCCGGTCGAGATCGACGCCTCGTCGTCCTCCCAGTTCGTGAGCGCCCTGCTGCTGTCGGGGCCGCGCTTCAACCAGGGCGTCGAGGTCCGGCACGTCGGTTCGGCGCTGCCCTCGATGCCGCACATCCGGATGACGGTCGACATGCTGCGCGCGGTCGGTGCCCAGGTCGACACCCCGGAGTCGGGCGGCGAGCCGAACGTGTGGCGGGTCACGCCCGGCGCCCTGCTCGGCCGGGACATCACCATCGAGCCGGACCTCTCGAACGCCCAGCCGTTCCTGGCCGCGGCCCTGATCACCGGCGGCAAGGTGACGATCCCGGACTGGCCGGAGCACACCACGCAGCCCGGCGACGCGCTGCGCGACATCTTCACGCAGATGGGCGGCGGCTGTGAACTGACCGAGCGCGGGCTCGAGTTCACCGGCTCCGGCAGCGTGCACGGCATCGACGTCGACCTGAGCGAGGTCGGCGAGCTGACCCCCGGCATCGCCGCGGTGGCCGCCCTGGCCGACTCCCCGTCCACCCTGCGCGGCGTCGCCCACCTGCGACTGCACGAGACGGACCGCCTCGCCGCCCTCACCAAGGAGATCAACGAGCTGGGCGGTGATGTGACGGAGACCGCCGACGGTCTGCACATCCGCCCCCGCAGGCTGCACGGCGGGATCTTCCACACGTACGACGACCACCGCATGGCCACCGCGGGCGCGATCATCGGCCTCGCGGTCGACGGCGTGCAGATCGAGAACGTGGCGACCACCGCGAAGACGCTGCCGGACTTCCCCGACATGTGGGCCGCGATGCTCGGGACCGACCGGGCGTAGGGGCACACCGCGATGCGCCGCTACGGCAAGCACACCGACGAGGACGACATCCGCCAGCGCCCGAACCGCAAGGGCAACCGGCCGCGTTCCAACATCCGTCCCAAGCACGAGGACGCGGCCGAGGGCATGGTCCTCACCGTCGACCGCGGGCGGCTCACCGTCCTCATCGACGACGTCGCCGTGACCGCCATGAAGGCCCGTGAACTGGGGCGCAAGGCGGCGGTCGTGGGCGACCGGGTCTCCGTCGTCGGCGATCTGTCCGGCAAGAAGGACACCCTTGCGCGCATCGTCCGCATCGAGGGACGCAGCTCCGTGCTGCGCCGCACCGCGGACGACGACGATCCGTACGAGCGGGTGGTCGTCGCCAACGCCGACCAGCTGGCCATCGTCACCGCGCTCGCCGACCCCGAGCCGCGTCCGCGCATGATCGACCGCTGTCTGGTGGCGGCGTTCGACGGCGGCCTCGAACCGCTCCTCGTCCTGACGAAGTCGGACCTGGCCCCGCCGGACAAGATGCTGGAGCTGTACGGGGCGCTCGACATCCCGTACGTCGTCACCAGCCGCGCGGAGCTGGAGGACGGCACGGCCGTGGAGCGGGTGCGCGAGCAGCTCGACGGGAAGGTCACGGCGTTCGTCGGGCACTCCGGCGTCGGAAAGACGACGCTGGTCAACGCGCTGGTGCCGGACGATCAGCGGCGTACGACAGGGCATGTCAACGCGGTGACGGGCCGCGGCCGGCACACCACGACATCGGCCCTCGCGCTGCCCCTGTCCGGGGACGCGGGCTGGGTCATCGACACACCCGGCGTGCGCTCCTTCGGCCTGCACCACGTCGACCCGTCGCGCGTCATCCACGCCTTCCCCGACCTGGAGCCGGGCACGGAGAACTGCCCGCGCGCGTGCAGCCACGACGAGCCGGACTGTGCGCTGGACGTCTACGTGGCGGAGGGGAACGCGGATCCGGCCCGGCTGTACTCGCTGCGGCGGCTGCTCGCTACGCGCGAGCGGCGCGAGGGCGACTGAGCTGAGCCTTGTTTACTGCCGTGCCGCCTCGGTAAGGGCATAATCGCACCAAGCCGGACGCAAGATCGTCGAACTCGTAAGCCGTACGAGATCAGTGGAACGCGGGAGGCACAAGGACATGGCGTGGCTGCTGGTCATCGTCGCGGGGATCCTGGAGACCGGCTTCGCCGTCTGCCTGAAGCTCTCGCACGGCTTTACGCGACTGTGGCCCACGGTCGCGTTCGCCGCGTTCGCACTCGGCAGTTTCGGGCTTCTCACGTTGTCCCTGAAGAAGCTCGATGTGGGGCCCGCGTATGCGGTGTGGACGGGTATCGGGGCGGCCGGCACGGCGATCTACGGCATGATCTTCCTCGGCGACGTGGTCTCGGTCCTCAAGGTCGTCTCGATCAGCCTGGTCATCGCGGGCGTGATCGGCCTGCAACTCTCGGGTTCGGCCCACTAGGGCTTGTCGTTTGGATCAGGCCGGATCAGGGAGCGGGGCCTGGTGCGTGCGACCGCAAGGCGGAGGAGGGAGGCGACGCGGAGCGTCGTCGACCGACGACAACGCCGCGAGCGTGCGTGCCAGGCCCCGCGAGCCCGGCCTGATCCAAACGACAGGCCCTAGCCCCTGCCGGGGGTTCACCGGCCACGGGGGCGCGCCGTGACGCGCCCCTCCGCCTCACACCACGGGGCTCCGCCCCGGACCCCGCTGCTCAATCGCCGCAGAGGCTTGAACTGCCCACCCGCCCCCTGCAGGGGCATCGGCCCCACTGGGCGCCGCACCTCGCGGCCGGCAACCTGCCGCCACCACGGCTCCCCACCCAAGACGGCCGACCGCCACCCCGCCTTGGGCGGCAGGGTGGGCAAGGCGGCCCACGGTGCCGCGCAACAGAGCGACGACGAGACCCGGCCAGGGGTCAGGTCGCGCCGCGCGGCCGGTTCAGGGTCTCGCGGACGAGCCGCCCCGTACCCCCCTCACCAACCGGCGGAGCCAACACGCACGACAACGCCAACCGCACCGCGACCTCACAGTCCCGCGCCAGCGCCTCCGCCTCGCTCTTGCCCACCCCCGGCACCCCGAGCGCGGCCACACTCCGATCCCGCACCGAGGCCACGAAGTCACCGGGCCCCGGCAACGGCCCGTCCGCCCGCCGCTGCGCCGGCACGGACGACGAGGACGGCACGGCGGACAACGTCGGCGACGGCAACCGCTCGCTCCAGCATCCGGTGAGCACGGCCCGCACCAGCGGATTGCGCCGCGCGCTGGCGACGGTCCACTCTGCCACGGAATCGAGCCCGCCCTCCTTCAACGCCCGGTCCACGCCCGCGAGATACGCGTCGGCCTCCCGCCGCACGAGGGCCCGCGCAAGCCCCTCCTTGCTGCCGAACTCGTTGTAGAGGGTCTGCCGGGAGACCCCGGCGACCGCCGCCACGTCGACCATCCGCACGCCGCCCCACGGTCGCCGCGCGAGCGCCGTGTAGGCCGCGTCCAATAGGGATTCCCGCGCTGCAGGCATCGTCGCCTCCCCGGTTCGCCGGGTTTCGTAAGGCCTGTGTGGCCAGAGTTGACGCGCCCGTACGCAGTGTCAAGGCCTCCCGCCGAGCACACCGGGCCTGCCGTCGGATCGGTCCCTGTAGCAGTCGGCGTACCACGATCGATACTGTTCACTCATGCCCGACTACCAAGATGATCTGCGGCTCGCCCACGTCCTCGCGGACGTCGCCGATGCCGCGACGATGGACCGGTTCAAGGCGCTCGACCTGAAGGTGGAGACCAAGCCGGACATGACTCCGGTGAGCGAGGCGGACAAGGCCGCCGAGGAGCTGATCCGCGGCAACCTCCAACGGGCGCGACCGCGGGACGCGATCTTGGGCGAGGAGTACGGGATTCAGGGCACGGGCCCGCGCCGCTGGGTCATCGACCCGATCGACGGGACCAAGAACTACGTGCGCGGCGTCCCGGTCTGGGCGACGCTGATCTCCCTCATGGAGGCGGGCGAGGGCGGCTACCAGCCGGTCGTCGGCGTCGTCTCCGCCCCCGCGCTGCAGCGTCGTTGGTGGGCGGCGAAGGGAGCGGGCGCGTACACGGGCCGCAGCCTGACCTCCGCGTCGCGCATCCACGCCTCGAAGGTGGGCCGCCTGGAGGACGCCTCGTTCGCGTACTCCTCGCTGACCGGCTGGGAGGAGCAGGGCAGGCTCGACGGGTTCCTCGACCTGTCGCGCGCCGTGTGGCGCACGCGCGGATACGGCGACTTCTGGCCGTACATGATGGTCGCCGAGGGCTCGATCGACATGTGCGCCGAACCGGAGCTCTCCCTGTGGGACATGGCGGCGCCCGCGATCGTCGTGTCCGAGGCGGGCGGCAGCTACACCGGGCTCGACGGACGCCCGGGCCCGCACAGCGGCAACGCGGCGGCCTCGAACGGCCTGCTCCACGACCAGCTGCTGAGTTACCTGCGCGCCTCGGTGTGAACGACCCGCACGCGGTGGGGTGAGCCACTCGCGCACCACGGGTTGAGCCACCCGTGCGCCTGAACTCGCCTCCCGCGCCCCCTTGTTGACACTCCCTTTACCTGCAACTCTGAGAGTCCCCCCACTTGTGAACTTGTGAACCGTTTCTCGTACCGCACGGGACCGGTGCCACGAGTGCCTCACACAGGAAGGTGGCTCCATCCATGCTCGTCCGTGACGCCATGAGCACGATGGTCCTCACCATCGGCCCCAACCACACCCTGCGCCAGGCGGCCCGGCTGATGTCCGCGCGCCACATCGGCGCCGCCGTCGTCCTCGACCCGGACGGCTGCGGCATCGGGATCCTGACCGAGCGCGACATCCTCAACGCCCTGGGCCAGAACCAGAATCCGGACCTGGAGACCGCAGGCGCCCACACCACGACGGACGTCGTCTTCGCCGCCCCGTCGTGGACCGTGGACGAGGCCGCCGCCGCCATGGCGCACGGCGGCTTCCGGCATCTCATCGTCCTCGAAGGACAGGAGCCGGTCGGCATCGTGTCGGTCCGCGACATCATCCGCCGCTGGGCCCCGGCCCGGCGCGACCACGCACCACTCCCCGCGTAGCCGCGGATACGACGAAGAGGGCCGGCCCCCGCAGGGAACCGGCCCTCTTCACTCACTCACTCAAGTGCTCACGCACTCAAGAGACGCACTCAGCGCACGTCGAACCGGTCCAGGTCCATGACCTTGGCCCACGCCGCGGCGAAGTCCTTCACGAACTTCTCCTTGGCGTCGTCGCTCGCGTACACCTCGGCGAGCGCGCGCAGCTCGGAGTTGGCGCCGAAGACCAGGTCGGCACGGGTGCCGGTCCACTTGACCTGACCCGAGGCGTCGGTGCCCTCGAACTCGTCCTGCGCCTTCGTCGTCGACTTCCACTGGGTGTCGATGTCGGTGATGTTGACGAAGAAGTCGTTGCTCAGGACGCCCGGACGGTCGGTCAGGACGCCGTGCTTCGATCCGCCCGCGTTGATCCCGATGGTGCGCAGGCCGCCGACGAGGACGGTCATCTCGGGCGCGCTCAGGGTCAGCAGGTTCGCCTTGTCGGTGAGCAGGAACTCCGCCGGGAGTCGGTTGCCCTTGCCCACGTAGTTGCGGAAGCCGTCGGCCTTCGGCTCCAGGGCGGAGAAGGACTCGACGTCCGTCTGCTCCTGCGAGGCGTCGACACGGCCCGGCGTGAACGCCACCTCGACCTCGACGCCGCCGTCCTTGGCGGCCTGCTCGACGGCCGCGGAGCCCGCGAGCACGATCAGGTCGGCCAGGGAGACCTTCTTGGCGCCGGAGTTGAAGGACTCCTGGATGCCCTCGAGGACGCGGAGCACCTGGGCGAGGCTCTCCGGGTCGTTGACCTCCCAGCCGCGCTGCGGCTCGAGGCGGATCCGGGCACCGTTGGCGCCGCCGCGCTTGTCGCCGCCGCGGAAGGAGGAGGCCGAGGCCCACGCGGCGGACACCAGCTGCGGGACCGTGAGGTCCGAGGCGAGAATCTGCTGCTTGAGCGCCGCGACGTCGGAGGCGTCGATGGGCTCCCCCTCGCGCGCCGGCAGCGGGTCCTGCCAGAGCAGCTCCTCGGAGGGGACCTCCGGGCCGAGGTAGCGGACGACCGGACCCAGGTCACGGTGCGTCAGCTTGTACCAGGCACGGGCGAACGCGTCCGCGAATTCCTCGGGGTTCTCGTAGAAGCGCCGCGAGATCGGCTCGTAGATCGGGTCGAACTTCAGCGAGAGGTCCGTGGTGAGCATCGTGGGCAGACGCTTGACCGAGGAGTCCTCGGGGTCCGGGATGATCGCCTCGGCGTTCTTCGCCACCCACTGGTTGGCGCCGGCCGGCGACTGCGTGAGCTCGTACTCGTACTCGAAGAGGTTCTTGAAGAAGTAGTTGCTCCACTGGGTGGGCGTCTCGGTCCAGGTCACCTCGAGGCCGGAGGTAATGGCGTCGCGGCCCTTGCCGGAGCCGTGGCCGGACTTCCAGCCGAGGCCCATCTGCGCCATCGGCGCGCCCTCGGGCTCGGCGCCGACCAGGTCTGCGTCGCCCGCGCCGTGCGTCTTGCCGAACGTGTGGCCACCGGCGATGAGGGCGACGGTCTCCTCGTCGTTCATCGCCATGCGGCGGAACGTCTCACGGATGTCGCGGGCCGCGGCGATCGGGTCCGGGTTGCCGTTGGGGCCCTCGGGGTTGACGTAGATGAGACCCATCTGGACCGCGCCGAGCGGGTCCTCCAGGTCACGGTCGCCCGTGTAGCGCTTGTCGTCGAGCCAGATCTGCTCGGGGCCCCAGTAGACGTCCTCGTCCGGCTCCCACACGTCCTCGCGACCGCCGGCGAAGCCGAAGGTCTCGAAGCCCATGGTCTCCAGGGCGACGTTGCCGGTGAGGATCAGGAGGTCGGCCCAGGAGATGTTCTGGCCGTACTTCTTCTTCACGGGCCACAGCAGGCGGCGGGCCTTGTCCAGGTTGCCGTTGTCCGGCCAGCTGTTGAGCGGGGCGAAGCGCTGCTGACCCGCACCCGCACCGCCGCGGCCGTCGCTGATCCGGTACGTACCGGCGGAGTGCCAGGCCATACGGATCATCAGCGGGCCGTAGTGACCGAAGTCGGCGGGCCACCAGTCCTTGGAGGTGGTCAGGACCTCGGCGATGTCGCGCTTCACCGCCGGGAGGTCCAGGGAGTTGAACGCCTCGGCGTAGTCGAACTCCTCACCCAGCGGGTTCGCCACGGCCGGGTTCTTCGCAAGGATCTTGAGATTGAGGCTCTCGGGCCACCACTGCCGGTTGCCGCCACCCTGCGTCGGGTGCGCGGCTCGGCCGTGCGCGACCGGACAACCGCCCGCCTCCGCGTTGGGGTCCGTGACAAATTCTTCGTTCTTCTCGGACATTGGGTGCCCTTCCCGAGTCGTCCTGTCGCTTGGCTATAGCCGAGCCTGATCCTACAATGGACAATGTCTAAGTCAAGGAAAGCTCCAAAGTCACATCCAATCGGGGCCAAGGCCCCCTGACTGTTAGGCTGGTCCTTATGAGTGACCTGTTGGAACGGCTGCGCGGACGCGGCTGGCGGATGACCGCGCAGCGGCGCGTCGTGGCCGAGGTTCTCGACGGGGACCACGTACACCTCACCGCCGACGAGGTGCATGCGCGCGCGACCGCGAAGCTGCCGGAGATCTCACGGGCCACCGTTTACAACACACTCGGCGAGATGGTCTCGCTCGGCGAGGTGATCGAGGTCGCGACGGACAAGCGCGCCAAGCGCTACGACCCGAACGCGCACCGCCCGCACCAGCACCTGGTCTGCGACCTGTGCGGCCAGATCCGCGACGTCCACCCGACGGGCAACCCGCTGACGGCGCTGCCGTCCGACGAGCGCTTCGGCTTCACGATCTCGGACGTCGAGGTCACCTACCGGGGACTGTGCCCGAGCTGCGCCGCGAAGGCGTAGCCCCACCCTCCAGTCGACCGCTCCGCAAGGCCCGCACCGCGAGGTGCGGGCCCTTTTGCTGTGCGACCACCGGCCGTCGCGCGATCACCGACTGCCACACCGCCGCCCACCCACCCCCTCCATGTATGTGCCAACCACGCACCCCCTTCCGCAATCTGACGGGTCGTCATATTCTCGCGGTCGCCCACGAGAATCCGCCGCACCCCGGAGGGCCCATGCATCCCAAGCTCCAAGCCCGCGCACTCACCAGGACTTTCGGCAGCACGCACGCCCTCGGACCGCTCGACCTGACGGTCACCCCCGGCGAGTTCGTCTGCGTGGTCGGCCCCTCGGGCTGCGGAAAGTCCACCCTGCTCCGCATCGCCGCGGGCCTCACCCGCCCCTCCGGCGGCACCCTGGAGATCCGCACCACCAGCCCCCGCCCGGCGGCCATGATCTTCCAGGACTACGGGATCTACGACTGGAAGACCGTCCTGGCCAACGTCCGCTTCGGCCTCGACATCCAGAAGGTCCCGCGCAAGGAGGCGAACACCCGCGCCCGCGACTGGCTCGCCCGGATGGGCCTCGCCGACTTCGCCGACGCCTACCCGTCCGCCCTCTCCGGCGGCATGCGCCAGCGCGTCGCCATCGCGCGGGCACTGGCGGTGGAGCCGGAGATCCTCCTCATGGACGAGCCCTTCGCGGCCCTCGATGCCCAGCTCCGCACGATCCTCCAGGACGAGCTGCTTGCGCTCACGCAGACGACGCGGACCACCACGCTCTTCATCACGCACAGCCTGGAGGAGGCCATCGTCCTCGGCGACCGGGTCCTGGTGATGTCGGCCCGCCCGGGCCGCGTGATCGCGGAGCGCAAACCGCCGTTCGAACGTCCGCGCTCCGGCGACATCCGTGACACCCCCGAATTCACCTCCCTCAAGGGCGAGTTGTGGGACCTGCTGCGCGGCGAGGTGCACCAGGAGGCGGTCCCGGCATGAGTGCGCTCACCTCGACCAAAGCCACCGACGACCTGCTGGTCCGCGCTCCCGGCCCCGAGGAACTCCACCCCACCCGCGCCCGGCGCAGGCGCCGCGCCCTCGAACTCTCCCTCGCGGTCGCGGTCCCCGTGGTCCTGATCCTGCTCTGGCAGCTCGCGGCCTCCCAGTCCTGGATCGACGAGCGGATCTACCCGGCCCCGTCCACGATCCTCGCCGACGGCTGGCAGCGCGCGGCCGACGGCGAACTGTGGCCGGACGTCTGGGCCACCCTGAAGCGCGTCCTCGCCGGGTACGTCATCGGCACGGTGTCGGGCTACCTCCTCGGCCTCCTCATGGGCTCGATCTCCCTGGTCCGCGCGGCACTCGAACCCCTCCTCGACGCCCTCTACGTCGTGCCGAAACTCGCCCTCCTCCCGATCTTCCTCAACATGTTCGGCCTCGGCGAGGGCCCGCAGATCGCGCTCGTCGCGGCGACGGTCTTCTTCTTCGTGTGGATCTCGACGATGGCGGCGGTCATCTCGGTCCCCACCGGCCACCGGGACGCCGGCCAGGTCTTCGGCGCCTCAGCGTGGCAGATGTTCCGTCACGTCCTCCTCCCCGCCTCGCTCCCCGCCGTCCTGGTCGGCGCGCGCATCGCGGCGGGCGTCGCGGTCCTGGTCATCGTCGCCTCGGAGCAGATCGCCGCGAACGACGGCCTCGGCCATCTGATCTTCGACGCCCGCGCCCTCTTCCAGAACGACGTGATGTTCGTCGGCATCGTCTGCGTCGCCGCCCTCGGTGTCCTCTTCTCCGAACTGGTCCGCCTCGCGGGCCGGTTCCTCACCCCCTGGGCCCCACGCGACCGCGGTCGCGGCCAGTCCTGACCTCGGCATCGGCATTCTTGTACGGAGGCTCCATGCGCACCAGATACGTACGTACGACATACCTGGGTACGACCCTGCTCACGGTCGGCGCCCTGCTGCTCGGCGCGACGTCCTGCGCGAAGAACGACACGTCGTCGGACACCGCGGCCAAGCCCCGCGCTATCAAGGCGGTCGCGGGCTGCGGCAAGGGCTCCTGGACCGATCCGGCGGACCGCTCCGCCGACCGCGAGCCGGCCCGCTGCGACAAGGGCGCGCCCACCCCGCAGAAGCTGAGCAAGCCCCGCAAGCTGACAATCGCGACGGGCACGCTCAGCGCCGAGTACGTGGCCCCGCTCGAAATGGCCGTCAAGAAGGGCGAGTTCAAGAAGGAGGGCCTCGATGTGAAACTGAAGGTCCTCCCCACGCCCGACGCCCTCCCCCTCCTCGCCAAGGGCGACATCGACGCCCAGTGGGCCGCCCCTGAGGCCGCGGTCATGAACGGCATCCTCGGCGGCTTCGACATCAAGTGGGTGTCCGGCAACTTTTCCCCCGACCCCAAGTCCAAGAGTGGCCTGTGGGTACGCCTCAAGAAGGGGCAGAGCGCGGACCGGGTCCGGATGTCGGGCAAGAAGATGGGCACGCTGATCGGCAAGGGCTCGGTCGCCTCGTATCCGATGAACATCGCCCTGAAGGAGCACGGCGGCGGGCTCGACAAGATCCAGTTCCAGCAGCTCGGCTCGGCGGACGTGCTGACCGGGTTGCAGAACGGCGGCGTCGACTCGGCCTGGCTCCTCGACCCGATCTGGCGCAAGGTCGACGGCGACAAGCGCTACGCGTTCCTCGGCGGCCAGCCGCAGGGTGAGCCCCTCGGCGGGATGCTGTTCGGCCCGAACCTGCTCAGCAAGGACCCGGACGCGGGCGTCGCACTGCTGCGCGCCTACATCCGCACGGTGAACACGTACTTCCAGGGCGACTACAAGAAGGACCCCGCGTTCGTCGCCGAGCTGGCGCGCCTCCTGAAGACGGACAAGAAGGTCCTGGAGGAGACGCCTTCGCTGCGGATGGACTGGGAGATCCGCTCCGGCACGACCGACCGGCTGCAAGCGGCCTACAAGGCGGCCGGCGTCTCCGAGGGCGATCCGCTGCCCGAGTCGAAGACGGTGAACAGGAAGCTGTACGAGGAGGCGGTCGGCCACAAGTCTTGAGAACGCCCGGGAAGCCCTGAGAACACCCGCGAAAACGCCTGAGGCCCGGATCCACAGGGGATCCGGGCCTCAGGACTTTCAGTAGCGGGGACAGGATTTGAACCTGCGACCTCTGGGTTATGAGCCCAGCGAGCTACCGAGCTGCTCCACCCCGCGCCGTTGTGTTCACAACTTTACGGTACGCCGCCCGACCAGCGCAAATCCCATGGGCGATCACCGTCGTGGCTACGCCGACAGCTCCTGCCGCAGCGCGTCCCGCAGCCGCCCCGCCCGCTCCGCCACCTCCGCGGGACCGAGCTCGACCGCCCGGGACGCCCACTTCTGCCCCTCGGCGAGATCACCGCGCCGCGCGCACAGCAGCGCGAGCCGGAGCGCCGCGCGCCCGTGCCCCACATCGGCCGCCCGCGTCCACCACAGGGCCGCCTCCGGCTCGCTGCCCTCCCGGGCGAGCAGCAGCCCCAGGTTGAACGCCCCGTTGCGCGACCCGGCCTCCGCGGCCTCGCGGTACCACCGCGCGGCCTCCACCACATCGCCCCGCGCGGCGGCCAGCATCCCGACCCGCACCTGCGCGCGCCGGTGCCCGTGCTCGGCGGCCCGCTCGTACCACTCCTCGCACTCGCTCTTCTCGGTGACGGGCTCCCCCAGCTCGTGCCGGACGGCAGGCGGGCGCCGCACATCGAGCAGCGAGGCGAGCCGGTACGCGGCCTCTCCGCTGCCACCCCCGGCCGCACACCGCAGGTGCCGCTCGGCGGCCGGCTCGTCGCCCTCGCGCTGCCGCGCGATCCCGGCCTGCAGCGCGGCCTCCGTGTGCCCGCCGGCCGCGGCGCGCTCGTACCACTGCAGCGCCGCCGCCTCGTCGTCCCGACTCGCGTACAGGATCCCCAGGTTGAACGCCGCGTCGACGCTGCCGGCCTCCGCCGCCTTGGAGAACCAGGGCTCGGCGCCGACCGCGTCCCCGTTCTGCAGGAGCAGCACCGCCAGCGCGTTGGCCGCCTCGCGGTGCCCCGCGTAGGCAGCGCGCCGGTACCAGCCCTCGGCCTGCGCGGTGCGCTGCTGCTCGGCGCAGAGCAGGCCGAGGTTGTACGCGCCGTTGTTGTCGCCCGCGTCCATGGCCGCGCGGTACCAGCGCTCGGCGGTCTGCGTCTCGCCTCGCTCGGCGTGCAGGGCGCCCAGCGCGTTCGCCGCATTGCCGTCGCCGTCCTGGGCGGCCCGCAGCCACCACACGGCGGCGCTCTCCTCGTCGCCCGCGTCGCGCAACAGGAACGCGAGGGCGCACGCGGCGCGCGCCTCCCCGTCCTTGGCGGACGTCAGGTACCAGCGCCCGGCTTCCTTCAGCTCACCGCGCTTCTCCAGGATCGAACCGAGGTGCAGCGCGGCCCGCCGGTGCCCGCGCGCGGAGGCCTGCCGGTACCACTGCTCGGCCTCTTCCGCCGGGTTGCCGCCGTCCCCGGAGACGAGCACGTCGGTACCGCCTTTCCGGTCGAGCGCGCGGGCGAGCCGGTACGCGGCCTCACGGTGGCCGCGCTCCGCGGCGACCCGCATCCAGCGCTCGGCGCCGACGTCGCTGCGGTGCTCCAGAAGATCGGCGAGCGCGTACGCGCCCAGGGTGTGGCCGTGCTCGGCGGCCTGGCGCAGCCAGTATTCGGCGGCGGGCTCGTCGCCGCGCTCGCGGAAGTGCCGGCCCAGGGCGTGCGCGGCGGGCGCGGAGCCCGCGACGGCCGCGACGCGCCACCATCCGGCGGCCTCGTCCGCGTAGCCGCGTGTGTGGAGCAGGACTCCGAGGTTGTTGGCCGCGGCCCGGTCACCGGCGCCGGTGGCAGCACGAAGGAGGGGCTCGGCTCCGTCGAGATCTCCGCGGCGCAGCAGCATGGCGCCGAGGACGCTCATCGCCTCGACGTCGCCGGCCTCCGCGGCCAGCCGCTGGCGTGCTTCTTCCGCAGCCTCGCCGGGTTCGTCCCGATCCGTCGGCTGCACAAACCGCCCTGTCTCCAACAGAGTTGCCTTGTCCCCCATAACGTCCATCGTCGCACCACCTGCAACCTGGGTACACCTCGTATACCGCAGCCAGTGAGGTCACTTCAGCGTTTTGTCGACATGCCCACAGGGAGACAAGTGAAACACGGATTCCTGAACTCCCCCCGAGGGGAGCATCGTTCGCACATGCTTCGCACATGCCAGGGACTCATGACGGAGGGGGCCCCGACGCACCGAAGGCCCGGAAGCCTTAGCTTCCGAGCCTTCGATATCAGTAGCGGGGACAGGATTTGAACCTGCGACCTCTGGGTTATGAGCCCAGCGAGCTACCGAGCTGCTCCACCCCGCGCCGTTGTGCAGAAACCGTACCACGGCGCGGAGGGATCACCCGACCAGTCAGCCGCCGGCCGCCTCCTTGTTGTCGCTGCCCTTGTCGTTCTTGTTGTCCCCTGCCGCCTTGTCCGCCTTGTTCTGGGCGTCCTCGGCGCGCTGCAGGGCCTCCTGCAGCCGGTCCTGGGCCTCGCCGTAGGCGGTCCAGTCGTTGTCCTTCAGGGCCTTCTGGCCGTCCTTGAAGGCCTCGTCCGCGTCCGCGAGCGCTTCCTTCACCGTCGAGTTCTCCGGCGTCTCGCTCGTGTCCCCGCCAGGCTTCTCCGGCTCGGCCGGCGTCGTATCCCCCTGCACGTCGAAGGCCTGGTTGAGCGCCTCGGACAACGAGTCCGCGAACCCCATCTTGTTGCCGTACGAGACGGCGACCTTGCGCATGAGTGGGTACTCGGCATTGCGGCCCTGGGCGTAGATCGGTTCTACGTAGAGGAAGCCCTTGTCGAGCGGCACCGTCAGCAGATTGCCGTACAGGACCGTCGAGTCGGCACCCTTCATGTCGCGCACCCAGTTGGCCACGGTGTTCGAGGAGTTGAGCGTGTTCTGCACCTGCTCGGGTCCCGCGACCTTGTCCTCGGTGACTCTGAGGAGCCTTATGGCGCCGTAGTCCTTACTGGTCGCGTCGGCGTCGACCGCCATGAACGCTCTCAGGTTGGGCCGGCCGCTCGGCGTGAACGTCGTCGTCAGCGAGAACTGCTGGCTGGTCTGACCCGGCATCTTCATGGACAGGTAGTACGGCGGGACCGCGCTGTTGTCCTTCTTGGTCGGGTCGTTCGGCACCTGCCACGCGTCGGACGCGTTGTAGAACTGGTTCGAGTTCGTCACGTGGTAGAGGCTCAGCAGCTCACGCTGGACCTTGAACATGTCCTGCGGGTAGCGCAGGTGCTCCTTCAGGGAGGCCGGGATCGCGCTCTTGTCCTCGACCGTGCCGGGGAACGCCTTCTTCCAGGTCTTCAGGACCGGGTCCTTGTCGTCCCACGTGTAGAGCTTGACCTCGCCCGTGCCCGCGTCGACGGTCGCCTTCACCGAGTTGCGGATGTAGTTGACCTGGTTCTGCTGGGCCACCACGGCGCGCTGGCTGTCCGCCTCGTTGAGCGAGTCGGCGGTGCTGTCGCCCAGCGTCGTACGGGACGCGTAGGGATAGCCGTTCGACGTCGTGTAGGCGTCGATGACCCACTTGATCTTGCCGTTCACGACCGTCGGATACGGGTCTCCGTCGATCGTCAGCCACGGCGCGACGGCCTCGACGCGCTCCTTGGGAGTGCGGTTGTAGAGGATCCGCGAGCCGTCACCGATGGCCCCCGAGTAGAGGATCTGCGGCTCACTGAAGGCGACGGCGTACGCGGCGCGGTTGAGCGGGTTCGCCAGATTGACGCCGCCCTTGTCCTTGTAGCTGGTCGTCTTCTGGGTGCCGTCGTCCTGCTCGTAGTCCAGTTCCTTCTGCGGACCGCCGACGATCGAGTACTGCGAGGTCTTCTCGCCGTAGTAGATGCGCTGGTTGTAGTTGCCGAGCTTGCCGGTGGTCGGCAGGCCCGACTCGGTGAACTGCGGGGCGCCCCCGGAGGTCTCCGTCCCCTTCGCCGTCACGGCGCCGTAGCCGTGCGTGTAGACGAAGTGGTCGTTGATCCAGTTGCGCTTGTCGAGCTTGCTGAGGTTCAGCTCGCGCAGGCCGACCACGGTGTCCTGGCCGTTGTAGCGGTCCACGTCCAGGGTCGTCGGGAACTGGTAGTACTTCCGCTGCTGCTCGAGCTGCTGGAAGGTGGGCGACACGATGTTCGGGTCGTTGAGCCGGTAGCTCGCCGCCGAGTCGGACTCCGTGCGCTGCTTCTTGGCGTCGTCCGAACCCTTGCCCTTGTAGTCCACGGGCTTGGCACCGTCGATGCCGTACGCCTTACGGGTCGCCTCGATGTTCTTCTTGATGTACGGGGCTTCCTTGGACTGCTCGTTCGGCTGGACCTGGAACTTCTGGACGATGGCCGGGTACAGGCCGCCGATCAGGATCGCCGAGAGCACCATGAGGCCGAAGCCGATGACCGGCAGCTGCCAGGTGCGCCGCCACAGGGTCGCGAAGAAGAGGATCGCGCAGATGACGGCGATGCAGAACAGGATCGTCTTCGCCGGCAGATACGCGTTCGCGTCGACGTACCTCAGGCCCGTCCAGTTGTCCGTCGCCTTGAAGTCGCTCTGCTTCACCGCGAGCCCGTACCGGTCGAGCCAGTACGCGACCGCCTTCAGGGCCACGAACACGCCCAGCAGGACGGAGAGGTGCCCCGTCGCCGCGGCCGTGGCACGCGCGCCCGGGCTGGTGATCCGCAGCCCGCCGTACAGGTAGTGCGTCAGCGCCGCGGCCACCAGGCCGATGACGGCCGCCGCGAACCCGAAGCCGAGCAGGAAGCGGTACCAGGGCAGATCGAACGCGTAGAAGGACACGTCCATGTGGAACTGCGGGTCCTTCTGGTTGAACGGCACGCCGTTCACGAACATCAGCCACGTACGCCACTGGCTGGCGGCCGAGGCTCCCGCGATCAGGCCCACAAGGGCGGTGACGCCGACGAGCAGCCATCGCTTGAAGGGCGCGATGCCCATCCGGTAGCGATCGAGGCTCTGCTGCTCCATCGACATGGCGCTCAGCGGCGGGCGCAGCCGATGCGCCAGCCACACGTTGACGCCGACGGCGAGCGCCATCAGCAGTCCGAAGACGAAGAAGAGCCCGATCTTCGTCCACAGTTGGGTCGTAAAGACGGACGAGAACTTGACCGAGCGGTACCAGAGCCAATCGGTCCAGAATCCGGCGAACATGACGAAGGCCATGCCGAGCACGGCCAGGACGCCCAGCGTCAACAACAGCGTCCGGGCACGCCGGGAGGGTCGGCCGACTCTGATCCGCGGTCCCGTCGGGCCCCCGCCGCGGTCCGGCATCTGGAAAGCCAAGGTGTGCACCTCGAAGTTCGGTATTCGATCGGTCGGTCGGTCGGGCCCCGAGATCGCGGACCCATCACCTATGCAACTTACTCACGCTTTACTCAGTTCCCGGTTCGGGGCAGGAACGAGGCAGGATTGTGACCATGTCCAACACTCCCATGGCAGCGAGCCCCCTCACCCGAGCCGTACTCGAGATCGACGAGTACGCCGCCGGGCTTGGCTGGGACCAGCCCGCTCGCCTCTTCGCCCTCGTCGACACGGCCGCGCTGCGCGCCCAGGAACCCGCTCTCGCCGCCCAGCTCGGGCTCGAGGGCGAGCAGGAGGCCCCCGGCCTCACTCCGATCGAGCAGGACGAGATTCCTGCCGGAAAGCCGCTGGACGAGTTCCTCGGCACCATCGCGTGGCCCGACGCCGTCGTGGGCTGCGCGCTGACGGTCGAGCGCCTCATGCTGCCGCCGTCCGCGGAGGCGTCCGTCCCGGAGGGCCTGAGCGGCAAGAAGCTCACGAAGTGGGTCTCCGAGCACCCGGACCGCCAGGAGGTCCGCATGACGGTCGGCGTGCTGCGCGACGGCACCCGCGACTCGGCGCTGCGGCTGCGCGAGAAGGACGCGACCACCGAGGTCCTCACGGGCTCGAACCTCGTACCGGGTCTCGCGGAGGCCCTGTCGGTGACGTTCGCCGATTGAGCTTTCGCACGTCTACGTAGAGGGGCGCCACCGGATCCGACCGGTGGCGCCCCTCTACGTAGTGCGGTGTTTGCGCTCGCTCAGCCCTTGGCCGTGCACGTGGTCAGGTCGGCCGTGTTGCCGCTGCGGATGTCCTTCAGGGCGTCCATCGCGTCGTCCAGGGTGTTCACCTTGACCAGCGTCAGTCCGTCCGGGGTGTCCTTGGCCGCGGTGGCGCAGTTGTCCTTCGGCGTCAGGAAGTACTGGGCGCCCTTGTCGCGCGCGCCGACGGTCTTCATGCCGATGCCGCCGATGGGGCCGACCTTGCCGTCGTCGTCGATCGTGCCGGTGCCGGCCACGAACTTGCCGCCCGTCAGGTCGTCCGAGGTGAGCTTGTCGACGATGCCGAGGGAGAACATCAGGCCCGCGCTCGGACCGCCCACGTCGGCGAGCTTGATGTCGATCTCGAACGGGAAGGTGTGGTCGGTCCCCGCCTGGATGCCGACGATCGCGCGGTCGTCCTCGGCCTTCTCCGTCTTGATCGTCACGTTCTGAGTGCGGGTCGCTTCCTTGCCGGCCTTCTCGGCGGCGGCCGCCTCCTTGACGGGCACGACCGTGAAGACGACGTTCTCGCCGGGCTTGTGCTTGGTGACGAGCTTGGCGACGTCGGCGGGCTTGGTGACCTTGGTGCCGTCGACGGACTTGATGACGTCACCGGCGTGCAGCCGACCCTGGGCCGGGCTGTCCTTGACGACGCTGGAGACGATCACCCAGGACTTCACGGGGATGCCCAGCTCCTGCAACGCCGCCACCTTGGCGCTCTCCTGGGACTGACTGAACTCCTCGGCGTTCTGCTGCGAGGACTGCTGTTCGGTCTGGCCGTCCGGGTAGAGCGTCTCGTGCGGCACCACGATGCTGTCGTGCGCGAGCCATCCGTAGACGGCCGACACCAGGTTCATGTTGTAGTCGGCGCTGGTGACCCGGACCGTCGTCATGTTCAGGTGGCCCGACGCGTCGTACGTCTTGTGGCCGTTGATCTGGATGACGGGTTCGCCGCCGTGGTCCGCGAGGGTGTTCACCGTCGGTCCCGGCGACATCTCGGCGTAGGGCACTTTGATGAGTACCCCCGCACACAAGAGCGCGATCAGAATCAGGGTCGAGGCGAGCATCGTCGCAGTGCGGCGTGGCATGGAACGACAGTACGGGACGACGCTGTCGGCGCACCTGTGGGGCCGGGCCCGTCAGGTGCCCTGGTGCGACTTCTCCATCGCCTCGCGAAAGCGCGCGTACCCACTGAGTTCCGTGACGTCACCGGTCTTGTGTCGCTGGCGGCCGGCCCAGATGCCCCAGAATCCGGCAGCCACCGCAGCGACAACCGGGATGAGCAGCCACAGGAGCGCTGCCATGCCGACCTCCCGACCCCTTGAGCGACTGCCACTGACGTATCAGCAGATTAACCATCCGCAGTCCCAACGCTCGCCGCAGGGGGGCGGTTACGCAACTGGAGCCTCAGCAGGCTCCCACCCACTCCTCCGTCCCGTCCGAGAAGGTCTGGTGCTTCCAAATGGGCACTTCGTGCTTGAGGTCGTCGATGAGCTTGCGGCAGGCCTCGAAGGCCTCTCCGCGGTGCGGACAGGACACGGCGACGACGACCGCGAGATCGCCCACGGTCAGATCGCCGATTCGGTGCACGGCCGCCAGTGCGCGCACGGGGTACTCGGCGACGACCTTCTCGGCGACGCGGCGCATCTCCGCCTCGGCGGTCGGATGGCAGGAGTAGCCGAGCTTGTCCACGTCGGCCCCGCCGTCGTGGTTGCGCACGGTCCCCACGAAGAGCGCGGTTCCTCCCGCGGCGTCGTCACCGACGGCCGTGAAGACCTCGTCCACGGAGAGCGGCGTCTCTCGGACGGCGAGCAGCTTGATGGGGTCCTGTGCCGCGTGCTCGCCGGGGTGCTCGTGCTGGGTGGGTGCCATGCCCTCATCGTGCCGCACGCCGCCGACAACCGTGAATAGCGTTTTCGACCGGCACGCGCGAGTACCGGGTTGGAGCCTCCTACAGGTGCGCCGTGCGGACGGCCTGGTGTCAGATGCGTCGGCGCGCCTTCCGCACGCGCCGCACCACGGCCGCCGTGCCCAGCAGAGCCACGGTCGCGCCCGCGGCGCCGGCCGCCGTCGCGTCCTTGCGGCCGAGGCGCCGGCCCGCCACCGTGCGCCGGCCCGCGACCTCCTCGAGCAGTTCCGCGAGGACCTCCTCGTTGGTCCACTGGGGGCGCCACCCGGATTCGTGCAGCCGGCTCCCGCTGACCACCCACGGGTACATCGTGTAGGCGAGATCGCCCGCCGGGGAGGGCGTCAGGCCGATCCGGTGCAGCCGGGCCGCCGCGCCCAGGGCGACGGCGGAGGGCAGCTCCATGCGCCGGATGCCGCTGAGCTCCTCGACCTCCTCCTGCTCCAGCCAGCCGTCGCAGCCGACCGCGAGCTCTCCGTCGACCCTCTCCAGGGTCGCGTGCTCCAGGGCACTGCACAGGTCGTCCACGTGGCAGAACTGCCAGGCGGGCCGCGAACCGGCCACCACGAGGAGGCGCGGCGACTCGAAGTACCGGGTGAGCGCCGTGTCCGTGCCGCCGACGAGCACCGCCGGGCGCACCACGGTGACGTTCAGGCCGGGATGCGCGCGCGGGGCGCGGCGGGCGAGCCGCTCGACCTCCAGGAGGTCGCCGACTCCGGTCGCCTCCGCGGTGGCGCGCAGTTCCGCGTCCTCGGCGAGCGGGAGCTCGTTGTCCTCAAGGGCTCCGTAGACCATCGTCGAGGTACACAGGACGACGCGGTGCACGCCCGCGGCGGCCGCGGCGGTGAGCACCGTCTGGGTGCCCCGCACGTTGTACGCGGTGCGGGCCGCGGGGTCGGACTCCAGGTCGAGGTCGAGGGCCAGGTGCACGACGACGTCGGCGCCACGCAGCTTCTCGGCGATGGCCGGGTCCCGCACGTCCAGGACGTGCCAGGTCGCCGATGCGCACTCGCCGCGCCGCTCGTCGATGGCGAGGACCTGCTTGATCTCGTCCGACGCGGCGAGCCGCTCGGTGAGCAGGGCGCCGATGCCGGACGCGGCACCGGTGACCGCGACGACGGGGCCGCGGACGGCTGGACGGGATGCGGGGTTTCGCGCTGCGCGAACCTGCGGATCTGGGGAACTCACCGGGCGTCTCCAGCGGTTGTCTTCAGTACGTACCTGTATGACGCGTACGTACCAGGAGGCATCCATCCTGCCGCAGGCCATTCGTCGGCGAAGCACTGAGGCCCGATCCGGTCATGGTGTCTACGCTGGGTGTGTAGTCGGGCAGTCGCCGCCGGGCCCAGAAACCGGCGGCCCAACCAGCCGAGGAATCCCGTGAGTGACACCCCATTCGGTTTCGGCCTTCCGCCGGAGGAGCCGGAAGACGGCGACGAGGGCAAGAAGAAGGACCAGCAGGGCGGTGGCGGTCAGGGACCGGCCGGCCCGTTCGGATTCGGGTTCCCGGGCCTGCCCGGCGCGGGCGGCCCGGGAGGCGAGGGCGGGGACAACCCGTTCGCGGCCATGTTCGGCTCGATGAATCCGAACGATCTGGGGGCGGCCTTCCAGCAGCTCGGGCAGATGCTCTCCTACGAGGGCGGCCCGGTGAACTGGGACATGGCCAAGGACATCGCCCGCCAGACGGTCTCGCAGGGCACGCAGGACGGCGTCAAGGACGCCAGCGTGGGCCCCGCCGAGCGCACCGCGGTCGAGGAGGCCGTGCGCCTGGCCGACCTGTGGCTGGACGACGCGACGTCGCTGCCTTCGGGCGCGCACTCGTCGGTGGCCTGGAGCCGCGCCGAGTGGGTCGAGGCGACCCTCCCGGTGTGGAAGGAACTCGTCGACCCGGTCGCCGAGCGCGTCGGCATGGCCATGGGCGATGTGCTGCCCGAGGAGATGCAGGCCATGGCGGGCCCGCTGATCGGCATGATGCGCTCCATGGGCGGCGCCATGTTCGGCCAGCAGATCGGGCAGGCCATCGGCGTGCTCGCGGGCGAGGTCGTCGGGTCCACGGACATCGGCCTGCCGCTGGCCCCGGCCGGCAAGGCCGCGCTGCTGCCGCTGAACATCGAGTCGTACGGCAAGGACCTCGGGGTCCCCATGGAGGAGGTCCGCCTCTACCTGGCGCTGCGCGAGGCGGCCCACCAGCGGCTGTTCTCGCACGTGCCGTGGCTGCGCTCGCACCTGTTCGGCGCGGTCGACGGGTACGCGCGCGGGATCAAGGTCGACACCTCGAAGCTGGAGGACGTGGTCGGCCAGTTCGACCCGCAGAACCCCGAGCAGATCCAGGAAGCACTCCAGCAGGGCATGTTCCAGCCGGAGGACTCCCCGGAGCAGAAGGCCGCTCTGGCCCGCCTGGAGACGGCTCTCGCCCTCGTCGAGGGCTGGGTCGACGCGGTGGTCCACGCGGCCGCGAAGCCGCGTCTGTCGTCCGCCGACGCGCTGCGCGAGACGCTGCGCCGCCGCCGCGCGACCGGTGGTCCGGCGGAGCAGACGTTCGCGACGCTGATCGGCCTGGAGCTGCGTCCGCGGCGCCTGCGTGACGCCTCGCGCCTGTGGGCCTCGCTCACGGACGCGCGCGGTGTGGACGGGCGGGACGGCCTGTGGGCGCACCCGGACATGCTGCCGACGGCGTCCGACCTGGACGACCCGGACGGCTTCGTGCACCGTGACGAGCAGCTGGACTTCTCCGAGATCGACAAGATGCTCGGCGAGGCGGCGAGCGGCCGCTCCACCGAGAAGCCGGACCTGAAGAAGGACCAGGACGGCAGCGGCGAGGGCGACAAGGGCGAGGGCGACTCCGACAAGTGAGCCTGTACGACGACACGGTCCTCGTGCTCAAGAGCTACGAGGACCAGCCGGACCTGCGCCAGACGTATCTGGACCATCTGTCGGAGCACGACGCCGACGGCCTGTGGAAGCCCTGCACCGCGGGGCACATCACGGCGAGCGCCCTCGTTGTCGACCCGTCGCGCGGGCGCGTGCTGCTGACGCTCCACAAGAAGCTGCAGATGTGGCTTCAGATGGGCGGGCACTGCGAGCCGGGCGACTCGACGCTCTCGGCGGCGGCCCTGCGCGAGGCGACCGAGGAGTCGGGCATCCCCGGCCTCACGCTCCTCGCGGGCGGCCCGGTCCGCCTGGACCGGCATCCGATCCCGGGGCCGTGCACCCAACACCTGGACGTGCAGTACGCGGCGCTCGCCCCCGCGGACGCCACGGAGGCCATCAGCGACGAGTCCCTGGACCTGCGCTGGTTCCCGTACGACGAGGTGGCGGACGTCGCCGACACGTCCGTGGTCCGTCTCGTGGAGGCCACGCGGGCGCGGCTCTAGAGAGGCATGCGTAAGGGGCGAGCACACATGGTGCTCGCCCCTTACGCATGTCCCCGGAGCGGCTAGGGCTTGTCGTTTGGATCAGGCCGGATCAGGGAGCGGGGCCTGGTGCGTGCGATCGCAAGGCGGAGGAGGGAGGCGACGCGGAGCGT